>CALGCG010000120.1 GCA_937884485.1 uncultured Bacteroidales bacterium
ATAAATCAATTTAGCCACCAACCTTATTAGCCACTTTGTTAATCACCTTAGCAAATATCTTGCCAATTTTAGATTTGAAAGGTTTCTTAACATAAGTACCTTCAATAATATCATCAGTTAGAGTCCAAAATTCCTCAACAGGCATTTCATAGGGGAGGGTAAAGCAACCATTAACTCCCCAGTCTTCCGACCAGCTATTCTGCACGAGCCAGCCAGTTTCATTCCAACCATAAATAAACATACAATGTCCACCAGCTTCGCCAACATAAGAAGTGGTCAAAACACCATCAACAACTTCCATATCGTCATACCACATCATTGCCATAAGAACTGGATTACCAGCGTACAAAGAAGCCTTAATAGCGTTGGCGGAATTAACCCTACAATACTGAGAAATACGATGGGGATAAGCCTTATCGTGCAATTCATCTTTTTGCATTTCATACAAAAATGTTACATCTGGAACTTCAACATTATCAACAATTCCATGACAAAAATCTTTTTTGTATACATCACCACAAGTTCTGACCGCCTCCAAAGCATCACGCATAATCATGCCTTCACCTTTGTATTCAGAAGTACTTCGATTACCATAAATGTAACCAACACTCATTTCAGAGGGATTACCATTTTGTTTATTATTATAGTATTCAAGAATGCTAGAAAGAGCGTGTCCCACGCAAGAAGAGATATTGTCTTGACACTTAACTCTAACAGTCTTTAATTCAAACTTCTCAGGGAAATTATAATCTTGTGCAGCGCATACTAATTTATAGTCTCGTGCATCATAACCAGAAAATATTGCACCACATTTCATATTTGTCACCTTAATTCTATTAAATCATATATTAATTTGCCTACTGATTTATTGCGGCCTGAATTTGTTCTAATACCCAAGATTTTAATTCTTCTATATCAATTAGATTTGTGTAAGAACCAGATGTCGCAACTGCTGCTAAATCACTTTTGTTTGCTTTTAAGTTTAGCAAATTACCAGTTTCTGATTTCTTATAATAATTGGTCAAATTATCGGCATCCTTAGTAATAAACACTCCATCGTTTTCAAAATCACTCAGCTTTGTTGGAACATCAATCAAATCAGCATAAGATGCAGATGTAGCAACAGTAGCCAAGTCTGTAATAACACCAGAATCAATTGTAACTCCATTTTCTAACTTTAAACTGCGAGCTATGATATTGCCGTTAATGCTAAGTTCACCATTTTCATTAACTTCAAAAACTTTATCTTCTCCATTGGTAATATTCATGACCTCTTCAGATTTAGGACTAATTGTAACGGTATTATCTCCGTGATTTACAACAAGTCCATTTTCATTAAATGTCATCGTGCCAACTCCGTCGTCAGTAACACTCGTAATAGTCATTCCGTTTCCATCGAACACCATACTGCCAGACTCATTTTGCATCGACATTTTTTCGCCCAAAATAAATTTACCAACTATTGTTTCGCCGTTAACGCCATAAGCGCTTTTCAATTCTTTTGTATTTGGGTCAATATAATAATATTTACCAATTGCAGTTTTTGTAGTATTCCAATTATCATTTGTTATCGCAATAGTAGAATTAACAATCTTTAATTGTTCATCACTATATGTTTCAGTAACTGGGTCAAACTCACGACATAAAATTCCGTTTTTATCCCATTTTTGATTCTGATTATCAGTAGTAACAATTTTAATATTTGTTGCGTTGAAACCATTCTCAACCCAATTATTTAAAACAGAATTACTTTTTTCGCCTTGGCTTGCCTGTCTTTGAACAGAGCTATAAGAAGTAGCAATAGAAGACGCTTGTTCAAAAACACTTTTTACATCAGTGACTCCATTTTTTATTTTTGAAACATCTGAAAATTCGACAGAAATATTATCAAACTTACCAAAATCAATTTCGTATTCCAATAACCTTAGCTTATATATCTTGTCATCGATTCTTACTCTTATCCAGTTGCCTACATTAAAATAATCAACTAATGGCTTAAATTTTGGAATTATCAATAAATTATTTAATGATGTAGAAATAGAATGCTGTAATTCAGCAGATTTATAAATTTCATTTTCTGCCACTTCAAAAAATTCTAATGCCTTTTCGAACAATTCAGCATTATTTAATCCATCAGATATATAATTGTCATTTGAATATTTGTCTTCTCTACGATAAGCGCAAAATTCCAGCCATAATTCAGCTCCTAAATATTTTTCAAAATTAAGCGCATCCTGAATTTTAGTTCTACACTTTTCAATAATTGTTTGTAAGCCTTCAGAATTCAAATTGCCATCCAAATCATATACGCCAGATATTATAGCAATATCATCTTCTCTAATTTTTATTTCTGCTTCAATAGCTTTTAATTTATCGTAATAAGGCACATATAAATTTTCATATAAATTGCCATCAGAACTTTCATCTGTATCAGACAAAATAGAGTCGGTAGTTACACCTTGTTCTATTAAAATATCGATACAAGATTGGCAAGCATCACGAAAACTAACCAAAGGATTTAATGCGTATTTTTTTAATTCTTCACAAAAATCATCATATTCCTTTTCGAAAAGACCGGAAATACTTAAATCATCTGAATCTTCTTTATTCAAAGTTTTATCAATTTTCTGCTTAACGAATGTTTCTAAATTATCGTTTACTTCTATAGATACATTGTCGCTGACAAAAGTATCTTTTTCATCAGAATAATTGGTAATAGTGAAATTGCCTGTCCAAATTTTTGTAATCTTATTATATTCTGAATTATTAATCTGAACTCTGTATGTAGATTTAACGACAATTTTTGCCATTGACAAAACAGTACTTTTTACTGTCGCTTCAGAAACTTTATCCATATCGGTAACGGCAACAGGAGAAAGAGAATAAGAAGTTAATAATTCTGCTTGTTCCTCAGCGCTAGTTTTTTCCATTTCAACGCTTGGCATAAGAGAAGATTTTAAATATATAGCTAAATCAATTGTGTTATAATAAGCATTCATCAAAGACGAATATCCAACAATTGGTGATTTTATTTGTTGCAAATCTTTTTTATAGGTAGTATATTTTTCTACAATAGAGTTATATTTATTTAACGACTCTTCGTTTACGTCTGATTCATAGTTGTTATAATATTCTTTATATAGTTCGTCATAAGAATTTAATTTATTAACCAATTCATCCGACATATCTTCTTTAATATTCTGCGAAAATCTCCAAATATAATCCGTTCCATTAGGATTACAATTTCGAATAGTTGCAGTCATTAAATCGTCTCCAGCTTCAAGTTTAAAACAATTTTTAACAGAATCAGTGTCGGTTACGAGTTGAACACCGCTGGATGCAAGCTCATCTGAAGTTACAAAAATCAATGTATCTTCACCATAACCATTTGTTATACTTGTACTACCGCACTTTGGACATTTGTCTGCAAATTCTCCTCTATAACCACAATCATTACAATACTGTTGCAAATCGTATACAGATATAGTTCTTTGAATTTTGCCATTATCGTCAGAATTAGAATGGAATACAAACAAGCATCCAATTTCTTCTCCAATTTCTTGTAAAGCATCATAAATAGAAATATCGTCAAAAGAAAAACTTCTTTGTATCTTTGCACTCAAGAATAGGGAGAGACCCAAAGAGTCCCACGGGACAACGAAGTATCAAACCCCATTTCCTCGGACACGTGAGTCCGGGATGAGTTGAGAATCAACGAAGTATCGCGTTCAGCAACCACTTATTGAAGGAGATTGAAGATGCGCATCGGTGTGCCTAAAAATGACCCACCTGTGTCTTCGGAAATGACCCACCTGTGTCTCCGCGTGAGACCCACCTGTGTCTCGAAGCAAGACCCACCTCTGTCTCTGAGGGAGACCCACCTGTGTCTCTGAGGGTGTCCCACCTGTGTCTCTGAGAGGTACTCTGCAGGGGCTTTTTCTGGTGATTTTCCAAGGGTTTTCCGCAGGGGTTGGGCAAGGAAAATGCCATTCATTTCAGTGGAAGACAAACATTGCCCGCTCTTTTCTTGCTTGTTCCGAAAAGTTTCCTTACTTTTGCCCTCCGTAAAGTGAAACATATTTATTAACTTGTTTAATACCCAAACAATTATGGCTTATAAGATTATTGACATCGAGGGCGTAGGCGAGGCTTATGCTGCGAAATTGGAGGCTGTTGGTATCAATACTCCTGAGGCTTTGTTAGAGGCTTGTGCATCTGCTAAAGGTCGTAAGGAGGTTGCTGAGAAGACTGAAATTAGCGAGAAACTTATCTTGCGTTGGACCAACCACGCAGATTTATTCCGTATTAAAGGCGTTGGTCCTCAGTTCTCGGAGTTGTTGGAGGCTGCAGGTGTAGATACTGTTAAGGAGTTCCGTCATCGTGTAGCTGCTAACCTTCAGAAGAAGTTGGAGGAGGTTAATGCCGAGAAGAACCTGGTTAACCGTGTTCCCAGCGAGAGCGAGTTGCAGAAGATGATCGACCACGCAAAGGAGCTGGAGGTTACAATGACCTACTAATCGCTTTATGCACAAAAAAAGAGGTTGTCCCGTGGGGCAACCTCTTTTTTTTATCGAAGTATTTACCTTGCCGTAAAGGTATAATGGCCCGAGCCCACCTCAATCAAGGTGTAGCCTGCATCATAACCCTTAACCTTCACATCCTGCGACGATGTGGCAGCCACGCCATCCAACATCACAGCATCCTGTGACGATGAGGGTACATATACCTCGGCCGTAGTATTTACGGGGATCACTACATCGAGCGTAAACTCCTCGCCCTGCTTGCGCCACTCGGCCACGGCACGGCCGTAGGGAGTCATCTGCTCGGCACGCATCTGCGTAAAGTCGGCTCCGGGGTGAGGTTTGATAGCCATAGTCTTGAAGCCTGCCGAGGTCTCGTGCAGACCCACAGCGTCACGATACAACCAGTCGCCGATAGCACCATACGAGTAGTGGTTGAACGAGTTCATGCCCGACGGCCCGAAGCCGTCCGCCTTCGTGTAGGAGTTCCAGCGCTCCCAGATGGTGGTAGCGCCCTGGTAGAAGCTGTACAGCCAGGAGGGATTCTCGGTCTGCAGGAGCAGGGAGTAGGCCAGATTGTTCTCGCCGAACTCGGCCAGCACCTCATTGAGGATGCAGGTGCCCACGAAGCCCGTGGAGAGCTTGTAGCCGTTGTCGATGATCTTCTGCTTCAGCGCGGCCACGGCGGCGGGACGCTTGTCCTCGTCCAAAAGACCGATGCGCAGAGCCAGCAGGTAGCCGCACTGGGTGCGGTTCTCGGGGTTCAGCTCGCCGTTTGCGTCGCAGTACAGGGTGCGGAAGTGATCCCGAACCTTGGCATAGGTAGCCTTGTAGTGCTCGGCGCGGTCAGCCTTGCCGATGGCCCTCGACATGGCCTCCATGTACATACAATCCAGGGCATAGTAAGCCACGCAGATCAGGCGGGCGTCGGTGCCCTCGTAGGCCAGCCAGTCGCCGTAGTGAGGATTGGGGGCGTTCATGTTGGAAGCCTCCAGCCAGCCCATGTACTTCTCCATGGACTCGTAGTGCTCGCGGATGATGGTCACGTCGCCGTACATCTTCCACATGGTGTAGGGCACGATGATGCCCGCGTCACTCCAGGCCGCGCCGCCGAAGCCCACCACGCGGACGGTGGGGATGACGTCGGGATACACGCCCGCCTCGTTCTGGGAGTCACGGGCATCCTGAAGCCACTTGTGGAAGAAGCCGTCCACCATGGCGTTGTAGGCGGCGGTACCGCAGAAGGCCTGGGTGTCGCCCGTCCAACCCAGACGCTCGTCGCGCTGCGGGCAGTCGGTGGGAACCGACAGGTAGTTGCCGCGCTGGCCCCAGATGATGTTGGAGATGAGTTGGTTGACCACGGGGTGGGAGGTCTCCATCTTACCCGTCTCGCGGGTGGCGGAGCCGATGACGGGGCAGACCACGTCGGTAAACTCCACGTCCTCGGTGGCGGTGATCTCCAGGTAGCGGAAGCCGAAGAAGGTGAAGGTGGGGCAGTAGAACTCCCCTGCCTCGTCGCCCTTCAGCACGTAGTAGGCCTTGGCCTTGGCGGAGCGGTAGTTGATGGTGTAGATGGAGCCCTCGGGGTTGTCGTTGCCGCGGGTCTCCAGGCCCGAATCGTTGAGCATCTCGCCCACGCGGATCTGCACAGATGTCCCCTTCTGACCCTTGACGGTGAAGGTA
>CALGCG010000121.1 GCA_937884485.1 uncultured Bacteroidales bacterium
CGGTGATGTCGGTGGTGGAGCCACTCACGCCGGATGCTATGACGGAGCTGTCACCCATGTCGATGATGGTGTAGGTGGCACCGCTGTTCAGGGTGTCGACCCAGCTGACGGTGATACCGGTAGGAGTGGGGTTGGAAGTGCTGACGCTGGACAAGCGGGCGCAGGACACGGGGATATAGCAGCCGCTGAAGCGATACCAGGCCACATTGGACGAGGTGCCGCTGGAAGCACTGCCGGGAATGGAGCCAAAGGCTATGGCGCCACCGTCGGTGTAAGCATAGCGGCCCATGTTGGGGCCGGCATCGTAGGCGTGGAAACCGCAGCCGGAGGCGTAGGAGCCGTGGCTGCGGCGCACCAGCACCACAAGGTTGCTGGAGCCGTCGTAGGCAAAGACCGAGTCGAAAGTGACGGTCTGCCAGTCGGTGGTAGTGTAGTTCAAGCTGCCGGTGAACACCAGGTGCATCGTGCTGTCCTGGATCCAGCCGGCGCTGAGGTCGCTCTGCGTGGTCATACCGAGGTAGATCTCGCAGTTGTTGTAGTGCGAGCCCGCCGTCGTGGTGGAGGGCTTGAACTGCATGGAGTGGATCTCGCCGAGACCCTCCAGGCGGTCAGCCGGCACGAGCTGCTCCGACACGCTGTAGTTGTAGTAAGCGTAGGCCGGGAAAAAGCTCGTCGTGGTGGTCGAAGTATCTGCGTTCGACACCGTGATGGTGCCGTAGTCGCAAGTACTCTGTGCCGCCACGTTCGCCGGCAATGCCATGGCCACTATCGCGACCAATGGCATCAGAAACTTGTAAAAACGTTTCATGGGTTTTAAATTTTGGTTAATAAATAGGTGAATTTGAATATTTCTCTAATTAAATTTATGTTCTTTGTTCAAATAACGGCTGCCGTTTCGCTGTGGATTAATCTGTCTTTTTTTAACATTTAAGTCTTTTTTTCACTGTTTGTCGAGGTAAAAATGATTGAAAAAAGCAAACAAATATATAATAAATCAACAAGAATTTATTATTATTTGATAAATAGCGATTTTTTTATCGTTTTCAGTCCTGTCGGCGTGCAACATGTGCCATGACGATGCCACGGATTCGAGGACGAGAGGAGGAATTCGCCCAAAACGTTGTAGGTCAGAATCTTTTTCCATTTTCTGCCATTTGGGTATCGACTGCAAATATACATTTTTTTTTATTTCACAACAAATTTTTTTTCAAATCGCCAAAAAAAAAACACCGCAAACGTCGGAAAAAACAAACGCGCCCCGACTCCCGCCCTCCACCGCTCCCCCCGCGCCCCGCCCCCCGCCGGGCGTCCCCGCCGGGAGGCACCCTCTTCGCACCCGATTCGCCCCTTCTTCGGCCCTTCTTATATAGTTCTTATATCGTTCTCATATACTTCTTATATAGTTCTTATATACCGCATATAAGAACTATATAAGAAGTATATAAGAAGTATATGAGAAGGGCCGAAGAGGGGGCGAAGCGGGGGCCTCTTCGGCCCGAGGCCGCAGCCTATGGGAGCGACCCTCGCCGGGGGGAGGCTCCGCGCCGGGGCGGCGGAGGGGAGAAGCAAGGAAAGCAACCTGTCCGTCAATAACTTATGATACAATATAAAAAATTTTTCTTCCATGTCGTTTTTTTTTCCTATCTTTGCACTCACGAATCTAATTGTAATATTATTAATTAAAACCATAAAATTATGTCAAAACTCCTTTTACTGGGCGACGAGGCAATAGCACAAGCCTTTATCGATGCCGGCGGCAGCGCCATCAACAGCTATCCCGGCACACCTTCGACCCAGATTACCGAATACGTGATGAAGAGCAAACAGGCCAAGGAACAGGGCGTGGTGGCCAACTGGTGCGCCAACGAGAAGACCGCCCTCGAGGCCTCCATCGGCGTGGCCTACAGCGGCAAGCGCGCCATGACCTGCATGAAGCACGTGGGCCTCAACGTCTGCGGCGACCCCTTCATGAACGCCTCCATCATCGGCACCAAGGGTGTCATCATCGTCGTGGCCGACGACCCCTCGATGTTCTCCAGCCAGGACGAGCAGGACAGCCGCTACTACGGCCACTGGGCCATGATCCCCATGCTTGAGCCCTCGAACCAGCAGGAGGCCTACGACATGGTCTTCGCCGGCTACGACCTCAGCGAGCAGCTGGGCACCCCCATCCTGATGCGCATCCCCACGCGCCTGGCCCACAGCCGCGCCGGCGTCGAGCGCAAGCCCGTCCGCGCCCAGAACCCCCTCAGCAGCCCCAGCGACCCCAAGAGCTACGTGCTGCTCCCGGTGAACGCCAAGCGCCTCTACCGCGACCTGATCGACAAGCAGCCCCAGTTCACCAAGATGAGCGAGGAGTGCGGCTTCAACAAGTACATCCCCGGCGACGACAAGAGCCGCGGCATCATCACCACCGGCATCGCCTACAACTACCTGCAGGAGAATTTCCCCGGCGGCAAGTGCCCCTACCCCGTGGTGAAAATCACGCAGTACCCCCTGCCTTTCAACATGCTGAACAAGCTCTATGACGAGGTGCAGGAAATCCTCGTGCTCGAGGACGGCCAGCCCTTCGTCGAGGAGCACATCAAAGGCTTCCTGGGCAAAGGCAAGCCCGTGCACGGCCGCCTGGACGAGACCATCCGCCGCGACGGCGAGCTGAATGCTGAAAAAGTGGCTGCCGCCCTCGGCAAGCCCATGCCCAAAGGCCCGTCGGTGCCCGAGGTGGTCACCAACCGCCCGCCGGCCCTCTGCCAGGGTTGCCCCCACATCGACAGCTACCAGGCCGTCATCGACGTGATGAAGAAGTATCCCAACGGACGCGTCTTCGGCGACATCGGATGCTACACCCTGGGCTTCAACATGGGTGCCATCGACACCACCGTCTGCATGGGTGCCTCGATCACCATGGCCAAGGGTGCCGCCGAGATGGGCATCTTCCCCGCCATCGGCGTCATCGGCGACGGCACGTTCGGCCACAGCGGCATGACCGGCCTGCTGGACTGCGTCAACGAGAAGGCCAACGTGGTCATCATGATCCTCGACAACGACATCACCGCCATGACCGGCGGCCAGCCCTCGAGCGCCAACATGAAGCTCTTCAACATCTGCAAGGGCCTCGGCGTCGACGAGAAGCACATCCGCCACATCGTGCCGCTGCCCAAGAACCACGACGAGTTCGTGAAGATCCTCGAAGAGGAGATCGCCTACGAGGGCGTCAGCGTCATCATCCCGCAGCGCGTCTGCATCGTCGAGAACAAGAAACGTATTGCAGCAAACAAATAAAAAGATAACTGGGTAGTTAAAGAATTTAAAGAAGTCAAAGAAGTTAAAGACAATACCGCCATACTGTTTGCATTTGTCTTTAACTACCAGCGCGAAGCGCGATAACTCCCTTTAACTTCTTTAACTCCCACAAAAAAATAGAAACAATGAAGAAAGACATCATACTTTGCGGCGTAGGCGGCGACGGCATCGTCTCCGTGGCCAAAATCATCAGCGACGCTGCCCTCACCCTGGGCCTCAACGTCAAGCAGAGCGAAATCCACGGCATGAGCCAGCGCGGCGGCTCGGTGTTCAGCCACCTCCGCGTGAGCAGCGACCCCATCTTCGCCGACGTCATCCCCGAAGGCAAGGCCGACATCATCCTCAGCTCGGAGCCCATGGAGGCCCTGCGCTACCTGCCTTTCCTGGCCCCCGACGGCGTGGTCATCACCAACAGCGACCCCTTCGTCAACATCAGCAACTATCCCGACATCGAGAAGGTGTACGCCGAGCTGAAGAAGCAGCCCAAGCTGGTGTGCTTCAACGCCAACGCCATCGCCAAGGAGCTCAACGCCCGCGGCAACATGGTGCTGCTGGGCGCTGCCGCCCCCTACCTGGAGATTGCCTTCGAGGAGCTTGAAAAGGCCATCAAGGCCATCTTCGGCCGCAAGGGCGACGCCGTGGTGGAGACCAACATCAAGGCCATCCGCGCCGGCCGCGACGCCAAATAAAAGCAACGAGAACATTTTAACATCTTATATTATGGCTTACAAGATTATTGACATCGAAGGCATTGGCACCGCCTACGCCGCCAAGCTGAAAGAGGCCGGTGTGAACACCACCGACGATTTGCTGACCCGCTGCGCCACCAAGAGCGGCCGCCGCAAGATGGCCGAAGCCACTGGCATCAGCGAGAAACTCATCCTCAAATGGACCAACCATGCCGACCTGTTCCGCATCAAGGGCGTCGCCGGCCAGTTCGCCGAACTGCTGGAGGCTGCCGGTGTCGACACCATCAAGGAGTTCCGCCACCGCGTGCCCGCCAACCTCTATGCCAAGATGGTTGCCATCAACGACGAGAAGAACCTCTGCAACCGCATCCCCTCGGTGAAGGAGATCGAGAAGATGGTGGCCCAAGCCAAAGAGATGGAACCCACAGTCAAGTATTGACCCCTCAAGGGGAACCACGCCTGCGAAGAACCCCTACAGCCGACGCAGGCACAGCATGCAATGCCGCGGAGCACTGGCTCCGCGGCATTGCTTTTTTCCGCCCCGGGGTACAATAATATCCGTGCGGCTGCGTTTATGGTGGGCAATAAAGATGGCCACGGAGCGCAGCTCCTGCCAGCCGGCGCGGTCGGTGACGCGGAGCATGAAGTGGTACTCCCCTTCGTCGACATCCTGCGGCACCACGATGTCGACCTCGGCCACATAGTCCTTCGTCCCTTCGGGAATCTGGTAGTCCTGGTTGAACACCCACGGGTTGACGGCCTCGTGCTCATGCTCGTCCTCGTGCGGGCAGTCGACGGAGGAGGTGCTGTGGGTGTGGTGGTCGTGGTTGGAGTGGATCTCGAGGTTGTAGTTGCCCAGCTCCACGTTGTCGGTGAAGCGGTAGCAGACATGTATGGTGTCGCCGTGGCGGTAGGCGTCGCAGTCGGAGGGCGAGGCGACGATGCCTTCGGTGGTGATGGCGGGCTTGTCGAGGTCGCGGTCGTCGTCGCCACAGGCGCCGCACGTTGTGGCCAACAGGGCCACTGCTAAAAGATTCACGATGGATTGTTTCATAATTCGGGTTCTTTTACTTGTTTTTTAAATTCATACTTTATTCTAATGGAAATGTTGCGTCCCGGTTCGGGGACATCGATGAGGCGGTAGTAGCTGGTGTGGTCGTAGTAGCGGGCGTCGAGCAGGTTGTTCAGCTGCAGCGCCACGGCCAGCCGGCCGCTGCGCAGGTCGAAGCGGTGCGAGGCCGAGAGGTTCACCGTGGCATAGCCCGGCGTGGTCTTCTCCGGCGGCACAATTTCGTTCTGCGGCGCCACGGCGTGGAGGTTCAGCCCGATGTTGCCGCAGCCGTGGAAGTCGTAGTGCCACGCAATGTCGGCATCCGCCGAGGGGGGCACGGCGAAGGGCAAGGTGTAGCCCCGCTTGTCGCCGCTCAGCTGGCGCGAACGACAGTACTGGCCGCGCACCGACGCCTCCCAATGCGCCGCGAAGGCCCAGGCGGCCTCGAGCTCCAGACCGTAGCGCAGGGCCTCGGTCTGCGTGTAGCGGTAGAGCTGCAGGCCCTCGACGTAGTCTGCCGTGGGGTTGAGGTAGATATAGTTGGGGAAATAGTTGAAGTAGGGGTCCACCTTGACGGTCAGCGCCCCGCGGCTCCACTCCACACCGGCGTCGAGCTGGTAGGAGCGCTCGGGGTCGAGGGTGGCGTTGCCCTGCTCGTAGCGGAAGATGTGGTAGTTGACACCGTCAGCCCCCAACTCCTTGGCTATAGGCACACGGAAAGCCTTGCCCACGTTGAGGCGCACTATCCAGTCGCCGCTGTGCCAGTTGGCGCCCAGGCTCCACGTCAGGCTGCCGAAGTGGCGCTGCGCCTCGGCCGACCGCTGCAGGAAGGCCGAGTCGCCACCGACGACGGGCGAACGGTACCAGTCGCAGTAGGGGTGGATGGCGATGGCGGCATGGTCGAAACGCAGGCCGCCGTTGAGCGTCCAGTCCGCCGTGGGCGTCCAGCGGTCGAGGGCGTAGACCCCCATCGACGTGCTCTCGAAGTCGGGAATGATGAACCCCCACCCCTCGCGGCGGTTGCGCTGGTGCTCGGCGGCGAGGCCGGCGCTCAGCTCATGGCGCTCGCCGAGGGGCATGCGCAGTCCCAGGGTGCCGCTGACGGTGTGCTTGTCGAAGCGCCGCTCCAGGCTGTCGGGCGGCGTGGGCATGTAGCCGTGCGAGAGGGGTTCGGAGAGCTCCTCGCGCAGGTTGTGCTGCCACGCCAGGTTGGCCTCCAGCGACGCCAACCCCAGCTGATAGGTGGTGTGGCTCTGCACCTTGAGGTGGTTCACCCACTGGTAGGGCAGGTCCACGTCGCGCAGGGAGCGGTTGTAGTCGATCTGCGACAGGCGCACCTCCATTCCGTGGGCGTCGGCAAAGAAACCGCTGCGGGCGTAGACATCGCTGACGGTGAGGTCGGTGCGGAAATTCTCGTTGTTGGTCCACCCCACCATCAGACGCCCGTCGCGCTCGGTGCCGGCGGTGTTGCGCAGACGCTGGTCGCGCAGGCGTATCCAATAGGAGTAGTACTGGATGCTGTCGGCCGGCACGCGGTAGTCGCCGTAGTCGCTCAGCGTCAGGTTGGCCTTGTAAAAGAAGCCGCCCCGACGTCCCGCCACATGGGCGGCGAAGCCCCCCTGCAGATTGTTGCTGCGGCCGAAGAGGGTGGCCGACACCTCGAAAGGCACCCATGGCAGGCGGTTGCCGCTGAGGCTCAGCACCCCGCCGATGGCATCGGAGCCATAGAGCAGCGTGGCAGGGCCTTTGATGACCTCCACGGCGTCGACGGCGAACTGGTCCACCTCGAGGCCGTGGTCGTCGCCCCACTGCTGCCCCTCGTGCTTGATGCCGTCCTGGCTGACCACCATACGGTTATAGCCCAAACCACGGATGGTGGGCTTGGAGAGGCCGGCGCCAATGCTGACGGCCTTCACGCCGGGAATGCCCTCGAGGCTCTGCATCAGGCTGCCGGCGAAGTGCTCCTCCAAATAGGAGGCATCCACCTGCACGGCATTCTGCGTGCTCGTCACCGCTTGGCCAGACCGCGCACTGACGGTCACGGTCTGAAGATTCTTCACACTGTCGGGCGGCGACGCCAACAGCATGAGCATCAACAATAGTTCACTCATCTGGTAATATATCTTTTACTCCGATTATCCGGCAACGCTGGACCGCCGGCATCTTGCCGGCACCAATGGACCGCCGGCATCTTGCCGGCATCAATGGACCGCCGGCATCCTGCCGGCACCCACGCGCTGCCGTTATCCCTTCCGCCGGCAAAAAATGCCAGTGACGTCGCGATTATTGCCGGCAAGAGGCCGGCGCTCCAACGGGAGGGGCACGGAGACGCTGTGTCCCAACACGCTGGGTGCAGGACACACGCGAGACGGCGGCGACAAGACGCACCGCCGCCATGAGCACCACCAGCCCCGTCGCCAAGGCCAACGCCAGGTTGGGCATCGTCAGCACATGGCAGTAGAGACAGGTCTGCTCCGCAGAATGATACTCGCCGAAGTGGGCCGGATGGGCGATGTGATGGGCACAGTCGTAGCAGGCCTTCTCCTCGGCAACAGGCTGATGATGAACATGCAGTACCGATGCCAGCAGCATCGGCAGATAGGCCGCAACGAGCAGCCATGCCATCCAGTTTCTAACGGTTCTGTTCATCAAATCGGCTGCAAAAGTACAAAAAATTTCACACACGGCAGAAAAAAAACGTATCTTTGCACACAGAATTTCATCCCGCAAACCACACAAAACTCTGGAAATGAACATCAAGAAAACCCTCCTCACCCTCCTGCTGCTCCTCCTCGGCCTCGCAGCATCGGCACAGAGCTACATCGGCACCATGGAAATCGACGGCTACACACGCAAGAACGTCGACGTGCGCCTGGCCCGCACGCAGCAGGGCACCATTGTGCTCTACATGTATAATGTCAAGTTCGCCCGAATGATGCCCGTCAAGGTCGACATGGAAATCCCCGGCCTCACCTTCTCCGACGGCCGCCTGCAGGGCAACGGCATCGTCCCCACCTCCAAAGGCAAGCCCTACGAGAAGTACCGCGTCACCCGTTTCAACGGCACCGCCGACACCGAAAAAATCACCTTCTCGTGCTTCCTCGGTGACAAAGAGATGAAATTCTCGGGCCTCCGAGCGAAGAAAAACAACACTAAAAACCAATAGCTTACAAACAAAAATAAAAAAATATTTGGCCAGTTTGGAAAATGTTTGTACCTTTGCACCCGATTTCACCACGGTGAATCACGTTGCATGGTGGGCGTAGTTCAGCTGGTTAGAGCGCCAGATTGTGGATCTGGAGGTCGTGGGTTCGAGCCCCACCTCCCACCCCAACGACAAAGCGGAACCTTCGGGTTCCGTTTCTTTTTTTCTCCCGCGCAATTGGACGTTGCCACCCCCCGCAGAGGCGGAGTTGCCGCCATCATATTTGCAGAGACACAACAGGCAATTTTCCCGAAAAAGGCACCCCTAGATGGACATTTTGCAGCAACGAAAGAGCCTATTCCTCCAAGAAATACACATTTTAACATTATTGATTACCAATACATTAAAAAATATTTCACAGAAAAACAAAAAAATATTTTGCCAGTTCGGAAAATGTTCGTACTTTTGCACTCGCTTTTGAAAGGAAAAAGCAACCTGAACGGTCCGGTAGTTCAGTTTGGTTAGAATACATGCCTGTCACGCATGGGGTCGCGAGTTCGAGTCTCGTCCGGACCGCCAAACAAAAAAGAAAGAGCTCTCTGAAACGAGGGCTCTTAACATATCAACTTATCAACCTATCCAACGGTTCGTCCGGGGCTGCCTGGTTTTGACAGCAAGGATAATGGGTTTGTAAGCATGCAGGCTGACGCACCAGAAGCCTTGACCACAGATGCAAAAAGATAATTGGCGAAAACAACTACGCTCTCGCTGCCTAACCGAAGAACAGTAAGTTCGGCTTAATCCCCGCGCAAGGCGCAGGGACGGGACATCTCCCAGCCGCCCCGACCGTCGGCTGCTGACCAGGAGGTGCTCATAAAGACGGGATAGCCTGCACGACGTCTCTACCTGCGGGCGAAACTTTAGAGACTACGGGTGGCCTTGGGTGCCGATGTCCGGAGCCACCCCGACAACCAACCACCGGATAAGCATGTAGAAAGCAGATTTGTTACTTGTCTGGACGGCGGTTCGAGTCCGCCCAGCTCCACAAAAGAGGTCTTAAAACGGCCTCTTTTTATTCTCTATCGGCAACACCGAA
Organism: uncultured Bacteroidales bacterium; assembly: GCA_937884485.1. Classification (GTDB taxonomy): domain Bacteria; phylum Bacteroidota; class Bacteroidia; order Bacteroidales; family P3; genus Colimorpha. The sequence goes on from CALGCG010000121.1 coordinate 9,285, forward strand.
TACACTATGCTACAACTTTTTTCACCGCAACTTCGCGCACTGCGACATATTTTGTTGGACACTGTTAATAATAGCCACAATTTTTTTTTGCAGAATGCGCAAAAAAGCGTACCTTTGCATTTCAATTGGACAAACATAAAACATGGAAGGATTCATACTTGCTGCAGGGCTGGGGACACGGCTGAGGCCGCTGACGAACGACAGGCCGAAGGCACTGGTGGAAATTGACGGCGTGACATTGCTCGAGATGGCCATCCACAGGCTGGAGGAGTCCGGGATTGGGCACATCGTGGTCAACGTGCACCACTTCGGCGAGAAGGTAATCGACTTCATCGGCTCGCACCAGTGGCAAGCACGCATCGACATCAGCGACGAGCGCCAGCTGCTGCTGGACACCGGCGGGGGGCTGAAGAAGGCGGCACCGTTGTTCTCCGGGAGGGAGAACGTGTTGGTGCACAATGTGGACATACTGTCGGAGATAGACCTGCGCGACGTGGAACGGCGGCACCGCGAGGAGGGCAACCTGGTGACCCTCTGCGTGAGCCAGCGCGTCACCAAACGCCTGTTGCGCTTCGACGAGAAAGGACATCTCACCGGACGCACAGAAGCCGACGACCCCGGCGGACTGGCCTTCAGCGGTATCAGCGTGGTGTCGCCGGAGCTGTTTCCGCTGCTGCCCGAGGCGGACCACCCCTACCCTTTCATCGATGAATACATATGCCTGTCGACCAAAGGCCACCGAATAGGCTGCTACCGACACAGCGCCGAACACTGGCTCGACGTGGGCAAACCCGAAACCCTTGAAAAAGCAAGACTATGGAAGCATTCCTGAAAAAAATAGCACAGCGCATCATCGCAGACCACCCCAAAGACATCGACCAAGTACTGGTGGTCTTCAACAACAACCGCTCTAAGCGGTTCTTCACCAAGCAGTTCAACATCCAGGGGCAAGCCACATTCCTTCCTCAGGTGATGGCAATCGACGACTTGATTGCACAGCTGAGCGGATTGGAAATTGTACAGAACGAGTTCCTACTCTTCGAGCTATACAAAATACATGAACACATCGGAGGGGCGGAGCGCAAATACCAAACCTTCGAGGACTTCATTTCGTTCGGCGAGCTGATGATGGGAGACTTTTCGGAGATAGACCAGTACATGGTCGACGCAAAGATAATCTTCGACAATGTATACGAACTGAAACACATAGGCGAATGGGACATCAGCGGCAAGCCGCTGACAGAGTTCCAGAAGCACTACCTGGAGTTCTACCGTTCGCTGTACCAATACTATGTGGAACTACGGAAGAAATTGCAGGAGGACAAGAAAGCCTACAGCGGCATGGCCTACCGCAAGGTGGCAGAAGAAATCGGAGTACTGGCCAACGACTGCCCCTATAGCGCCATTTATTTCATCGGATTCAATGCATTGTCGAAATGCGAGGAAAAAATCATCGGAGAGTATGTTCATCGCGGCATCGGGCACCTATTGACAGACAGCGATATTTACTACTTAGACCCCGTCCAGAAAAAAGAAGCTGGCTTCTTCCTGGACAAACACATGAAAGACTTCCCCGAACTGGAACCCAAGGGGCCGTCGATATTTGAATCAGGCAAAAGGAAAATCACTATTGTGGACTGTCCGGAAAATGTCCTACAATGCAAATATGCCGGACAATTGCTATCCGAACACCCACAATGGCTAAGTCCCAACGAAGCCGAAAGCACAGCCCTGGTATTGGCCGACGAAAAGCTGCTCATCCCCACCCTCAACGCCCTGCCAGACCTGACACCCAAATACAATGTCAACATCACTATGGGCTACGCCTACGCCGACAGTCTGGTACACGCACTCATCAAGAAAATCTTTTCGCTCTACCACCAGCACAGCAGCCGCGGTTACTATCACAGCGATATCATCGACGTAACATCCGACCGCTCGATAAACCTCCTACTGGACAATCCCGGAGTGCGTCGCAGACTGGAATACCTGATGAGAGAAGAAAGCCGCATCCGCTGCAATAGAGACGAGATTGCCTCCCTACTGCAGCGCATTGACGCAAAAAACATTGAAAAGATCAGGTTCCTCTTTCCCGACACCGTCCCCACTCCAGAGGAGTGCCTTGGCATCTTCCGAAAACTTGCTTCCCTCATTCTCGAAAACGAGCTACTGGAGGACAACGACAAAGAGAAACAAGCCATGGGCAGCCTGGCCGAGATTTTGGACAATCTGGAGGAACTACTCACCACCTATCCGGACACCGTGGGCAATGTAGACACCCTCGAGAGGATTTATAGCCGCATAGCCACCCGCCACAGCATATCACTCCTTGGGGAGCCGCTGACAGGACTTCAAATCCTCGGCATGCTGGAGACCCGAAACCTCGACTTCAAGCGAGTCATACTGCTTTCGACCAACGAAGGCATTCTGCCTGGTGGCAGAGGGGGCAACACCCTCATCCCGCTTTTCCTCAAAAACAAAGCCGAACTGCCCACATATATAGAAAAAGACAAGGTCTATGCCTATCATTTCTACCGTCTGCTACAACGAGCCGAAGAGGTATATCTGTTCTTCAGTTCGGAAAGCGAAGCCATGGGCAAAGGCGAACCCAGCCGCTTTATCAAACAAGTGGAATTCGAACTCGCCCCACGATTCAATATTGAACTAAACCACATTTCGGTCAAAGCCAATACGCAACTGACCGCTCCTCATCCGACAGGAGCCGTGGAGAAAAACGACAACATCATGAAACGCCTGTCCGAGATGGGCAGAGACGGCCTATCTCCCACAAGCTTCAGCGACTATATCGACTGTCCACTAAAATACTACTACAAACATGTTCTGAAGATAGACCAAGGGAAAGCCATTGACGAGGACCTCGATGCCACACAACTCGGCAGCTGCATTCATGCCGTACTTGAGAAAGCCTATGGCGCACATCTGAACGAACCTCTGGAAGAGGAGATGATAGACGACGCATTGGAGAATCTGCCAGCACTGATGAATGACGCTTTCAAGAACGCCTATTCCGGCGGACGAAACACTGAAGGACGCAATCGTTTCCTATACTCGGTGGCAGAATCGCAAATCAAACATATACTGACACAGGAAAAAGCACGGCTGAAGCGTGGCGAAAGATTGATCGTAAAAGGCGTAGAGAAAAAAATAGAAGGCTTCGCCCTCACTGAAAACGTACACCTTAAAGGAACCATTGACCGCATCGACGAACTGGGAGGCTGCCTGCGCATCATTGACTACAAGACAGGCCGCTTGAGCGCCGAAGAAATCACCTATGGCGAGGAAAAAGACTCAATGCCAGGCAAATGGCTGCAACTGATGTGGTACGCCCTACTCTACTGCCGCACCTACAACTACGACGGATTAGTGAAATCAGGCATTTATCCGCTGCGCAAATTCCGTTCGGATGTGCAAATGGCCACCTGGGACATCGGCGACAACGATGCTCCTGAAAACATTTCCAAGCACAAACTAAACCTTTTTGAACAACAGCTCAGCGAGAAAGTGAACGAATTGATGAACCGCGATATCCCCTTCCTGCCCACAGCATCAAACAAAAAATGCAAACACTGCCCGGTGAAAGCATTTTGCAGTTCGGCGCAATAACTTGCACTCCGACGAATGAACAAAAAGGTATTTTTTTTCGCCAATTCAAAAAAAAATACTATATTTGCAAGTTAAACAGACGACACACAATAGCGGGTAAATACCGCCTATGTGCCTAATAAACATGTATATAAACTAAAGATAAATATAAAAATGAGAAGAACATTTTTCGTCCTCATGCTTGCTTCGGTGCTGCTCACCGGCTGCAACGGATTGTCCAAAATGAAATCGGGCAGCAACAAAGTGCGCTACCAAGCCAACCCCAACCCTGTGGAGACCATGGACGACAAGGTCGTGGTGAAATTCACGGGTCAGATTCCCGAAAAATATTTTGACAAAGGCTGCGCTGTGTTCCTGCAACCCGTCTTCTCGTGGGAAGGCGGTGACATTCCGCTGGAGCCCATCACGCTCAAGGGCGAGCGCGTCGACGGCGATGGCACCATCATCAACTACGCCAAAGGTGGCCGCTTTACCTATAGCGACATGTTCGACTTCAAACCCGGCATGGAAACCGGCCGCATCACCCTGACACCCGTAGGATACAAAGCAGGCCACACCAACGAGGACGCCCGCTTCATGGAAGACGTCATCCACACCAACGACGGTGTCGAGTTCGCCACCGTACTCCTCTCCGACGGAGTGAACAACACCTCCTCCTGGGTCGACATCAAGGGCAACATCTCCATCGCCCCCATCAACTACAACAAGACCCAGGGCATTGTGGAAACTGCCGACATCTACTTCCTCAACGGCACCTCCAATCTCGACTGGAACTTCGAGATGAACCGCAAGTTCGACACCTACAACACCTACCTCAACCTCAAACGCATCATGCTCGAGCAGGGCCTGCCCAAGCAAATCAGCATCACCGGCTGGGCCTCGCCCGAAGGCGAGGAAACCAACAACGTGGGCGTCTCCAAGAACCGCGCCGACGTGGCCACCGCCCAGCTCAACAAGATCCTCGACGAGGTGCTCACCATCATGGCCAAACGCGCCAAGGTGAAACCCCAGGATGTGGAATACTACAAGTACCAGCAGCTGAAGAAACTCATCATCACCAACCGTGCCGCCGGCGAGGACTGGGTGCACTTCGTGGTGATGGTCGAAGGTTCCGAGATTCAGGACAAACACGCCATCATCAACATCGTCGAAACCCAGCAGAACGTGCTCAAGCGCGAGCAGATGATCCGCAACATGGCCGAGACCTATACTGAACTGAAAGAAGACATCTTCCCCAACCTGCGCCGCGCCCAGATAGCCCTCTACTACTCCGAGGCCCGCAAGACCGACCCCGAGCTGGCCAAGCAAGCCTCCCTCAACCCCGCCAAGCTCTCCTTCGACGAACTGATGTACGCCGCCTATATCAACTACAACTACGACACCAAACTGAAATACTATAAATGGGCCACCGAGAACCACTCTTCCGAGTGGGCTGCCTGGAACAACGCCGGCGCCGTGGCATTCTATCTTGATTCCATCGACGAGGCCGAGCGCTACCTCAACGTGGCCCGCGACCTCAATCCCCACAACCCCGATGTGCTCAACAACACCGGCCTCCTCTTCCTGGCCAAGAAGGACTACGCCCTGGCCAAATACTATTTTGAAGAGGCCCAGCGCCAAGGCAGCTCCGACGCCGAGGTGAACATCCCCATCCTCAACCTCAAGCGCGGCAACTACACAGAAGCCCAGAAGGCCCTCAAGAGCAACACCTGCACCTACAACCTGGCTTTCGCCCAAATGATGAACGACGAGACCGGCACCGCCATCCGCACCCTCAACTGCTGCCTCGACCAGAACGCCGACGTCAACTACCTCCGCGCCGTCTGCTATGCCCGCCTCGGCGACAAGACCAACTGCCTCAAGAACCTCAAGGCTTCCATCGACGACAAGTACGACTACAAGCGCAAAGCCATGGTCGACACCGAGTTCCGCGAGTACTGGGACGACCCCGAGTTCAAACTCATCATCAAACTCTGGTAAATGATCAAGCGACAGATTCCCAACCTCATCACCCTCGGCAACCTCTTCTGCGGTGCCGAGTCCATCTTCGCTTCGCTGGCATTGAATGATGTCACAGCCGCTGCATTGTGGATATGCGGCGGCATCTTCCTCGACTTTTTCGACGGCATGGCCGCACGCCTGCTGAAAGTGCCCTCGGAGCTGGGCAAACAGCTCGACTCGCTGGCCGACGTGGTCACATCGGGCGTCGCCCCTGCCTTCATCATGTTCCGCCTTGTGGAAGTACCCATGAAGGAACTCATCCCCCTGTGGGGCGTCTTCCTCATCATGATTCCCTTCCTGCTCATGCCGCTCTTCGCAGCCTACCGGCTGGCCAAGTTCAATATCGACACGCGCCAGAGCCACTCCTTCCTCGGCCTCCCCGTGCCCGCCAACGCACTCATCTGGGTGGGGCTGGCCTTGGCCGGAATGCTCGTCAACAACCTCACACTGGCCATCGTCCTGGCCGCTGTTGCCATGTTCACCAACATCCTCATGGTGTCCGAGATGCCCATGTTCTCCCTGAAATTCGACTTCAAGGACATGTCGTGGAGGACCAACTCCACACAGTACCTTTTCCTGGCTGGGTGTGTGGTGATAGCAGCCATCGAGATGATATTCTTCAAACCCAGCTGGATTGTATTGTCGCTGATAATACTATGGTATATCCTTATGTCCCTGCTACAGAAGAAACATGCTGAGTGACCTGAAGAACATCCGCATCGAGGACTACGACTACCCCCTGCCCGACGACCGCATCGCCAAGTTCCCAATAGAACAGCGCGACCATTCCAAGCTACTCTGCCTCCGTGGCGACAACCTTTCGGAGCACCACTTCTACGACCTCCCGGACCTCCTGCCGGGGCAGACGCTGTTGGTCTTCAACGACACCAAGGTCATCCATGCCCGCCTCCTCTTCCACAAGGAGACCGGCGCGGTGATCGAAGTCTTCTGCCTCGAGCCCCACGGCCTGGCCGTCAGCCAGGCTTTTGAGCAGCGCCAACGCTGCACCTGGACCTGCTTCATCGGCAACAACAAAAAATGGAAGTCCAGTCCGCTCTCCCTTTCTGTAAACCTCGGCAGCACCGACGTCACCCTCACAGCCATCCGCCGCGAGGCCGCGGGCAACGCCTGGGTGGTGGACTTCGAATGGACCGGCAATGCGAGCTTCGCCGAAGTCATCGAGGCCGCCGGCGTCATTCCCCTTCCACCCTACCTCCACCGCGAGGCCGAGGCCTCCGACGCCACACGCTACCAGACCGTCTATGCCCACCACGACGGCTCCGTGGCAGCCCCCACGGCAGGCCTCCACTTCACACCCGAAGTGTTCGACCGCCTGAAAGCCAAGGGCATCCCGACCGAATACATCACCCTCCACGTCGGCGCCGGCACCTTCAAGCCCGTCAGCACCGACACCATCGGCGAGCACGAGATGCACGTGGAACCCGTCCACGTCACCGCCGACAACCTCCGCCGCATCATAGCCCACAGCGGCAAACCCGTCGTCGCCGTAGGCACCACCACCGTGCGTACCCTCGAGAGCCTCTACTGGTTCGGCATCCAGCTGCACCTCGACCCCAGCCTCGACCACATGCACATCCGCCAGTGGGACCCTTACGAACTCCCCGCCGACGGTATCTCTTTCGCCGAGGCCTACGACAACATCCTACACTGGATGGAGCGTCACGGCACCGACCGTCTCGACGGCGCCACACAGCTCATGATTGCCCCGGGCTACACCTATCGGGTCGTCTCCGGCCTCGTCACCAATTTCCACCAACCCAAGAGCACCCTGCTGCTCCTCGTTTCCGCCCTCATCGGCAACCGCTGGCGCGAGTGCTACCGCTATGCCCTCGACCACTCCTTCCGCTTCCTCAGCTACGGCGACAGCTGCCTCTTTCTCCCCTAACACACCGCGATGAGTGCCTTCCTCGACAGCCTGCTCCAGACCCTCTTCCCCAGCACCTGCGCCTGCTGCGGCGAGGTGCTGATGCCCGGCGAGAAGCAGATATGCCTCAACTGCATGGCCGACCTCGCCGCAACACTCTACAGCGCACACGACGACAATCGCACCGAGCGCCTGCTCGGCGCAAGATTCCGTTTCTCGCATGCCACATCCCTCTACATCTTCCATCGCAACAACACCGTGCAGAAGCTCATCCACGCCATGAAGTTCCACGGCAACAGCGACCTCTGCATACTGATGGGGCGCCAGATGGGGCTCACCCTGCTGGCCTCGGGGCGCTTCGACGATGTGGACCTCCTCGTGCCCGTACCTCTCCATTGGCGCCGCCGTCTCCAGCGTGGCTACAACCAGAGCGAACTCCTCTGTCGCGGCATTGCCGAGGTCTTGCACCGCGACGTGAACACCCGCGCCCTGCGACGCCACCGCTACACACACCAACAAAGTCTCCAGGCCTCCTCCGACCGCGAGGCCAACGTCGAGGGAGCTTTCTCCCTGCGCCACCCCGAAGACCTCGCCGGGCGCCACATCCTGCTGGTCGACGACGTACTCACCACAGGAGCCACCCTCAGCAGCTGCTGCCAACCCCTCTCCGGGGTCGAAGGCCTCACCATCAGCATTGCCACCCTCAGCATCGCCGGACACTGACCCCCGGCGACGAGGGTGGCATTTTTTTTTGCCCCATCCACCTGCCATCGCCCTATCATCACCCTACCAACTCCCACAGTTCTTATATTTTTGTGGGAGTTGGTAGGGGGTTGGCAGGGGGTTGTATGGGGGGTGAGTCGAAAAAGAACGGAATAAAAAATATGGGCATTGATGCACTTTTATTTGCAAAAATTGACGAAAATATTTATTTTTGTTGTTTCAAAAAAGGCCCAACAATCAAACAACACGTTAATCGACAACACGTTAGAAAAATGAAGTACAAGAGAATATTGCTCAAACTGAGCGGAGAATCGCTCATGGGTAGCCAGAGCTACGGCATCAGCCCCGAGATGCTGACCCAGTATGCCACCGACATCAAAGCCGCCGTGGAGCGCGGCTGCCAGGTGGCCATCGTCATCGGCGGCGGCAACATCTTCCGCGGCCTGAGCGGTGCCGCCAAGGGCATGGACCGCGTGCAGGGCGACTACATGGGCATGATGGCCACCCTCATCAACAGCATGGCCCTGCAGGCCGAGCTGGAACGCCAGGGCCTGAAGACCGAGCTGCTCAGCGGCCTGGCCATCGAACCCATTTGCAAGGAGATGAGCCGCCGGCGCGCCAAGGAGGCCATGGCCGAGGGCCGTGTGGTCATCATCGGCGGCGGCACCGGCAACCCCTACTTCACCACCGACACCGCCTCGACCCTCCGCGCCATCGAGATTGAAGCCGATGTCATCCTCAAGGGCACCCGCGTGGACGGCGTCTACACCGCCGACCCCGAAAAGGACCCCACGGCCACCAAATACCAAACCCTCCGTTACAGCGAGGCCCTCGAGAAGAAGCTCAAAATCATGGACCTCACCGCCTTTGCCCTGGCCGAGGACAACAACCTGCCCATCTACGTCTTCGACATGAACCGCCCGGGCAACCTGCTGCGCGTGGTGGAAGGCGAAGAGATCGGCACCCTGATTGCAAAATAATAAAACATCAAGAATATGAACGATTTATCGAAAGCTTGCCTCGACGAGGCTAAAAAAGACATGCAGAGTTCCATTGGCTTCCTGGAGAAGGAACTGGCCAAAATCCGCGCCGGCAAGGCCAACCCCGGCATGCTCGACGGAGTGAAGGTGGACTACTACGGCACCATGACCGAAATCAGCCAGGTGGCCAACATCAACACCCCCGACGCCCGCTCGATCGTCATCCAGCCGTGGGAGAAGACCATCGTGGGCGCCATCAACAAGGCCATCCTCGACGCCAACCTGGGCTTCACGCCTCGCCACGAAGGCGATATCCTCCGCATCGTCATTCCCCCGCTGACCGAGGAGCGCCGCAAAGAGCTCTGCAAGGCTGCCAAGACCGAAATCGAGAACGCCAAGGTCAACGTGCGCAACGTGCGCCGCAACGTCATGGACAAGGTGAAGAAACTCAAGGACAAATCCGTCCCCGAGGACGAGGTGAAGCAGGTCGAAAAGGAGCTGCAGGACATCACCGACAAGAACATCGCCGAGTGCGACAAGATCTACGCCGCCAAGGAGAAAGAGATTATGTCCATCTAATGCCTATAGTTACTATAGTTGCTATAGTTCCTATATGACCATTCATTCTTTCGACTCCCTGGAGTCAACCAACAAGTATTGTGAAGCCCTCGACCTCGCTGAGGTGGAGGACTTCACTTGCTATTGGGCCCTGGAGCAGACCGCCGGCATCGGCCAGCGTGGCAACCACTGGCACTCCGCGCCAAGCCGGAACCTCACCTTCAGCCTGGTGCTCCACCCTGCGTTCCTGCCCGCCGCCCGGCAGTTCCGCCTCACCCAGGCCCTGTCGCTGGGGATTAAGGATTTTATTGAGTCTATAGTATCTATAGATCCTATAGTTACTATAGCATCTATCAAGTGGCCTAATGATATCTACATCGACGGCCACAAAATCTGCGGCACCCTCGTCAGCACCCGCCTGCAGGGCAACGCCATTGCCTCGGCCGTTTGCGGCATAGGCCTCAATGTCAACGAGCGGGAGTTCCCCTTGTGGGTGCCCCACCCCACCTCGCTCGGCCTGCTCACCGGACAGGAATACGACCTGGACCCCCTGCTGTACCAACTGCTTGCCTGCATTGAGAGAAGATACGACGATTTAAAGACCGGCCTCGACCCCGAGCCGGAATACCTGGCGCACCTGATGAACCTCCACGTTCCCGCGCGATACATATATAATAAGGAAGAAATCACCGCCACCATCACCGGCGTCGACCCCCACGGACGCCTGCTTCTCACCGCTGCCGACGGCCGCAGTCTATCCTGCGGCATGAAGGAAATCCAGTTTGTTCTTTAGCGAAGTAGCAACACGGTGCCAATGCCTGAATAGACAAGCCCCTGCGACTTCAGTTCCCAATGGTAGGCGTATGCGCCCTGCGGCATGGGACACCCATTGCGTGTGCCGTCCCAATGCTCAGAAATACCATTGCTTTCCCATACCAGCAACCCCGTACGGGTATATAAGGTCATCCGGAATTCCTCGACTGGGACGCTGGCTTGTACGCCGAAAAGCCTGTTGGTCTCTGCGTCGGGGGTGAAAACATTGGGGAACCACAGCCCGCTGCAGTTTTCCATCGCAACAGACTGTGACACACAAACATTCCCCGCAATGTCGAGTAGGTGGTACACCGTCGGCACCTTAGGGTGGACGACAATGCAGGGTTGTCCTTGCAGCGAATCGAGGGAATGGTCGTAGGGCTCGGAGTTCCAACGCACATTCCGCATACCCTCAGCACAGAGGGTCACCTCCTCGCCAGGACAAACTCGTTCTGCCGAGGAGGAAAGCCCCACCTCGGCGGCTGACACGTTCAATATCACCAGCGAGTCGCATCCCAACGAGGAAGTCAACGTAAACCTATAGCTACCTGGGGCGACAATCATGCTGTCGAGAAACCGCAGCGTGTCGCCCTGGATGAGAATGCTTTCCATCTCGGTATCAGCCACTTCAGGCACCCATAGAGACAGCCTGTAGTGCACCATGCCGTGGCTTTCGAGACGCTCACGCGAGAAGACATGCAGGCCAGGCGTGGAGGTTTCGGTGCTGTCTATGGTGAAGCCATAGCTACTGTAGGGCTGACGGGAACAGACGGTGTCGCGGTAGTCGACGGTGTCCATCTCATCGGCCACATGAAGATTGTCGATAAAGATTTGCACCGTGCCGATAGAATCCATATTGCAGATTGGCTTGAAGGCCAGGCATCGAATGGCAGGAAGCGTTGCGTAACGGGTGCGCAGGTCGAGTCGATAATGTTGCCAGCTGTCCGTGTTGGCGGTGTTACCAGAGAACCAGGCAGCAGTGTCTATAACAATATTGGAAATCGGAAAATAGTTGTTCTCGGGGTTGGATTCGTCGGTGACATAGCCCATCTGGAGGACACCTGCATGCCACGGGAGGCTGTCCGGGGTGCCAAAATGGCCCACAGAATCATACCATATATATTGCACATCAAAAGAAATCACCGTGGGACGATTGCGGAATGGCGGGGAGACCGTGTAGGTATATTCCACGCGGTCACGCTGGCCGACCATGGGTTTATTTGCATACAGCCGAAGTGCATGGTTGCCGGACCCCGTATGGTTCGGCGCAATCATCGAACATACAGTAAAGATGGAGCGGTAAATATACTGGGTCCAGCAGTTGGCCTCCGTCACCAGTGTCATATCCACGGCACTGCCGGCCATAGGTGTTCGATAGGTGAAACCGTCGAAATCCTGCACATACGGCAGGTCCATGGTGCAAGAATACGACTGACCGTATACGATGGCCGAGGGAGCCAGTAGAATCCATAAAACAATGAAACTGTATGAACGAGTGAAAAGCATCAACGGCCGTTGTGCATGATTTTCTTTATCAGCAACGAGACCACGGCGTCGTACTGTTCCTCGCTGTCGGCGCAGAAGATGTAGACGGCCTGGTTGAGATAGGATATGCCGAGGTAGCAGCTGCCGGCGATGTCGACCTGCTCGTTGACCACCGGCGGGTTGTTGCTGGGGTTGCTGCGGCTGCGACGGGCGAAGAGCACGGCGTCATAGCCCTCGCGCAGCGAGGCCTGCTGCTCGGGCGAGAGGTCGCCGATGTAGAACTCCCGTTTCATCCAGGCCCAGCCTTCGTCGTCCTCGGCCTCGATGACGGTGACGTCGACACTCGACGCGCTGTCGATGGCGAAACCACTCACCGACGCCACCTTGACCCCCGGCTGCGAAGCATAGCGTTTGTAGAGGTCGGTCTGCGCCGAGGCGGAAGTGGCGAATGAAGAAAGAAGAATGAAGAACAGCAACAGGCACCACCGCAGCGTGGCGGCAGTCCCCCGAAACCTTAAACATTCAGCCATAAACTGTTTCATACCGAAAGGAAGCGTTTGATGTCGTTGATGACGGAGTCGGCGTCGCACTGGTTGTTGCACACCACGACGGGGTCCGTTTTCTTGATGGCTGCGGGCTTGACGTCGACAGGTTTGGGCGCCGTGACCGCCCTGGGCGACGGTTTGGCCTTTGCCATGGGTCTGGGGGCCGCCTCGCGGGCCTCCACGGGGCGCAACACCTGCTCGACGGCAGGGGCGACCTGCACAGCTGCGGGCACCTCGCGGACTTCGGCAACCATCACCTCCTCCGTTGGACGGGGCACGACGGCCATCACCCCGGCGCCAATCACTGCCAAAACTCCCACAGCCAGCGACGCACGGCGCCAGAGGATGCCGCGTGCACGGCTGTGCGCCGAAGCCATCACCTCGTCGCGATGGGTGAGGCGGTTGAGCTCGTTGCGCTCTTCGTCGGTCAGTGTACCCTCGCGGAACTTGTCCAGAAGGTACTGCAATGAGTTCTGTTTCATAGTTCTCGTTCTATTTTTTTTCTCAGTTCACAATGGGCATCGGCAAGGATACGCTTGACGGATGAGATGCTCATCTGCATCATGCCGGCCACCTCGCTCAGGGTATAGCCGTCCTCGTCGTGCAATTCGACTATGGCCTTGGCCACGTCCGACAGCTCGTCGCGTTTCTCGGCCACCAGCTGGAGCAGCCGCTCGTGGTCGTAGTCGGTGACGAGCATCATCTCGTCGACTCCGACCAACCGGTTGCGTCGCTGCAGCATGTTCGTGCCCAAATTCTTTATAATGCGCACGCAATAGTCGCAGGGCGATTTGACGTAGAGCCTTGTCATAGTCCTTGTCAGGGCTTCCTGCACCACCTCGCGGGCATCGTCCTCGTCGCGGACGATGGCCATGGCCACACTGAAAAAATCCAGGTAGTGGTCCACCAGCTGTTGTCGCATTTCTGCCCTTTTCATACTATAAAGAGTCAAAAGTGCCGTTTTTGGCTCACACTTTTAACATTTTTTTTTCATCGGGGGTAGTCCTGGGAGCTGTTTCAAGCGTCCTTCGGCGAGGTTCACTTCCACTATAACCTCCTGTCTTCCATTGGTTAGCAGCAGATACGGAACCCTCAGAACCGTGTTGTATCGGCAGGCCTGGTCGCAGACCTTCTGGGTGAGGGGAATTTCACATTTCTTGCATTCCACGATCATCCAGGGGTGGCCGTCGTCGTAGACCACGATGTCGCAGCGGCGGGTCATGCCGTTGAGGGCGATGGCCCCCTCCACCTGCATCACCTCCAGCGGGTAGCCAGCGGCATGCAGGCGCAGGATGGTGTGCTGGCGGACCCACTCCTCGGGCGTCAGCGCCACCCAGCGGCGGCGCACGGGGTCGAACACTTCCTGCCGACCTTCACACTCCCGTACTATAGGTTCGCTTTCCACGTCCAAACGCTTAACTAATAGATGGTGCTCTCGTCGCCGCCTTCCTCTTCCATCTGCTGCGGACGCTGCTTGAGGCCGTTGTTGATTTTCCACGAGAAGCCCACAGTGACCGTCGGCGAGAGGCGCTTGGCCCTCACCACGCGGTTCATCTGGTTGTCGTGGGTGGTGTGGCCCCAGCCGCCGGTGCAGAGCACGTCGGAGACGCGGATGTTGACGGTGCCACGCTTGTTGAAGACATCCTTCTTCACCGCCAGGTCCACCCAGTAGCTGGCCTCCATCTCGGTCTGCAGGTCGAGCCACGGCGCCCAATACTGGCCGCTGAGCTGGATGGTCCAGTCCTTGGGCAGGGTCATGAAGGAGGAGAACTTGCCGCTGGCCTGGAACGACTCCTTGTCCTGGTTGTTGAGCAGGGCGGTGCCCTGGATGTGGTTCTGGTAGAGGTTGAGGCTGACGTTGATTTTCCACCAGTTGAATATCTGCCAGTCGACGATGAACTCCAGGCCGTAGTTGTAACCGGTGCTGAGGTTGAAGCTCGTCGAGGCGCGGTAGCCGTCATACTGGGGGTTGTAGGGCTCCCACCAGGCGTAGCGCTCCACGCTGTCGGCGCACCACATGAAGCCGTAGCGGGTAATCATGTTGTTGGTCTGGCGGTAGTAGGCCGAGGTGAAGATATTGACCTTGTTGAATCCCAGGTTGTAGCTCAACTCGAAAGCGTTGGTGTATTCGGGGTCGAGGTTGGGGTTGCCGAAGCTGATTTGGTCGCCCTCGCGCACGTCCATGTAGGGGTTGAGGTCCCACATGTGGGGACGGTGCACACGGCGGCTGTAGCTGAGCTGCATGCTCTGGAGGTCGGTGATTTTGTACGAGAGGTGCAGCGTGGGATAGAGCTGCCAGTAGGTCTTGTCGACGGGCTTGGTGGCGGGATGGTTGAGGTCCTCGCCGTAGATGGACGAATACTCGCCTCGCAGGCCGGCCTGCAGCGAGAGCTTCTCCATGAGGTTGCCGCCGAAGGTGGCGTAGACGGCATGGACATGCTGGCTGTAGTCGAAGTGGGTCGACGAGGTGGCGTCGTAGACATGCGTGGTGGTCGTGGTGGTGCGGTAGTAGTCGGCCTTCTGGTTGGGCCAGTCCATGCGGCCCTCGTAGCCCGTCTCCAAGCGCCAGCCGTTGTCGAAGGGACGCAGCCAGTTGAGCTTCAGGTTGGCCGTCTGGTGGTGGTTCTCCGTCTCGCTCTCGCGCAGGTAGTAGTGGTCAGCATGGGCGGCGGCATCGCGGTAGATCTGCTCCTGCTCGCCCTCGCCCGTCACTTGGCGGGTGCTGAAGGTGGCGTCGAAGGTCAGTTCCTCGTCCTTGCGGTCGAACTTCTTGGTGTAAAGGAGGTTGAACGTGTGGTTGAGGTTGACGTTGTCGCTGCCGGTGGTCTGGTCGTAGTGCATGGAGTCGGCGGCGTTGTACACGTCGCGGGCGTAGATGTCGCTGTGGCGACGGCGGTTGCCGCCACGCAGCTGGTAGCTGAGCAGCAGGCTGTTGTGGTCGTTGAAATAGTATTCGCCGCCAATCTTCATACTCCCCATGTAGTTGGGGTTGAGGCTGTACTGGTCGATGTCATAGTGCGAGCGCGTGGTGCCGTCGAGGTTGAGGTACTCGATGTCCGTGGTGGAGTGGTTGCCACGCTGGCGCACACCGCCGTCGGCATTGAAGAAGAGGCTGTACTTCTCCGTGGAGTAGTTGAGGCTGATGTTGCCCATGGCAGTAGGAATGAAGGCGGGCAGAGAGTCCGGCACCATGAAGGGCAGCGGGGCGCCGACGTTGACGTTCACCACGCCGTTCAGACCCAGGGCACCGGCGGTTTTGTCCTTGAGCTTGATGTTGATGATACCGCTCATACCCTCGGGGTCGTACTTGGCCGAGGGGTTGGTGATGACCTCCACGTTCTCCACCGTCGAGGCGGGTATCTGCTCCAGCAACGACGCCAGGTCACTGCTCAGCAACTCGCTGGGGCGGCCGTTGACCAGCACCTTGACGTTGCTCGAGCCGCGCAGCGTCACGTTGCCGTCGTTGTCCACGGCCACGCTGGGCACCTGCTCCAGCACGTCGGTGGCCGTGCCGCCGCTGCTCACTATGTTCTTGTCTACATTGATGACGCGCTTGTCCAACTGGTATTCCACCATCGAGCGCTCGGCGGTGACCTCCACCGCTTCCATCATCGTGCCGCTCATTTTCAGCGGCACCTTGCCCACTTTCACATCGCGGTGCTTGTCGTTCAGCACCACCACATTGCCATGATAGTAAGCATCATATCCCATGAACGTCACCCTCAGCACATAGCGCCCGTAGGGGGCCGTCAGCGCGAAGCTGCCGTTGCTCTCGCTCACCGTGCCGTTGACCAGCGACGAGTCGCTGGCCCGCAGCAGCGCCACATTGGCGTACTCAATGTTCTCGCCCGACCGGGCATCCACAACCTTACCTCTAACTCCGCCCTGCTGCGCCACGGCAGCAACGCTCAAAATAGTAAATACCAATACAATAAGTTTCTTCATAAATCAACTAATAAAACTGCAAAGATACGTATTTCCCGCGACATAGCGAAATATTATTTTGCCTCATTGGAAAAACAAGCGCAAAACGCCCGCAGAACAACCAATCTGCGGGCGTTTTTTTTTGTTTCTGCACAATTCGCCGGCGAGGGAAAATGCCGCGCCGACCAAAAAAAGTCACTGCTGCGGCTTGGGCTGGCGCACGTAGTGCGGCATCTCGAAGGGAATCTCGATGGAGTACTCGATGAGGCCGCCGAAGGCGCCGTCCTCCTTCCACCAGGGGGTCTGGTAGATGAGTTTCTTCACCTTGGAGCCGTCGGCGAGGGTCTTCTCGATGGTGTAGGCGTTGAGCTGCTGGTGCTCCAGCAGGCCCTTGAGCTTGGTCTTGGCGGGCTCGGGGTGGCAGTCCATGAGGTTGTTGCCGATAATCTTGTGGCCGTGGCTGTTGACATCGGCGCTATGCTGGTTCATGTCCAGCACATTGCCCTCGGGGTCGCAGATGGTGATGGCAATGTTGTTCAGGTGTTCAAAATATTCTTGCATAACTTCTTTGTTTATAACGGCGAATTTCACAAATCAAGCGAATTGCCAGAACTCGGGATTACAGGCTAATTACTCGAAAAAAACTTGCGCAGGCACAATTAGCGTAATTTGCTCAAAATTGTCCTGCGCAAGCATTTTCGTTAAATTCGCAAAATTAGCCGTTCCCTTGAATTATTTGCACTGCAGGGCGGCCAGGGCGATGCTGTAGAGCTTGGTCTTGGCGCTGTCGCCACGGCTGGTGAGGACGCAGGGGACGCGGGCACCCATCACCATGCAAGCCAGCTCGGCGTGGGCAAACTTGGTGCAGGCCTTGTAGAAGATGTTGCCGCTCTCGATGTTGGGGAAGAGCAGGCAGTCGGCGTCGCCGGCAACCTCGGAGGTGAGCTTCTTGGTCTGGGCGCTCTCCTTGTCGATGGCGCAGTCGAGGCTCAGAGGACCGTCGACAACGGCACCGGGAATCTGGCCACGCTGGCTCTGCATGCTAAGCCAAGCGGCTTCGGCGCAGGCGGGCATTCCGACGGAGACCTGCTCGGTGGCGGCGAGAACGGCCACTTTGGGTTTGGGGGTCTCGAGGCTCTTGGAGACCTGGATGAGGAAGTTCATGATGGCGGTCTTCTGCTTGAAGTCGGGGGCCGGGATGATGGCCATGTCGGAGCAGCAGAGCAGCTTGTGGTAGGCGGGAACCTCCATGACGGCCATGTGGGTCAGCATGTCGTTCTTCTTGCCGGGCATGAGGCCTTTCTCCTTGTTGAGGATGGCGCGCATGTACTTGTCGGTGCTGAGGAGGCCCTTCATCAGGAAGTCGCCTTTGCCCTCGTTGATGAGCTGCACGGCCAGGGCGCCGGCCTTGTTGTCGTTGGCTTCCTGCACCAGCTCGAACTTGTTCACGTCGATGCCTTCTTCGGCGCAGACCTTCTTGATGGTCTCGATGTCGCCCACGAGGGTGGCGTCAACGATGCCGCGATCGATGGCAGCGCTCACAGCGCAGATGGTATGGGAGTCATTAGCATAAGCGGCCACAAGGCGCTTTTTACCTTTCGATTTGACCAGCTCCAGCAGGTCGTCAAGTTTTGTAATCATCTTATTGTTATTTTTTTATGTTTGATATTTATGTTGTATTCGGACTGCAAATATACTAAATTTTTATTAATGAACACGAAAGATTTCTCTTTTTTCCAATTTTTCCTTCCGCCGGGTCCCCCTCCCGCCCCGACAGCGCCCCCTCCGTAACCCGGAATGCGATGGCCCAAAGTCCCTGTCAACCCCCTGCCAACTCCCTACCAACTCCCTACCAACTCCCACCACAGTGGGATTTGACCGGCAGATGAAAGGGACAAAACAGGCCGAATTAACAGTCTTTAACAAAATCGGGACCCCTACAGCACGCGGCAGCGGTTCGGAGCGATGCAGGGCAAACGCCGGAATAGTTCATCGCCATGTCACAAAAAATTTTGCCAGTTTGAAAAAAGGTTGTATCTTTGCAGCGGAATGAGAGAGGTCGAGAACCTCTCTTTTTATTAGTTATGATAGAGAAAATCAAGATATTAGAACTAGTCAACACCGCGTTGGAAGGGAGCGATAAGTTCCTGGTGAACCTGAAAATCACCCCCGACAACCGCATCTTTGTCGACATCGACGGCGACAACGGCGTCACCATCGACGACTGCATCGAACTGAGCCGTGCCATCGAGGGCAAGCTGGACCGCGAGGCGGAGGACTTCGAGCTCAACGTCAGCTCCGCCGGAGCCGACCAGCCGCTGAAGCTCACGCGGCAGTACCGCAAGAATGTGGGCCGCGAGCTGGAGGTGGTGACCGTCGACGGCGAGCGCGCCGAGGGCACCCTCGAGGACGCCTCGGACGAGGGCATCGTGCTCCGCACCAAGGGCACCAAGAAGCAAGCCCCGGAGACCCTGCGCTACGCCTACCGCGACATCAAGAGCGCCCGCGTGGCGCTGAAGTTCTGAACCTTGCCGGCAGGATGCCGGCGGCTCAAGAGAAAAGAAAAAAGAAGAAACAACATATATTAAGATGAAAACGTTAGACCTGAGTGGTTCCTTTCAGGAATTCAAGGAATTTAAGAACATCGACCGCGAAACGCTGATGCGCATCCTCGAAGAGGTGTTCCGCACAGCCCTGGCCAAGCGCTACGGCTCGGAGGACAACTTTGACATCATCGTCAACATCGACAAGGGAGACCTCGAAATCTTCCGCAACCGCACCATCGTGGAAGACGGCGAGGTGAAGGACCCCAGCCGCGAGATTGCGCTGAGCGACGCCCAGAAGATCGAGTCGGACTTCGAGGTCGGCGAGGAATGCTCCGAGCCCATCCTTATGAGCGACTTCGGCCGCCGCGAAATCCTCTCCATCCGTCAGAACCTGGTGAGCAAAATCCAGGACTACGAGAAGAGCCTCATCTTCCAGAAATACAAAGAGAAAGTGGGCGAGGTCATCGTCGGCGAAGTCTACCAGCCGTGGAACAAGGAGATCCTCATCCTCGACGAGGAGAAGATCGAGCTCGTGCTGCCCAAGAGCGAGCAGATACCCAGCGACCACTTCCGCAAGGGCGACACCGTGCGCGCCGTGGTGCTCAAGGTGGAGATGCGCAACAACAACCCCAGCATCATCCTCTCGCGCACCAGCCCCATCTTCCTTGAGCGCCTGCTCGAAGCCGAGGTGCCCGAGATCTACGACGGCCTCATCACCATCCGCAACATCGTGCGCCAGCCCGGCGAGCGCGCCAAAGTAGCCGTGGAGAGCTACGACGACCGCATCGACCCCGTGGGAAGCTGCGTCGGCGTCAAGGGCGGCCGCATCCACGGCATCGTCCGCGAACTGCGCAACGAGAACATCGACGTCATCAACTACACCAACCGCGTGGACCTGATGATACAGCGTGCCCTCTCGCCCGCCAAGGTCAGCAACATCAAAATCAACGAAGAGGCCAAGACCGCCGAAGTCTTCATGCAGCCCGACCAGGTGAGCCTGGCCATCGGCAAGGGCGGATACAACATCAAGCT
Source organism: uncultured Bacteroidales bacterium (assembly GCA_937884485.1). Lineage (GTDB taxonomy): Bacteria > Bacteroidota > Bacteroidia > Bacteroidales > P3 > Colimorpha. The sequence goes on from CALGCG010000121.1 coordinate 29,401, forward strand.
GGCCTCCAAGCTCGTAGGCTACGAGATTGAGGTCTACCGCGACACTGACGAGGACTTCGACGATGTGGCACTGTCCGAATTCAACGACGAAATCGACCAGTGGATCATCGACGAGCTCATCAAGATCGGCTGCGACACCGCCAAGAGCGTGCTCGCACTGCCCAAGGAGGAGCTCATGACCCGCACCGACCTCGAAGAAGAGACCATCGACCACGTGCTCGAGGTACTGAGAGCAGAGTTTGAATAATCGGAATCCACCGCATTTCATTATTCAACATTCAATATTCAAATTAAAAAGAAAGGACGCAGAGAATTATGGCAAGTTTCAGACTGACAAAAGTGGCCAAGGACTTCAACGTGGGCATCCAGACCCTCGTGGACTACCTTGCCAAGAAGGGGCATCAGGTCGACGCCAACCCCAATACGAAGATAAGCGAAGAGCAGTATGAACTGCTGGCCACGGCTTTCCAGGGCGAGCGCAAAGTGAAAGAGGAAGCCGACAAGATTGAACTCGTTGCCAGCAGCAACCGTGTGGTGGAACTTGCCAACAAGGAGGAGTCAGAAGAGGAGAAGGAAGAGGTAGTCATCAAGAACTACGCCCCCGCCAAGTCCCCGGCCGAGCCCAAAGTCGAGGACGACGCCGTGCCCGAGGCTCCCGCCGAACCCGAACCGCAGCCCGAACCCGTGGCCGAGGCCCCCAAAGAGGAGGAAGAACCCGCCGAGGAACCCGAGGTTCAGCAGCCCGAACCCGTCAGCGAACCCGCTGAGGAGGAAGACGAACCCGACGAGGAGCCCGACGAAGACGACAGCCCCAGCACCACCAGCGACAGCCCCTTCAAGGTGGTGGGCACCGTAGACCTCAGTGCCATCAACCAGCGCATGCGTCCCGACAAGAAAAAGCGCAAGAAAGGCGAGAAACGCGAACCTGCCGTCTCGCCCGCCGCTGCCGCCAAACCCAAAGGCAGCACCCCTGCGCCCAAGCCCGCACCGGCTCCCAAACCCGAATCCGTGAAGGTTGACGAGCCCGTCAAACCCGCCGAGCCCGCCAAGCCCGAACCCGAGTTCATCGAGACCCAGTACACCAAGCTGGAAGGCCCCAAGGTGCTGGACAAGATCGACCTCAGCCAGTTCAGCAAGGACGGCGCCGACACTCCCGGCAGCAAGCGCAAGCGCAAGCACACCAAGAAGGAAGCCGTCAGCGCCCAGGAGGTGAAGAAGATTGGCGCCGAAGTGGCCAAGAAGGAGAACAAGGAGAAGGAAAAGGCCAAGAAGGAGAGCCAGAAGAACGCCGCCGCACAGCAACAGGGTTCCGGCAAGAAGAAGAAAAAGAAAGAGGAGAAGAAGCCCGTCGAGATAGACGACAACGAAATCGAGAAGCAGATCCGCGACACGCTGGCCCGCCTCTCGCCCCTCGGCAAGTCGAAGACCTCCAAGCACAACCGCGAGAAGCGCCAGAAGGTGCACGCCCAGATGGAAGAGGAGCTCCAGCACGAGATGGAGCAGCAGAACGTGCTGCAGGTGACGGAGTTCGTCACCGCCAACGAGCTGGCCACCATGATGAACGTGCCGGTGACCAAGATTATCGCCACCTGCATGTCGGTCGGCATCTTCGTGAGCATCAACCAGCGCCTCGACGCCGAGACCATCAAGCTCATCGCCGACGAGTTCGGCTTTGAGGTGAGCTTCGCCTCGGAGGATGTGGTCAACACCATCCACAAGATTGAGGAGGAGGACCGCCCCGAGGACCTCGTGCCCCGCAACCCCATCATCACCGTTATGGGCCATGTGGACCACGGTAAGACGTCGCTGCTCGACTACATCCGCAAGACCAACGTCATCGCCGGCGAGGCGGGCGGCATCACCCAGCACATCGGTGCCTACGAGGTGCAGACCGCCGACGGCCGCAAGATCACCTTCTTGGATACCCCCGGTCACGAAGCCTTCACCGCCATGCGTGCCCGTGGTGCCAAGATGACGGATATCGCCATCATCGTCATCGCCGCCGACGACAAGATCATGCCGCAGACGGTCGAGGCCATCAACCACGCCCAGTCAGCCGGTGTGCCCATCGTCTTCGCCATCAACAAAATCGATAAACCCGGCGCCGACCCCGACCGCATCAAGACCGAGCTGGCCAACATGAACCTGCTCGTCGAGGAATGGGGCGGCAAATACCAGAGCCAGGACATCAGCGCCAAGAAGGGCATCGGTGTCGAAGAGCTGCTGGAGAAGGTCATCCTGCAGGCCGACATCATGGAGCTCAAAGGCAACCCCAACAAGCGCGCCAAGGGTGTGGTCATCGAGAGCGCCCTCGACAAGGGCCGTGGCTACATCGCCAAGCTCCTCGTGCAGGACGGCACCATCCGCAAGGGCGACCCCATCGTGGCCGGTGCCATCGCGGGCCGCGTGCGCGCCATGTACAACGAGCGCAACCAGGAGGTTATGTCCGCCGGACCCTCGCAGCCTGTGCTGCTGCTGGGCCTCACCGGCGCCTGCCAGGCTGGCGACACCTTCAACGTCATGGAGAACGAGAAGGAAGCCAAGGACATCGCCGCCAAGCGTACCCAGCTGGCCCGCGAGCAGGGCCTGCGCACCCAGACGCACCTCACGCTCGAGGAAATCGGCCGTCGCCGCGCCCTGGGCAACTTCAAGGAACTCAATATCATCGTCAAGGGCGATGTGGACGGCTCCGTGGAAGCCCTCAGCGACTCGCTCATCAAACTCGGCACCGAAGAGGTGCAGGTCAACGTCATCCACAAGGGCGTGGGCCAGATTTCGGAGAACGACGTCACGCTGGCCATGGCCTCCGACGCCATCATCATCGGCTTCCAGGTGCGTCCTTCCGTCGGCGCCCGCAAGATGGCCGAGACCGAGCACATCGACATCCGCCTCTACAGCATCATCTACGACGCCATCAACGAGCTCAAGGACGCCATCGAGGGCATGCTGGCCCCCGAGACGCAGGAGAAGATCGTGGCCAACCTCGAGATCCGCGAGACCTTCAAGATCTCCAAGGTGGGCACCATCGCCGGCTGTATGTGCCTCGACGGCAAGATCAACCGCCAGAGCAACATCCGCATCATCCGCGACGGCATCGTGGTCTACACCGGCAAGCTCGCCTCCCTCAAGCGCTTCAAGGACGACGTCAAAGAGGTGGTCAGCGGCCAGGACTGCGGCCTGAACATCGAGAACTACAACGACATCAAGGTCGGCGACATCGTCGAAGCCTACGAGGTCATCGAGATCAAGCGCAAACTTTGATAGGTTATAGGTTATGGGTTATAGGTTATAGGTTGTACTAAGCCCCGTAGGGGCAACAGCGAATAGGCAGGGGTGAAGCGCAGCGCAACCCCTGCACACTCAACCACCCACCACCCAAGCCCGCAGGGGCGGCAGAAAATAAGGAAAAGCGAAACAATAAAAACAACAAACCGCCGTTAATACGGCACAAGGCTGCCTCCTTAGTTCAACGGATAGAACGGAAGTTTCCTAAACTTTAGATGAGGGTTCGATTCCCCCAGGGGGTACAAAATGACAGACGAAGAAATCAAAGAGTTTTCGGAGAAACTACAGTATGGACTCCGCCTAGCCGAGCGCCGCATGCTGGAAGAAAAAGCTCTTCACGGTCAGGATATAGTGGTATGTGGTGACGACAACATCATCAAGCGCATCCCGGCCCAAGAAGCCCTTGACAACCTAAACAAGTTGTTCCCTTTCTGACAATCTTTCGACTCCCCTTCGATGACCTTTGTCGTCAGAGCCGACGTCACAGCACGATTCCCTGCGGGAGTACAAAGAAAAAGAGCGGCCACCCAGCCGCTCTTTTACGTTGATTGTCACAGACTAAAAACAACAACCCATCAAGCCGACAGCACCCCACCCACTCGTCTTCACCTTTTACTCCCCATTTACTCATCTTCTTATCACCTTTTGCTCCCCTTCGTCTCCCCTACCTGCTAACTCCATGTCACCACCGCAGCTCCTCCGTCACACCTCCGTAATACCCGTAGTCACCTGCTAACGTCCCTGCCATCAAGGCAGAAAACAAAAAAATGCTAACACACAAACACACAAATCAGACTAACGAATCAACACGCTTCCACATTAACACGCTCAATTAGCGCTGCAACGCCACCATCGGAGCAGCCAGCTGCACTACCAATCCTTCACTCTCACCGATGAGGAAAAGACCAAAAACCAGCACATCACAATAATCGCGATATCTCATACTCAATATTTATCGGCTTCATCATAGCGCCATTCCTCCCCTAAAAAAATTGATACACATCATCCAGTCCACTCCCATACTGAAATTCAACCCATTTACTCATTAACAAAAACCATGTTAACCAAGAAATTACCTCATACAAAACTATTTATTTTGTCAATTTAATTCTTTTTTGTATCTTTGCACTTGCATAGATATATATCTTACAATGGGACAACAAACTGATTGCAAGCAAAAAAGAAAAGGTTTGTTCACGATGATTGACCTTTTCGCAGGGGCTGGCGGCCTCTCCGAGGGGTTTGTGCAGGCTGGATTTGAACCCATTGCACATATTGAAATGGATAGAGACGCATGCGACACATTGAGGACTCGCTGCTGCTATCACTATCTCCGCAACAAAAATAAACTTGATATCTATTACAGCTATCTGAAAGGCGAAATTTCTCGGGACGAGCTATACAAGTCAGTACCACCAAGGGTTATTGATGCAGTAATCAATGTGGAGATTTCCGACAAAACAATCAAATCAACGTTTACAAAAATTAAAGAGCTGTCTGCCAACAGAGGGGTTAACCTAATAATAGGTGGACCGCCGTGCCAAGCCTACTCTCTTTTGGGACGACATGATAAGAAGATGGAAGATGACCCACGCACACGGTTATATCTTCAATACGGGAAGTTCTTGGCAGAATTCAAACCGAAAGGATTCGTTTTTGAGAATGTGCCGGGGTTGTTGAGTGCAAAAAAAGGGGAGCATTTCAAGAACTTAAGAGAATACTTCGACAGCCTGGGTTATAAAGTACACTATAAAATGCTCGATGCATCAGACTACGGTGTCTTACAAGTCAGGAAAAGGCTCATTATTGTTGGCTGGCAAAAAGAGCATGACTATGGATACCCGGACATCCCAATAAATAAAGCCTCTGTTGTTGTCAACGACATCCTTAATGATTTGCCTCTTTTGAAAGCAGGCGATGTTTTGCAGGTGGCACCGTATAGACAGTCTGCAAACGAGTATTTGCTTGTTAGTGGAATTCGAGATAAGGACGAAGTATTTGTTACACAAAACATCACTCGTCCTATCAACACAAACGACGCTGCCATATATGCTTACGCCATAAAAGCATGGAAAGATAAACATATCCGCGTTAAATACACCGACCTTCCTGCAGAGTTGAAGACTCATAAAAACGAGGAGTCGTTTTTGGATAGATTTAAAGTAGTTGATGGGAATGGCCTTTCGCATACTTTAGTCGCTCACCTTGCCAAAGATGGCCACTACTTTATCCATCCAAATATCAAGTACTGTCGTTCCATATCCGTACGAGAAGCTGCTAGGCTGCAATCATTCCCTGACAATTTCTTCTTCGAGGGAAGCCGTTCTGCAAATTTTAAACAAATAGGCAATGCTGTGCCACCATTGATGGCTAAGACGATTGCCAAACAAATAAAAAAGATACTATCATGAGTGAGGAAATATTACAGAGTGGAGAATTTGTTTTTCGCCCTCGCGCTAGGATTATAAAAACCATAGGAGAGGAACTTATCAGCAATGATAACGTTGCGGTAACAGAATTGGTAAAGAACAGTTACGATGCGAGATCTCCCATTGTTGATATTACCTTCGATGGTTTAGTAAAGAAAAGGGAAGTAATAAAAAAAATCGATCGAAAAGAGGTTAAAGCAGAGGAGGCCTATATCCAGAAGGAGGGGGCATCTATCACCATCTTCGACGAAGGCACAGGCATGGACTTTCAGACAGTACAATATGCTTGGATGGAGCCTGCAACAAATTATAAAAAGAAAGAAGAAAATAAAAACGCGATAAGAAAGTTCTCTGGAGAAAAAGGAATAGGACGATTCGCATCAGCGAAACTGTCATCCAAGTTAGAATTAATTACAAAGCAGATAGACAAGGATGAGATTTGTGTCAGTTTTGACTGGGATGCATTTTCCGACGAAGAGCAATACTTGGACAACGTTAAAATAAAATGGGTTATTCGCCCTGCAAGAGAAATCAAATCAAGCGGGACAATATTAAAGTTAAAAGAGCTGAACGATGATTGGGGCGAAAGTAAAATCAATGATTTGCGCGTTGCACTGTCAAGATTATTAAACCCATTAGTACCCAACGAAGACTTTCTTATTAGCCTTAATTTGCCAAGTGGATTAAATACAGCTCTTTCTGGGCTAATAGAGAGACCGGCGACTTTAAACAGGCCAAACTATTATATTAAAGGACAAATATTAGAAACAGGGAAGCCTTTAAACGTTTCCTTCTTCAGCAAAATCAAAGGAGAAGAAGAGGTGATAGACTTTCCCCTTAATAGCTTCCACAAAGAACATCCATATTCTGCTGGAGCGTTCTCGTTCGAATTCAAAGTATGGGATAGAGACAATGACAATTTATCCAATCTGGCAAATGAAACAGACTCTATTTTAAGCAGCGTAAAAAAAGATTTGGATGATTTATGCGGAATCAGTATTTACAGAGACAGCATTCGCGTTCTACCCTATGGAAACAAAAACAACGATTGGGTACGTTTGGATCTACGTCGTGTAAACAATCCAACATTGCGATTGAGCAACAATCAAATTGTTGGCTATGTCTCCATCGGTATAGATACTAATCCATTGCTCAAAGATCAAAGCAATAGAGAGGGTATCGTCGAAAGTCCGGCATTTGAGGACTTGAAGGAATACATAAAAATAATACTAAACGAAGTAGAGCAACGCCGTTACAACGAACGCCCTCGTGAAAATAAACCCAGTGAATATTCACAGAGAAGCCTTTTTGAAAAGTTGTCCCTATCGTCACTTTCTGATGAAATCAAGGAGAAACCACGAGATACAAAAGAAATCATTTCTCTAATCGATAAGAAAGAAAAGGAGATAAAAGAAACCGTTTCAAAGATACAGGAGGTAATTTCGAGGTACCGTAGACTGTCAACCCTAGGACAATTAATAGACCCAATTATTCACGATGGAAATAACTATCTGAACAAGATTGATCTAAAAACAAACCTAATTATTAAAGAAACGAATAAGAATGACTATGATTTAAACAAAATAGCCGCAAAAGCATCTGAAATTCAGGACGTACGGGTTGATTTCTCTCAACTCTTCAAACGCATTGAACCATTTGGGGGAAGAAAAAGAGGTCGCCCGTCCTCCATTATATTGGAAGACGTCATTAAGAATCAGTTCCTGTTAAACGAAGAAGAACTAAAAAAGAATGCCATTCATCATTCCGTTTCCGACACACAACACCGCGTAACAATTGACGAAAGCGAGTTGGCAGTTATCATGATGAATCTAATTCAAAACTCTATATATTGGCTATCCACGATAGACACGGATAGAATAATCCATGTGTCAGTAGCTGATGAGAGTGATGGTTTGGCCATTATCATTTCTGATAATGGCCCAGGCATTAAAGAAGGAACCGAGGATGCTATTTTTGAACCATACTTTAGTACAAAACCAGATGGAATTGGCCTTGGATTGGCCATTGTTGGAGAAATCATGGCCGATTATGATGGTGAACTATCTCTTGTTAAAGACACCCAATATAAGGGAGCAACGTTTAAACTTTTATTTAGGAAAAGGGTATGAACAAAGAATTGAGAATATTATATGTTGAAGACTTAGAAGAAAGTCGAAACGATTTAATTGATTTGCTGTCAGGAGAAGTAATAAACGGGTATACCATATCCTGTGACGGTGAAGCATCTTTTGACATGGCTGTAAACAGATGCGACGACTATCACATTGTTATTTTAGACGTATTCCAGGGCGAAGCCACACAAGGCGGTGTGGACCTCGGTAGTGGAACGTTTGAAAAAATAAAAGAAAAAATTTTTGTTCCAGTGATCTTCTACTCTGGATATACAAGAAATGTTGCGGAACTCAGATCCCAAGTAGTTGGCGTTGCTCATAAAGGAGAAGGCGGATATGACGAGCTAAAAACAGAATTAGAACGGCTGACCAAACATAAATTCCCCTTTCTAAAAGAGAATATTCATTCATATTTCGAAAAAGAATATAAAAATTATTTCTGGAATGTTATACAAGAACGGAACAACATATTCACCCCCGATGATGATGACTATTCTTTAGGTTATATGCTTCTTCGTAACATAGCAGACTCTTTATCAAAGCATAATATTAAACAAATTATCGGAGATGATTCTATCCTAGAAGAAAAGGCTCACCCCATGGAATTCTATATATACCCTACAAATACTTACAGTGAATATGAATGCGGAGAACTCTTGCAAAAGGAGAATGATAAATATGTAATCCTAACACCAACCTGTGACTTCATTCTTCGTAGTGGAGGAAAGCGAAAAGTAGACGATGTCGTGTTATTGGAAACCATCCTTTTGCAGGACACGGACGAATATAAACAATATAAAAAAAAGATTGAAAATGCGAAGGGTGATATGGATAAGATCAATAATGCAAGAAACGTCTTTTCTCAGTTTTTAAGATCAGGAAAGTCGGACAGGTACTTTTTTTTACCAAAGACACCATTTACCGAAAATCGCATAGTTGATTTTCAAAAGAAAGTGACTGTTGATTACTCGCAACTAAAACTCAATTACACAAGAATCGCAAAACTAGACAATCCTTTTGCGCAATCAATGGTTGCCAGTTATATACGGTATTATAATCGCATTGGGTTCCCCGATCTTGATACTGATTATATAATTGGTCATTTAAACCAATAATTATATCTTATGCCAACCGTAGAAAAAGACATATTACAAACATCAAAGAAAATATCTGCTGTGAAAAAAATCGTAAAAAGTAAAGCAGCAGAAGTTGAAGACATGGTTCTTATTCCAAGTGCAATAGGGAAAACCGATTGGCGTACTTTGGAATTTGCACATCCTGAGAGGACCATTCGCATTGGTACTCTATTCAGTGGAATTGGAGCAATTGAACATGCATTTCAACGTCTTCACCTAAATCACGAAATCGTCTTTGCTGGCGACATTGATGCGAACTGTAAGAAAAGCTATTTTGCTAATTATAATATTACAGAAGACAGGTGGTTTACGGACATTCGAGAATTTAATGCGAAACCTTATAAAGGAGACGTGGATTTTATTATTGGAGGAGCCCCCTGCCAAGCGTTCTCTATGGTTGGGAAAAGATTTGGATTCGAAGATGCTCGTGGCACACTGTTTTACGACTTTGCAAGAGTTATTAAAGAAACCCAACCAAAACTATTTCTTTTCGAGAATGTACAAGGATTATTGAATCACGACAAAGGCAAAACGTGGAAAGTAATATACACAATCTTTAAAGAGCTCGGGTACGATGTACACTTCCGTGTTCTTAATAGTAAAGACTATGGCATACCTCAACATCGTGAACGATTATATTGCCTTGGTTTTAAGAGAAAGACATCTTTCGAATACCCAGCACCGATACCACTTGAATATAAGATGTATGATTTCCTCGAAGACTACATAGATACAAAATATTTTCTAAAAGAAAAAGGTGTAAAATTTGTCACAAGTCATAAAAACAGAGTCAAAAGCTACACGCAAATAAATGGAGATATACAATTGTGCCAAAAAAGGAATCAACAATTCAACTGGCACGGAGATTTCGTCTATCATCCGGATTCGGAAATAACGCCATCAGATGAGGCATTTGATGAATTTATCTTCGATGTTAAAGATGTAGAAGAAAAATACTACCTTTCAGATAAGGTGGCTAAATATGTTTTAGCAGGAGGTACTAAGAATTTTAAAACATCAACTGAAACTGATTTAGATGTGGCCCGTCCTCTGCTTCAATCTATGCACAAAATGCACAGGGCTGGCGTCGACAATTATGTAACACATAAAGGTAGAATCCGCAAATTAACACCACGGGAATGTTTGCGTTTAATGGGATTTAGAGATAGTTTTAAGATTGTTGTTTCTGACACGGCAATGTACCAAGAAGCAGGTAATAGCATAGTTGTTGATGTTTTAATAGCCATTTTAAAACAACTAGACATCACTAAATTTGGAGTTTAATTCTAATGAAATATGGCAGACATTATTTGTAGATGGCGAAATGGCACCCCAAAAACGGTTGTGGAATTAGTTAATTCTATGCCCCATTCTATTATGCCAGCAGAAAGATTTCGTACAATAATGCAGTCAAGCATATGGGGGCCGGATTTTTTTAGAACACCTTATCAACTAGCTTGCCAATTAGGATTATACTGCGAAGCTGAAGATGGCTATTTTTATCCAAGGTTCGACCATGATATCAATGAAGACGAAGCTAAATTGTATCTAGAATTCTGGATTACGCGATATTATGTACCAAATCCTTATACAGGCAGAGATGGATTTAATAATATTGAGTGTCCAACATATGTTTTGTTCGAATTATATAGTTATACAAAATCTCATCCAAACTGCACTTATAAGGATGCCTACAAGGCTGTATTTAGGGAAGAGGCAACTAATAATAATGATATAGTCAAAAATTACATTAATAACTTCTCCAAAGTTTTGGAGTTTGACACTAATGGTTTATTGAATATTACCAATATAAATCCTCAATCTTCTTTTGATTTTATGGAGCGATATGACAAAAAAGGATTTTTTGATTCCTTCAATAAGAAACCTGCAAAAAAAAGAATAGAAAAATCCACAATAAATAAGGGTTATTATCATTTTCTCACCGCCCTGCGGACGAAGCCCTTTATGCTTCTTGCGGGAATCTCGGGAACGGGAAAGAGCCGCATCGTGAGGGAGATGGCGAAGGCTTGCTGGAAGGAGGGCGACCCCGAATTTGGGAATAACCACCCGAAGAATTTCTGTATGGTACAGGTGAAGCCCAACTGGCACGACAGCAGCGAGCTGATAGGCTATGTGTCACGCCTGAACGGCGAGAAGTTCGTGGTGGGGCCGTTCCTGCGCTTCCTGGCGGCGGCCATCAAAGATCCCGACACGCCTTACTTCCTCTGCCTCGACGAGATGAACCTTGCCCCCGTGGAGCAGTACTTCGCCGAATACCTGTCGGTCATTGAGAGCCGCAAACTGAACCCCGACGGGACCATCACCACCGACCCCATCATCGAATATGAGAACATCGATGCTTACGGTAGCCTGATAGACCAGCTGTTTGACACCCCGGAGGAGCGCAAGGCATACAAGACCGCCGAGGGCGGCAAGCGACTGACCATCCCGCAGAACTTTTTCGTGGTGGGTACGGTGAATATGGACGAGACCACCTTCTCGTTCAGCCGTAAGGTGCTCGACCGCGCCATGACCATCGAGATGAACGAGGTGGACCTGCACGGCGGACTGGAGAAAGACGCTGGTAACGATATCGGCTATATCGGCAACTGTATCATCGGCGATGCCGCCGAGGGCTGCGATGTGTACGAGGACAACCGCGAGCTGTGCGACCAAGTGCTGGCATATCTGGAGCAGGTGAACGCCATCCTGGAGGGCACCCCCTTCAAGATAGCCTACCGCACAAGAAACGAATTCTTGATGTATGCCGTCAACCGCAAGAAATTGGACGAGAAGTCGCAGCTGTGGCAAAGCCTCGACGAGATGACCTCGATGAAAATCCTCTCCCGCATCGAAGGCGACGAGGAGCGCACCAAGCGCGTCCTCGACGGCCTCAAGACACTGGTAGATGATCAAATTATCGCACAAATGCCAGCCGATGCCGGCGAGACGCCGGCGCTCCAAAGCATCTCCGCTGCCAAGATAGAAGAGATGGTGAAGAAGTTGCAAGCCACCGGCTTCACCAGTTACTGGGCATGATAAAAATATATGACGATGAATGAGAACCAAACAATAGAATACAAAAGCATCCGCAAAATACGGACAGGCGACAATGGATTCCGAGACTTGTCTGTAACCTGTGTGGCATTGGCAAATGCCCAAGGGGGAACAATTTATGTCGGCTATGAAGACAAAACCAAGGAGCCTCTACCAGACCAACATGTTGACATAAAAGAAATCAACGACACCCTCTCTCGACTTCGTGGACTCTGTTTCAATGTTGGTATATCTTCATCGGAAGTAGAAAAACACCCTAATGGTGGAGAATTTTTCGAGTTGTATATTGCCCCTTCGCTCAAATCAATAGCGACAACATCCGATGCAAAGATATATATGCGCATTGGCGACAAGTGCGAACCTGTCCGAAACGAAGAAATACAGCGACTATCCATTGAGAAAGGCGCCTATCAGTGGGAAGTACTTCCAACGCCTGTAGATTACAAAGACATCCCACAGGACAACATAAAGAAATTTGTGCAAGACATTCGAGAATCAGATCGCGTGAAAGCACATGTGAAACAGATGAGCGACGAAGAAATCATCGAACACTATAATCTTTTTGACGGAAAACGGCTTACCAACCTTGGCGTTCTTTGGTTGGGAACAGCCAGTCAGCGCAGTAGAATATCTTACCCCATCACTGTTCAATACATAGTTTACAACAATCTGGAACAAAAAGTCAGGAAGGAAGAATGGCACGACAACTCACTAACCCCCAAAGAGTTATTGATAGATATAGAACGAACTGCCACCGAATTGAATTACGCATACGAGATTCCAGATGGTCTCTTCAGAAAACAAATACGGCACTATCACCCCAAAGTAATTCGCGAGCTTCTGTTAAACGCCTTTGCCCACCATTGCTTCACCATTTCAAATGACATCATGATATGTGTTTTCCCCGATCGAATGGAAATATCGAGTCCAGGAGGGTTGCCATTAGGTGTTACAAAAGACAATATTCTACACCAACGCCACCGCAGAAACCCTCATTTCACCACAATCATGAGTGACTTGAAGCTGATGGAGGGCGAAGGCTCTGGCTACGATTTGATATATGAAATCACCTCTATGGACTCCAAGAAGCCTCCAATAATTGAGTCCTCCTTCAATGAAACCAAAGTAATATTGTATTCTGAGATTCAGAACGCCGATATTATACCCCTTCTAGATTATACCCAACGGAACTACTCATTATCTCAGAAAAATTTCATCGCATTCGGTGCTATTGCAAAGGCTGAGAAAATTCGATCCCTTGACCTAACGGAATATCTGCAATTATCCGATGAGGACCGCTTACGCAATTATATTGGTAATCTTTTAAAAGACGAAATTGTATTAAAAGACGGTAGAGGCAAAGGCTCCTACTATAAAATCAATCCAAAGTTAATTTCCAACGCAAAAGTTAACAAGAAAACCACCCTTAAAACGATAGAACCATATCGGCTAAAGGCATTAATCTTGGAAGATCTGAAAAATCATCCCATGAGCATGATTGATGAAATGGCTTATAGACTCCCAGATGTTGATTTTGATGAACTACAGAAAATGGTTCGCAAGATGGCTACAAATGGTGAAATAAGTCATGATCATAGTAGAAGATACAGAAGATACTTTTGATAGTATTTTCTAAGTTCATTTTGATGGCAGAAAAAATAAACATCATAAACTCAAAACAAACTTTGCAAATAGTAAACATCAAATTATCAAATAATTCCAAACTTCAATATTAAAAGTCATTTAAACTTTGGACCTCCTGCGCATCATACACGACGACTTCATCCTGACGGTGGAGAGTACCCAGTTCCAACGAATGTGGGACAAGGGGAGTCGCATCCTCGGCAGGAAGAAGTTGACCTCCTCGTATCATTGGGGTGAGGGGGTGCAGAAAGTGGTGCTGGTGAAAGAGGATGTTGAACGTGAGATTGTGCAGGACGATGCCGAGGTTCCTGCTGTTTTCTTCGAACAGACGGACTACAGTGTGTGGGTGGATTTCAAGAAAAAGGTGACAAAGGCTTGGTTCGACAGTCCGCGCAAGGATGTCAATGACCGCTTCTCGTGGAAAGAGAGCAAGCAGCTGCTGGCAGGATACCTGAACTATGGCAACGAGATAGGTCGTGCCGACATGCCGATAGGCTACACCCTCGATGGCGTACAGAAACGTTTCGTCTTCTCCTACGACGTCATCTCGGCCAAGCTCGACTATCACCATGACTGGAAGATTATCCTTCAGGACATCGAGGCAGAATACCGTATGCTCTCGCTGGATTACCTGAAGCGTACCTACCACGGCATCAAGGAGGAGCAGGGCGAGAGTTACGACATCATCTGGTGGAACATCTTCGGTGGGTTGCAAGAGCAGTTCTTGCGCACCATCCATAATATCATCGACCGGCCACGCCATCGGCTGAGATCCATCGAGACCTACAAACGCGCCGACCAGATACACCGCCTCACACCACAGTTGGAACAGCAACTGGCCGAGCACCGCACGGAAGAGGCCCGCCTGTACCGTGTGGAGGAGCAGCAGAACACCTACAACACCCCAGAGAACCGATTCCTTAAATACGCTCTACTGACAGTTCATAAACGCTATGCGACTCTAGCCGAGAGAGTTCTTCTACAGGACACCCGCATGGCCGACACCCACAGGGACAGGATAGCCCGCACCCGTGATGAGCTGAATCGCCTGTCGCGACATCCCTTTTTCCGCACCGTGGGCCCCTTCGACGGCATCAAGCAGGAGTCGCTCATCCTGCAAAAGGATGTGAACTACTCGAAAGTATTCCGCATCTACACTATTCTGCAGAAGTCCTTCAGCCTCAACGATGGTCTCTACCGAATGGAAACCAAAGACATCGCCACCCTGTACGAGATATGGTGCTTCATTCAGGTGGAGAAGGTGGTCAAAAAGCTGACTGGCGCAGAAGCCGAGCAGCATAGCCGCACAGAGATGAGTGGTCTCTTCACCTACAGCCTCGGCAAAGGCGAGCACTCGAAGATTATCTTCAAGAAAGATGATGTGACGCTTGCAGAGCTTGTATATAACCCACGTCATAGTGACAAAGACGACGTGAAAGGAATTGGTGAACTGGAGTCGAAGACCGTACCACAGAAGCCCGACATCGTGTTGCAGCTGACCAAGGACGACCTGCAGGAAGGCATGAAGCTTACCTACCTTTTTGATGCCAAATACAGGTTGGAGAAGGACGGCAGCAACGATGTGCCACCCGACGACGCCATCAACCAAATGCACCGCTACCGCGACGCTATCTATTACAACAATAAGCACCACGACGAGAAGATAAAGAAAGAGGTCATCGGCGGTTACATACTTTTCCCCGGAAGGATGGACGAGGCATCGCGATTCCGTCGCAGCATCGACGAGGTGAATATCGGAGCATTCCCTATGCGTCCCGGCGACAACCAGCACGAACTATTGTCCGACTTCATCAAAGACCTACTGAACAAACACGCCGTGGAAATCGTAGAGCAGGTTATCCCGCAGAAAGGCACCACGCTCGAAGTGAAGAATCGTGTCCTCGTCGGTGTAGTCAAGCCCGACAATCCTCAATATGAGAACTTCAAGGATGGCACAGCCTCCGTTTACTACTCTGGCGACACCTTCCCAACCACCATCCCATTGGATGGCATAGATTATTTCGCACCATATATCCCCGACAAAGGAATACGTGACCTCTATCTCGTGTCAGGCATCCACACCTCAACCAAGGCCAAGGGGGCTGATGACGACAAACTTCGTATCACTTTTGAACTCAAGTATGCCCGTACTTTATTTACAAACTACAAAATAGTCCCCCTCCCGATACAACACACTTTCAACGACACCTCATTGGACATACTAACCGTGGAGTAGATGACACCCGAGCAGCGGCTCTGTTGCATGTAATTCCAATAAGATAATCCCTGCCTTTTAATCCTCTATTACCCACAGGTACTCCTTCAGCGGGACTTTGCCGGAGGGGGTGAGGTGGATGCCTTCGGAGGACAGGAGGGCGGCTTGGGCGGGGTAGTGCGGGGCGAGGCGACCGGAGGCGTTGACGACGCGGTGGCAGGGGAGATCGGCGTCGGGGGCCCCACGCATGATGCGACCCACCAGGCGGGAATGATTGGGCCAGCCACACAAGGCGGCAATACGACCATAGGTGAGCACCCGCCCACGCGGTATCTGGCGGACGATGTCGTAGACCTCGGCACGAAGGGTGGCTTCGCTCGGCTGTGCTGCAACGTTTATCATGAACGAATAACGCAATGCGCTGCTAATTATTGTTTCTCCTTTTATCATATTCTCCTGCTCGCGCTACGCGCTTGCGAAATCTCGTAAATCTTGTAGATTATTCTGCCTAACGGCGGGAACGCAAAGCGAAACAATATATAAGATTTATAGATCTCTGCCCACAGGGATAGGCGATTAATTCTCCTGCTCGCGCTACACGCATCGCGAGATCTCGTGGATCTTGTAGATTATTCCGCCTGCGGCGGGGACGCAAAGCGATACAAAATATAAGATTTATGGATCTCTGCCCGTCAGGGCTTGGCGATTAATTCTCCTGCTCGCGCTCCGCGCATCGCGAGATCTCGTAGATCTTGTAGATTAAGAGAAAAAATATTTGGTCATTCCGGCGAAAAGTGTTACTTTTGCACTCGAAATGACGAGACAACGAACGAAAATCCTATGAAACAAAATAGAATCAAAATCTGGCTGCTCGTCATGCTACTGGCGCTGGCGGGAACAACGGCACTGGCTGCATGCAGCGAGAAAGAGGACTCCCTCGCGGGGAGGCCCACCGTTGAGCGCATCGAGCAGCGGGGCACGCTGCTGGTCGGCACCACGGGCGACTACCGACCGCTGTCGTTCCGCGAGCCGGAGACAGGCCTCTATTGGGGCTTCGCCATCGAGCTGGCCGAGGCCATGGCCAAGCGGATGGGCGTGGCGGTGGAGTTTGTACCCACCTCGTGGCCCACGCTGACCGCCGACGTGCAGGCCGACCCGCAACTGTTCGACATGGCCATGGGCGGCATCACCATCACCGAGGCGCGCTGTGCCACCATGCTGATGAGCGAAGGCTACCTGGCCAACGGCAAGACCATCCTCTGCCGCACGGAAGACACCCTCCGCTTCCGCTCGCTTGAGGACATCGACCGCCCTGAGGTGCGCGTGATGGTCAACCCCGGCGGCCTCAACGAGCAGTTCGCCCGCCAGCACCTCACCCACGCCACCCTCATCGTCCACCCCAACAACGAGGAGATCCCCTCGCTCATCGCCGAAAGCGAAGCCGACGTGATGATTACCGAGATAACCGAAGCGCCCTACTACGTGCAAACCGACCCGCGCCTGGCGGCCCCGCTGCTCGACGCACCCTTCACCCACGGCGAGATCGGAGTGCTCATGCGCCAAGGGCAGGACGACCTGCTAGCGCTCGTCAACAGCATCATCCGCCAGATGAAGTCCGACGGCACCCTCCGCCAGCTGACCGAAAAGTATGGCCTTGTGTATGCATATTGAATAGACCCCATGACCGACCGCATGACACCCGAACAGCGGCACCGCTGCATGTCGCACATACGCAGCAAGGCCACCAAGCCGGAACTGCTGGTGCGTCGCTGGCTCTGGAGCCACGGGTACAGGTATCGGCTAAACGTCAAGAGTGTCCCCGGCAAGCCGGACATCGTCCTGCGGCCCTACCGCACCGCCATCTTCGTCAACGGGTGCTTCTGGCACGGACACGGTGTGCGGCCGGAGGCCGCACAAATTGAAAATTCAAAAATGAAAATTGAAAGCTCCCCCTGCTGCAAGATTCCGCAGACCAACCGCAGCTTCTGGGTAGAGAAGATACGTCGCAACCAGGAGCGCGACAGGGAGAACTATCGCGTGCTGCAGGAGAACGGCTGGCAGGTCATCGTCGTCTGGGAGTGCCAACTGAAGCCCGACAAGATAGAACGCACCATGCGCGAGGTGGAGCTGGCGCTGAACAACAACCTGCTGGCGATATATAAACACCATCCCCTCCCCTACTCCACCGACGAAGACGAACCCCTGCCCATGGCGGCGGAAACCCCGGAGGGCATATAGCCGACTCTCCACCGCACAATACAATAAAAAAACTCAAACCACGTTATAACATCAAAAAAAACACCGACATACCGATGAAGAAAATCTACACTATTTTGATGGCAACCCTGTGCCTCGCGGCAGTGGGCTGCAAACAGGCTGCGCCTGAGAAGACCACCGACATGAAGTACCGCCCGCTGGGTGCCACCGGTCTTGAGGTCAGCGAAATCAGCATCGGCTGCGGCGGATTCGAGAAAATCGACAGCGCCGCCTCGCTCGAGCTGATGACCATGGCGCTGGACAGCGGCATGAACTACATCGACATCTACGACGCCAACCCCAAGACGCGCTCCAACATCGGCTACGCCCTCCAGGGCCGCCGCGACGAGATGATCATCCAGGGCCACATCGGCACCGTCTACAAAGACGGCCAGCACACCCGCACACGCAACCTCGAGGAGGTGAAGGCCGGCTTCGAGGACCTCCTCGCCCGCCTGCAGACCGACCACATCGAGGTGGGCATGATCCACATCACCGACAGCCACGAGGAGTGGGAGGAGATACAGAACTCGCCCTTCCTCGACTACGTCTTCCAGCTGAAGAAAGAGGGCAAAATCAAACACATAGGCCTCAGCAGCCACAACGCCGAGGTGGCCCTGCGCGCCGCCAAGAGCGGATGGGTCGAGGTCATCATGTTCAGCCTCAACCCCGCCTTCGACCAGCTGCGCGGCGGCGCCATCCCCTGGGACAAAGGGGCCATGGACAACCTCCAGGGCGGCATCGACCCCGTGCGCGTGGAGTTCTACGACTACTGCGCCACGCACCACATCGGCGTCACCGTCATGAAAACCTTCGGCGGCGGCGGCAAGCTGCTCGACGAGAAAGCCTCGCCCCTCGGCGTGGCCTACACCCCCGAGCAGTGCATAGCCTACTGCCTGGCCAAACCCTGCATCTCCACCTGCATCCTCGGCATCGACAACCTCGACGAGCTGAAGCGCGACCTCCACTGGCTTCACGCCACCGAGGCCGAGAAAGACTACACCAACGTCGCCAAGCGCGAAAAGCCCACCCTCGGCGGCGACTGCACCTACTGCAACCACTGCTCGCCCTGCACCCAGGGCATCCCCATCGCCCGCGTCAACGAGCTGCTCGACAAAGCCGAGCGCGACGGCCTCACCGACGACATCCAGGCGCAATACAACCTCCTCGACCACAAGGCCTCCGAGTGCACCCACTGTGGCGCCTGCCTCAGCCGCTGCCCCTTCGGCGTCGACATCCCCGCCCGCATGGACGCCGCCAAAGCCCTGTTCGAAAAATAGCCCATCCCCAACCTCCATACCGAAAGCCACACCCGCCCAAAGCGGGTGTGGCTTTTTTTTGTATGCACCGGCATGCCCACCCATGCCCCGGCGGGGGACATCTGAAATCGGGGAAAAAAACGTTTCGACACCGATGCGAAACGCATAAGGAATTTTGCCAAATTTGAGGGTTATGAGGGGCCTGTTTTCGTCCTATCATCTCCCACGATGGTGGGAGTTGGTAGGGTGTTGGTAGGGAGTTGATAGGGAGAAAAAAGGCACTGAATACGTTAAGTCATAGTAATTTATGCCATCCGAGCACATTCCCGTCGGATTGGAGGGGGAGAAGAACCGACTTTTTGCCAAATCGGCAGCCGGCAGACGAGGGTTTTGCGCCGGCGGTTTTACGCATGACGGCATTGGCGGAAGGAGCCGTCGGGGAGAGAAAAGGAGGCTCTCTGGCCCGATGAAGCAAAAAAATTTTGCCGTGTCGGAGAAAAATCGTATTTTTGCACTTTTGAAACTTGACCCTAACGCAATGAAGAATATACGCAATTTCTGCATTATAGCGCACATCGACCACGGCAAGAGCACGTTGGCCGACCGCCTGCTGGAGGTGACAAACACCGTCAGCCAGCGCGAGATGCAGGACCAGGTGCTCGACGACATGGAGCTGGAGAAGGAGCGCGGCATCACCATCAAGAGCCACGCCATCCAGATGAACTACCGCGTCCCTGCGGAGGGAAATTCCGCCTATGCAGGGCAGAACTTCACCCTCAACCTCATCGACACGCCGGGCCATGTGGACTTCAGCTACGAGGTGAGCCGCGCCATAGCGGCCTGCGAGGGCGCGCTGCTGGTGGTGGATGCCACGCAGGGCATTCAGGCCCAGACGATAAGCAACCTCTACCTGGCTTTGGAGAACGACCTGGAAATCATCCCCGTGATGAACAAGATAGACCTCGACAGCGCGATGCCCGAGGAGGTGGCCGACGAAATTGTCGACCTGCTGGGCTGCAAGCCGGAGGAGATTCTGCGCTGTTCGGCCAAGACGGGCATGGGAGTGCCGGAAATCCTCGACGCCATCGTGGAGCGCATCCCCGCGCCGCAGGGCGACCCCGAGGCTCCGCTGCAGGCGCTGGTGTTCGACTCGGTGTTCAACCCTTTCCGCGGCATTATCAGCTACTTCCGCATCATGAACGGCAAGCTGCGCACGGGCGACCACGTGAAATTCTTCTCGACGGGCAAGGAATACGACGCCGACGAGGTGGGCGTGCTGCGGCTGAACATGGAGCCCTGCAAGGAGCTGAGCGCCGGCAACGTGGGCTACATCATCAGCGGCATCAAGACCTCGAAGGAGGTGCGCGTGGGCGACACCATCACGCATGTGCAGGACCCCTGCGAGAAGCCCATCGAGGGTTTCGAGGCTGTGAAACCGATGGTCTTTGCAGGCGTCTATCCCGTTGACACCGACGACTATGAGGAGCTGCGCGCCAGCTTGGAGAAGCTGCAGCTGAACGACGCCAGCCTGACCTTCGAGCCGGAGAGCTCGCTGGCCCTGGGCTTCGGATTCCGCTGCGGATTCCTCGGGTTGCTGCACATGGAGATTGTGCAGGAGCGACTGACGAGGGAGTTCAACATGGACGTCATCACCACGGTGCCCAACGTGCAGTACAAAGTGAAGCTCACCAACGGCAGCGAAATCGACGTGTACAACCCCTCCGGCATGCCGGAGCCGAACAATATCAGCGAAGTGTACGAGCCGTACATCCACGCGCAGATCATCACCAAAGCCGACTTCATCGGGCCCGTCATCAAGCTCTGCATGGACAAGCGCGGCCAGCTGAAGAACCAGAACTACCTGACCACCGACCGCATCGAGATAACCTTCGACCTGCCGCTGGGCGAGGTGGTGTTCGACTTCTACGACAAGCTGAAGAGCATCTCGAAGGGCTATGCCTCGTTCGACTACTACATCAACGGCTACCAGCCGTCGAAGCTGGTGAAGCTGGAGATACTCCTCAACGGCGACCCCGTCGACGCCCTCTCGACGCTGACCTATGTGGACAACGCCTACCCCATCGGGAGGAAGATGTGCGAGAAGCTGAAGGACCTGATTCCGCGCCAGCAGTTCGACGTGGCCATCCAGGCCGCCATCGGCAGCAAGATCATCGCCCGCGAGACGGTGCGCCAGGTGCGCAAGGACGTGACGGCCAAGTGCTACGGCGGCGACATCACGCGCAAGCGCAAGCTCCTTGAAAAACAGAAGGAAGGCAAGAAGCGCATGCGCCAGGTGGGCAACGTGGAGGTGCCACAGAGCGCCTTCCTGGCGGTGCTGAAACTGGATTAGCGGCGGCGCTTGCGCCGCAGTGCAAGACAAATGAAAATCGAACATTAACACATAAACAAATTCAAAAAAAACAATGAAAAAATTCAGCAAAATCCTAATGATGGCATTGGTAGCCATGTCGACAGTAGCCATGACCGGATGTGGCAAAGACGACGAAAAGGAGAACAAGTATGAAGAATCGACCTCCTACGCCATCTACCATGAAGGAAAGGCCTTGGCGGCAGGCCAGACCATCACCGTCACCCCCACCGAGGGCCAGGTTGCTCTCGACGACGTCGAGGCGGATCTTTTCATGTACAACAAGACCGACAACCCGCTGAACACCTGCTTCAAGGTGGAGTTGGTGGAAGGTCCGTCGTCGATGGGCAAAGATGTTCCCGTCTGCTACGGCGTGTGCCAGATGCACAATCTGCCTTACACCCATGAGCCCATATCGGTGGCCCCCGGCCTCGACCAGAAAGCCATCCAGGTGCATGTCTACATGACCATGCATGAGGGCGCCAACACCGGCACCTACCGCATCACCGTCGGCGAAGGCACCGAACTTGCCAACCCGCAGGTATGCAACGTCAAGTTCAATTGGTAAGCGTGCGCTCGTAGCGGCGAACCTGCCACAGATACCACACCAGCAGGGACACTGACACCAGTGCCCCTGCTGCTGCATACAGACGTATGGCCAAAAGGAAGCTGCCGGCATGGATGCCCGCAGCAATGGCCACTACACGGAGACACAGCAGCACAAGGTAGAAGCCGAACTCGGTGCGCTGGGTGGAGAAGATGTTGGAAACGAACATCAGCGACGTGGAACTCAGCGAGAGGACTATCCACGGCAGCAACGCCCTGACATAGACGCCGCAACCCACCCACTTGCTGCCGAAGAGGAAGGTGAACAACGGCTCGGCCACAAACCATCCGATGATGCCCACGGGAATGGCCACCGCGTTGACAACCAGAAGGAAACGGCGGATGATACTGCCGATGCTCCTGCGTTCGCGCACACACTCGGCCGTGCGGGCATAGAGGACACGCTCGCAGGCGGTGTTGATGAGGTTGACCGGGCGGAAGACCACGGTAAATGCCAAGCCGAACAGGCCAACGTCAACACGGTCGAAATACATGGCCAGCCACAGGAACGGCAGGCTGGACGACAGGCTGTTGATGAAGTCCTTGCTGGCAACAAAGAGGGGAAAATTGCGATGTTTGCGCGCCGCCGCCAGCTGTTCGCTGCGCGAAACCTTCGGCAACGCCACGCCTCGCATCCGGAACCGATAGAGCAGATTGGCCGATGCCTGACCGAGCACGGTGCCCAGCGGCAGACCCGCCTGTTTCAGCCCCAACAGGCCGAGGAGCGCCTTGAGTACGGCCCCGGCGGTGGCATTGGTGGTTTCGTAGGCGGCAATCAGGCGGTAGCGGTGCAGGCGGTTGAAGAGGGCGGCGTAGACACGCGACGACCCGGAGAAGAACACCATCGGCGGAATGAGCAACACGATGGCTCCCAGCGAGGAGAAACTGCCCGGCAGGCTCCCGGTGAAATAGAGCACCGCCACGAGGGTCAGCAGGAACAGCGAGACAACGGTGTTCAGCCGCAAGGCGAAACGCATGACGGCCGAGGTCTCGCGGTCGCCCTGCGATATGACAACGGCCAGCTCATACTTGCAGGTGGAGAGGATGACCAGCACCTCGATATACGAATAAAAGATGTTGAACAACGCGTAGTCGGCGGGCTCAAAGATGCGCGTCAGCACCAGATAGGCCAGCATCGAGATAGCCTGTGCCAACACGTTGCCACTCACGAGGGTGGCAGCCTCCCTGACCAAGGTTGAGCTTTTTATGTTCTCCCATAGCCTCATATCTCGCCATAATATTTGCGCAGCACCCATTCAGCCCCCAGCAGCAGCACGATGAGCAGCAGCACCCACGGCAACCCGATGAGTTCGGAGAAGCGCGTGTGGGTGTAGATGGTGGGCTTGAGGGCGGCAAGCTCGTCACGGAGCTCGTCGAGCTGGTCGGGATAGTACATCTTGCCACCGGTGACGGCACTGATGGTGCGCAGCAGCGTGTGGTCGGCCGTAAGGTTGGCCTGTTCCAGATGCAGCGCCTCGACGGCGAAGGAACCTTCGGCCGTGAGGGTGTTGCCGTCGTACTGCGTGGTGGCCCGGTAGCGGTAGAGACCTTCGGGCAGACGGCCCAGCGAGAGGGTGTAGGCGTCGCCGCGACGGGTGAAGTTGAAGTCGCCCTTGACGGAATCGCCCACCAGGGTGAACGTTGCCTCGGGGGCATTGAAGAGCTCGAAAGCATCGTTATAGAGCTGCGCCCTGATGTCGATGGACTCGTTGTCGGAGTAGTGGCGCTCGGCCTCGACGATGAAGCGGTCACGCTGGTCGGTGACGGCGGCGAAGTTGACCATCTGGCTCAGCAGGCGGTCGAAATGCTCGTGCGAACTATTGTTCTGGTAATCTGCCAGGCGCCACTTCCACAGCCCCTCGCCCCAGACGAACACACGGTGTTCCCTACCCTGCGCCGAGGCGGCCACGAGGGGCTGGCGGGTGTCGATGCTGCCCAGCCGGGCGGTGAAGAGCGACTGCAGCGACGCCGACACCTTCGGTTCGCCAAAGGGCACATCCAGCGGCGGAAACTGCTCGATGGCCTCGCCGTCGGCAGGCTCAAGGTTGAAGAGCGAGAATCCACCGTTGTACACGGCGGTCATCTCGCTGCTCTTTCTGGCTCGGGAGACAATCTCCAGGCCGGTATGCAGGGCGTTAAAGCGCGGCAGGTCGGTCTGTGTGCCAATGACATACATCTGTGGCAACTGCTCCACCTCCTTGGGCACGGCGTGGGTGGCGGAGGGGAGGTTGTGGAGCACGACGAGGCTGTAGTTGGAATCCTGCAGGCGCAGCTTGCCCCCCTGCAGCGCATCGGCGGTGGCCACACGCGCCTCGAAGTTGGGGTTGCTCTCCACGGCCTGCTTCATCGCCCCGAGGTCGGGATGGGGCGCATGACCCACAATGAGCACCTTGCGACGGCCGTCGATGACGTCGACATAGAACGTCTGGCGGTTGTTCGCGGGTTCCACCTCGCCATCGGCCACAGTCAGCGTGGCCACATACTTCTGCAGTCCCTTGGTCTCGGCCTTGATATTGAAAGAGAGCGTATTGGAGAAATCGTCATCCGCGTAGTCCACCCTTTGCGACGCCACGTTGCGCCCACGGCCGTCGACCACGGTCAGCTGGGCACTCCGGCCCTTCAGGCGGCGGGCGCCGACGGTGATCTCCACGGGGAAGGTGTTGCCCAGGTAGGCGATGCGGTTGTGGCGCACATTGGCCACGGCAGCATCGCGCCGCGGCGTGGTGTCGCCCAGGGCGATGGTGTAGACCGGCATGCCCAGGCGCTCGGCCACGGTGGCAGGACTCTGCCCGTGGTTGTTGATGCCGTCGGAGGCCAGCACCACGGCGGCATCCTCGGGATGCACGGCGTCCAGCAGGGCGCCGAGGTCGGTCTGGTTGACATTGGAAACGTCGGCGCTGAGCACCCCATCGCACTTATCCATGATATCGTCGGAAAGGCCCGTCAGCGAGAAGGCCGAGTCGGCACTGGCCTGCACCGACAGCGAGCGGTCCTCTATCAGGTCCACGCGGGGCTTCTGCCGCTCGTTCACCGTGCGCTTGGCCACGGGCGACAGCAGCAACAGCGCGATGACCGACACCGCCACAAACCTCAGCACTGCCAGCAGCACGTTGATTCCCTTGCTGAAAGCCCGGTGGCCCACAAAGTAGAGCACCGCGGCATAGGCGGCACCCGCCAGCAGGCAGAGGAGGACGAAATACCAGGGATAGTCGATGATCATTTCAGTGTTAAGTGTTTAGTGTTCAGTGTTTAGTTGCCATAAACCAGGGTGCTGAAGCGTTCCGGAGCGAAGCGTTCCTGGGCCACGCGCTGCAGGTCGGCGGCGGTGACGGCCATCAGGTCGGCCTCCATCTCCTCGAGGGTGTTCACATGGTCGTAGCACAGGTAGGCCTTGCCGATGGACTGCATCTCGTTCATGCCGAAGTCGTCGTTGATGGCCATCTGCCCCACCATCTGGCGCTGGGCGGAGCGCAGCTGGGCGGCGGTCAACGGCTGCTCGGCCATGCGCATCAGCTCGTCGGCAATGAGCTTGCGGGCACGCTCCTGCGCGTCGAGGTCGACGCCGGCGTAGATGTAGAACAAGCCCGTGTCGGAGAACGGCACATACTGTGATTCAATGCTGTAGCAGAATCCGTAACGCTCGCGCACGGCCACATTGAGGCGCGAGTTCATGGCCGGTCCGCCGAGGATGTTGTTGAGCAGGGTGAAGGCCGTCTTGTCGCCATGGTAGACGTCAGGCGCCTCGCAGCCCAGCAGCAGGTGGGCCTGGTGGGTGTGGCGGTTCACGTAGCGGTCGAACACCTGGAACCGCGGCCGCAACGAACGGTCCACCGCCGAGGGATGGTTCTCGTAGGAACCGAAATACTTCTCGCACAGGCGCACCAGGCGGTCGAACTTCACGTCGCCGCTCACCGTCACCACCATGCGCGACGGCGTGTAGTTGCTGCGCATGAAGCGCTTGATGCTCTCGGGCGTGAAGCGTTTCACGTTGCGTTTCGACCCCAGGATGTTGTGCGCCAGGGGATGGCCCTCGTAGGCCAGTTCCTCGTACTGGTCGTAGATGAGCTCGGCGGGCGAGTCGTTGTAGGAGTTGATTTCCTCCAGCACCACATCGCGCTCCTTCTCAATCTCGTGCTGCGGGAAGGTGCTGTGGAACAGGATGTCGGCGAAGAGCTCGAGGCAACGCTCCAGGTGCTCGCTGAGCGACGAGGCGTAGACGCAGGTCTCCTCCTTGGTGGTGAAGGCGTTCAGCTCGCCGCCCACGCCGTCTATGCGGTTCAGTATGTGGTAGGCGCGGCGGTGCTCGGTGCCCTTGAAGAGCGAATGCTCTATGAAGTGCGCCATGCCCTCGTCGGCACCCGCCTCGTCGCGGCTGCCCACGTTGATGTACACACCGCTGTAGGTAACCCTCGACGGCGTGCGGCTCAGTATGATTTTCAGGCCATTGGCCAGAGTATGATATTCGTACACTGCAGGTCTTAATACAAAATTACCACATAATAACTACAGAAACGGGAAAATATTGTGTGGCGCCTTTTTTATTCTCACGGCCGCGACGGAAGAAAAACAGTGCTTCTGCAGAACGACGGCGAACTTTGTTAAAAGACGTTAAATATCCCATTTTCATCCCATTCATCATCCTATCAAAACCCACCGTGGTGGGAGTTGGTAGGGAGTTGGTAGGGAGTTGACAGGCACTTGCCAGGAGCATCAGCCAAGTCCGTCACCCTTCGACTGCGGGTTGGCGTCGGGTTGGCGGAAGGCCATGAACCAGGTGGCGAAGAGAATGCCGGTGAGGGTGCCGAGGGTGTTCTCGGCGATGCACGACACAAGGACCATCACCGCCCAGGCGGCAATCAGGCTGCCCTGCCGACGCAGGCGCGGAGCGGCACGGAGCCACACCGCCATCAGCAGCACGAAGAGCGGCAGTCCGAACTGGGCCGCCAGGGCCAGGAAGACGCTGTGGGGCTGGAAGCCGGAACCTTGCAGCGGCGAGGAGGTGCGGCGGAAGTCGGCCTCCATGGCGTCGGCAAGGTCGCCCGTTCCCACGCCGAGCCAGGGGTGGTCGGCGACGACATGCAGGGCGGCCTGCCACAGCTCCAGGCGCTGCAGCATGGAGAATCCGGTCACAGCGCGGTAGCAGCGGTAGTTCTCCAGTTCGAAGAAGAGGACATAGAGCATGTGCTTGGGCAGCGAGCCGTGGACGTAGACGGGGTTGGCCACGCCGTCCACCACCTCGGCCACCTGCTCGTCGGTGAGCGAGGCCACGCCGGTGCTGTCCTTGGGCAGGCCCAGGGCATTAAGGTAGCGCACGAGGGTGGTCTCCACCTTGAAGCCCGTCGGGGTGCAGCCGTCGAGGGGTACGGAGCTGCGACTGGGCCAGTGCTGCGCCAACTCGTCGTGGCACAGGTAGTTGTAGACATAGTTGCCGTTCTCCACCAAGCCGTCGCAGTGGTGCACATAGGGGTTGCCCGAGGGGGTGTGGGTGGGCAGGGGCTGGGTGGACATGGGCCGGAGGTGGTGATAGTCATGGTATTGCACCGCCACGTAGGCCACCGCACCGCCCACCACCGCCAGCCATGCCGCCAGCCACAGCCAGTGGCGTCGCCGCCAGAGGATGGCCGCCAGCGAGGCCGCCGTCAGCACGGCAAAGGCCGTGTAGGACCGTTGTAGCAGCAGGAACGCCACCATCCACACCATCAACAGTGCCAGTCCGATGCGCTTGGCCGCAACGGCCCTTCCGCCGACACGGTGCAGCGCGCTGGCGCTGAGGAAAAGCACCATGCAGCAGTTGAGCGAGAAGCGGATGTGGGACACATAGGGGACGAGGTCGCGGTAGGGCAGGTCGGGAATGGTGAGCCAGCGCACCAGGCCGATAAAGGAGACCACAACGACCGTGCCGGCATAGAGAAACAATATTGTATCGCGCACGCGACCGACGGGCGGGCGTGTGGTGAGCACCACCAGGGGGACGAAGAGCCACGGCAGGAGGAGCTGGATGGCGGAAAGGCCCTGGGCAAGGTTGGCGGTCCACAGCAGGCCGACCACATTCAGCACAAAGAGCGCCACCACGGCATGCAGCAGGCGGCTCTGTCGGGCCATCTGCCATTTCTCGGCCCAACGCCCTTCGAGCACCCAGTTGGCCAAAAGCAGCACCCACATGAGGTTCGACGCCCATATCGACGTCACCATGCAGCCCCCCAGGAGGGTGAGCAGCACGAGGTAGATGCGTCTATGGACCTTGGCCGGGAACAAGTTGACTATCAGTTAGAAGCCTTGCTTTTCAGTTCCTCCACGGCGCGGAGCACCACCTTGTCGCTCTTCAGCGCACCCTGCAGGCGGCCCTGGTCGTAGTAGTAGCGGGTGAGGATTTCGGCCTTGAGCATCTCGCAGACCTCCTCGCGGTGTTTCTGCAGGTCGCTCTCCTTCTCGGTGGCCAGGCGGGACTCCATCTCCTTGAGCTGCTGTTCGATGGCGGAGTCGTACTTCTCCTGTTTGGCCACGTCGCGCAGTTCCTTGATGACGCGCTCGGTGACGGTGTTGTAGCTGAGCTTCTTGTCCTTCAGGTAGCGGCAGAAATCGGCGTAGATTTCGTCCGTGATTTCAAAGCTCTCGGCCGGGGCTATCTCCTTGTGCTTGCGGTAAAAGTCGGTGGCATAGTCGAAGAGGAGCAGCTTCTGTACCAGCGCGATGGCGAGGTTGGACATATATTCGGGCTCGATTTCGATGTCGGGCTCTATGCCGAAGCCGTCGTAGACTGTGCGGCCGGACTTGGTTTTGAAGGCGGTCTTGAGGCTGTCGGGCACCTTGAGGGCGCGGCCGTTCTCGTCGCGGTGGCTGTAGTCGATGGCTTGGATGCAGCGGCCGGAGGGGATGTAGTACTTGCTGACGGTGACCTTCATCTGGCTGTTATAGGGCATGGGCAATATGTTCTGCACAAGGCCTTTGCCGTAGCTGCGCTGGCCGATAACCACTGCGCGGTCGAGGTCCTGCAGCGAGCCGCTGACAATCTCGCTGGCCGAAGCCGAGCCGCCGTCGATGAGCACCGCCAGGGGTATCTCCGTGTCCTCGGGTTGCAGACGGGTGTAGCTCTTGAGGTTCTTGCTGGCCACCTTGCCCTTGGTCTCCACCACCAGGGTGCCGCGGGGGACCCAGATGTTGACGATGTCGACGGCCTCGTTCATCAGTCCGCCGCCATTGCCGCGCAGGTCGAGCATAATGCCCTTCATGCCGGGCTTGTCTTTCTTGAGCTTGACAAAAGCCTCACGGACATTTTTGGCGGCGTCGGTAGTGAACTCATCCAGTTTGATATAGCCCACGTCGCCCTTGGCACCCACGTAGCCGTAGTAGGGCACGTTGGGCAGTTTGATTTCGCGGCGTGTGAGGGTGCGGTCGAACTCCTTGCCCTCGCGTTCCACGCGCAGGGTGACCTGGGTGCCGGCCTGGCCGCGCATGGCGCTGCTCACGTCGGGAACCTTCTTGCCCTTGGTGCTCTCGCCGTTGACGGCCACAATGCGGTCGCCGGCCTTGAGGCCTGCCTCGTCGGCGGGGAGGCCCTTGTAGGGCTCGGAGATGTAGACGGAGTCGCCACGCTGCGTGATGATGGCGCCCACGCCGCCGTATTCACCCAGCAGCTGGAGCTTCACGTCCTCGATGTCGCTCTCGGGGAAGTAGTTGGTGTAGGGGTCGAAGGAGGCGAGCATCGCGTCGATGGCCACCTTGATGGCCTTGCCGGGATCCACATCGTCGACATAATTCAGGTTGAGTTGCTTGTATACCGAGCTGAAGATTTCCAGGTTCTTGGCAATCTCAAAACTGCGGTCCGTGCTTTGTGCCTGTGCCGCCAAAGCCAGCAGCACGGCCAATGATAACGTCAGTGTTCTCTTCATTGATAAAAAAATAGTTACCATAATAACACAAAAATACAGGATTTATTGTGTGGCGACAGAAGTATTGTGTCACACCTTGACCATCTTGCTCTCGAAGCCGCGGAGGGTCATCTCCTCGGGAGAGACGAACCAGAGCAGGTCGCCGGGGCGGAACATGGTGTTGCGGCTGGGGTTGACAATCTTGTATGCAGCGCCGTCGGAGCCCTTGCGTTCGATGGCGATGACCATGGCGCGATGGAGCGAGAGCGGCGAGTTGGCCACCTCCATGCCGCACAGGGGGCCGTCGGGGTCGACGCGGTAGCGGTACATGTGCAGCTCGTGGTCGGAGCGGTCGTGCACCAGGATGTCTGCCTCCACCTCGACGTCGGCGCGCATGCGTCCCACCTGGTCCTCGGTGCCGATAACCGTCAGCAGGTCGCCCGGCATGAGGAGGTCGTCCTTGCCTGGGAGGTCGATGATGGCGTCGCCACGCTCGATGGTGACGATGTTGGCGCCGTAGCGCTCGCGCAGCTGCCCTTCGGCGAGGGTCTTGCCCGCCAGGGGCGAATACTGCGTCATGCGCAGGCGCTCCATCGAGAACTCGTTCTCCATGCCCTTGGGTATGCGGAAGGAGGCCTGGGCCTGCCGCGAGTTGAAGTTGCTGAAGAAGCGCTCCTCAATCTGGGCGTAGAAGCCGTTGGCCTTGCGCGAGAAGAGCACCACCATGACCACCATCAGGGCTATGACCATCAGGAAACCCACGGCGAGGTTGACATAGCGGCCCACCACCAGACCCGCGAAAAACAGGGCCACGAAATAGCGCAGCAGCATCACCGGTATGACCACAGCCTGGCTGTGGCGGTAGGTCTCGAAGATCTGCTTGATGCGTTCCTTGTTGACGTTCTTCACGGCCACGGCCCAGAGGAAGGGCGACATGAGGATGAGCGTGGCCAGCATGCCCGTCAGGCGGCTCCATATCTGCGGTATGCCGGCGTCGGCGAAGAGGGTGTCGAGCAGCGGGCGCAGCAGCGAGGTGGAGAGCAGGGCTATGGCCGCCAGGATGACGCCGTAGATGAGGATATTGGTCAGCTGCTTGCGCAGGAAGGAACGGATGCCCGCCTTGTCGCCGGAGCCTTTGCTGGCGCTCTCGCTATACTGGTCCAGGCGGCGCTTGACGACGGCGGGAATCTTCGGCTCCAGCCAGTTGTAGAACGGCAGCGCCCCTTTGATCATGTAGGGCGTGACGAAGGTCGTCAGGATGGACACCGAGACGATGATGGGGTAGAGATTGGCGTCAATCACCTTGAAACTCAGACCCAAGCCGGCGATGATGAAGGAGAACTCGCCAATCTGGCAGAAGCAGAAACCGCTCTGCACGGCGGTCTTCAGCGGACGGCCGCTGAGGAGGATGCCAATGGTAGCCGAAAGGCTCTTGAAGACGATGACCGTCAGCGCAATGACCAGCACGGGGACGATGTACTTCACCAGCACCTCGGGGTTGACCAGCATGCCCACCGAGACGAAGAACACGGCGCCGAAGAGGTTCTTCAGCGGCGTGACGACGCGGTGGATGACGTCGGCCTCGATGGTCTCGCTGAGGATGGCGCCCATGACGAAGGCCCCCAGGGCGGTGGAGAACCCGGCATGCGCCGCCAGCACCACCATACCGAAACACAGGCCCACGGCCAGGATGAGCAGCGTCTCCTCGGTCATATACTTGCGCATCCAGCGCAGAAACGTAGGAATCAGATAGATGCCGAACACGAACCACGCCACCAGCGAGAAGACCAGCTTCACCATCTGGCTCACCAGGGCACCGCCGTCGAAGCTCTTGCTCACGCTCACCGTGCTCAGCACCACCAGCAGCAGCACCGCAATCAGGTCCTCCACAACCAGCACCGCCGTCACCGTCGAGGTGAACTTCTGCTGCTTCAGCTTCAGGTCGTCGAAACTCTTGATAATGATACTCGTAGAGGAGATGGAAAGCATGCATCCGAGGAAGGTGCACTCCATCGACGAGAAACCCAGGATCTTGCCCACCGAGCTGCCGATGAGGAACATGATGGCCAGCTCGGTCAGCGCCGTGATGGCCCCCGTGGCACCCACCTTCTTCAACTTCTTGATGCTGAACTCCAAGCCCAGACCGAACATCAGGAACACGATGCCGATGTCGCTCCAAACGTGGATGTTCTGCGCATCGGTAATGGCAGGGAACCAGGGGAAATAGGGACCTATGAAAAATCCCGCCAGGATGTATCCCAGCACCAACGGCTGCTTCAGCCACTTGAACACAACGGTGATGACACCGGCGGCCACCAAAATGACCGCCAAATCCATGAATATCGCAGGCAATCCTTCCATCCTTCCAGGGCAGTTTTTGTTTAGAAAAAAGTACTCATCCTAACGCAGAAAAAGGCCTTTTATTGTGCGCCCTGGCCAAAGAAACGCAAACACGCTGACTTCCACCCCATTACACTCCCTGTCAACTCCCACCGTGGTGGGAGTTGGTAGGGAGTTGGCAGGCACTTGGCAGGGACCTGCTGGGGACTCCTCCCCACCCCGGCGCCCCCCGCCATCCCGTCGCCATCAGTCGGCGCCCGTCCGCCACCGCCCAAGCCGACGGCCGAGCCCCCTTGGCAGCAAGAAAAAAAAACAGGGGCGGATATTGTTTCCGCCCCGTGCAATTTTTATCAAAAATCATGCAATCTTTTTCGAAACTGCAGGCCCCTGATGCAGTTTTTTTTATTATATATTAAAAAAATTTCGTATATTTGCAAGTTTAATGTGAATAAGTATGCAGTTTAAAGACATTGTCGGACAGGAAGATATCATCAATCGGCTGACGTCGGTAATTGACAGCGGCCATGTCAGCCATGCCCAACTCATCCTCGGCGACGAGCCCGACGGCAGTCTCCAGATGGCCTGGGCCTACATGCAATACCTCTGCTGCGAGCACCGCGTGCACCACAGCGAGGGGCCGCTGCGCGCCGACTCGTGCGGCGAGTGCCCCAGCTGCAAAAAGATTGCCTCGCTGATGCACCCCGACCTGCACTTCATCTTCCCCAACCCGCCCAACGGCTCCGACAACGCCTGCTCCGACATCTACATGAAGGAGTTCTTCGACTTCATGCTCAACACCCACGGCCTCGGCACCCTCAACGACTTCAACGACAGCCTCTCGGGCGATGTGAAGACCTCCATCATCCGCGAACGCGACGCCGCCAACCTCGTCGAGGTGCTCAACATGAAACCTTACGAGGGAGGCTGGCGCATGGTGGTGCTGTGGAGGCCCTCGCGCATGAATCCCGCAGCCGCCAACGAGCTGCTGAAAACCCTCGAAGAGCCCCTGCCCCAGACACTCATCATGCTGGTGGACAACAGCGACGAGCGCCTGCTGCCCACCATCAAAAGCCGCGTGCAGACCATACGCCTGAAAGACTCGGGACGCGAAAAGAATGACAACAACGCCGAATTCGCCGCCCTGCTGGTAGGCTGGCTCCGCATGCTCTTCAAGCTGAAGATGAAAGAGCTGTCGGCCCAGGTGGACAAGATGGCCACCCTCAACCGCGAACAGCTGAAACAATTCCTCCAGTATGCCCAAACCGTGATGCGCAACTGCTTCCTCAACACCGCAGCAGGCATCGAGGTGCACCTGGGCTCGGGCGACGAGAAATTCGACGCCCAGTTCCCCAAAATGATTACCGTCAACAACATAGCCCTCATCGAAGAAGCCCTCGACGACGCCATCTTCGCCATAGAACGCAACGCCTATGCAAAACTGGCGCTCATGGAGCTCTCCTTCCGCATGAGCAAGGCTTTGAAAAAAAGATAAAAGAAAAACAAGAAAACAATGGAAAACAAAGATAAGCAAGACATCGTCGCCAACGAGAAAGAGCAAGAGCTGCCGGTGGAGAACAAACTCCCCGACGACCTCGTGATAGACGACGAAGAAACCGTGGCCTCGGCAGAAGACCTGGCCAACTTCATGAAAGACCGCCGCAAGGCCCATCAAGAGAAAAAAACAATAGAGCGCGAGAACCCCGAGGTGGAGGAATACCACAGCGAGGAGAGCCAGCTCGACCCCTACCTGGACCCCGACCCCGAGATTCCGTGGGTGAAATATGAAGAGCCCGTCTACCTCAGCCGTGGCTGCAACCACAAGCCCGAATGCTACAAACCCATCTGCTCGTGCGAGAGACGCAGCTGCTCCAAGGTCACCTCGACCAACTGGATGGAAGGCATCCGTCAGCCGACAGACCGTCCCTTCGACTGCGTGGAGGTACGATTCAAGAACAACCACAAAGACTTCTACCGCCTGCCCGACGGCCTGGAGGTCACCGAGGGCGACATTGTGGCCGTCGAAGGCCAACCCGGCCACGACGTGGGCATCGTCAGCCTCACCGGCGAACTCTGCCGCCTGCAGATGCGCAAGCACCGCATCAACCCCGAAAGCGAAAACATACGCAAACTCTTCCGCCGTGCCAAGGAGGCCGACATCGACCGCTGGGCCGACACCCTCAAGGAAGAACGCGCCGCCCTGCTGCGCACACGCCGCATCGTGGCCGACCTCGGACTGGACATGAAGGTCAACGACGTGGAGTTCCAAGGCGACCACTCCAAAGCCATCTTCTACTACACCGCCGACGAGCGCGTCGACTTCCGCGTGCTCATCAAAGTCCTCGCCGAAGAGTTCCACGTGCGCATCGAGATGAAACAAATCGGCGTGCGCCAGGAAGCCGGCAAAGTGGGCGGCATCGGCACCTGCGGCCGCGAACTCTGCTGCTCCACATGGCTCACCACCTTCAAGAGCGTCACCACCTCCTCGGCCAAAACCCAGCAGATTCTGCCCAACCCGCAGAAACTCGCCGGACAGTGCGGCAAACTCAAGTGCTGCCTCAACTTCGAATACGAAGTCTACGCCGATGCCCTGAAGAAATTCCCGCCCGCCAACCAGGCCATACGCTTCAAGAAAGGCCTGGCGCTCTACAAGAAGACCGACGTCTTCCGCGGCATCATGTGGTATGCCTACGAAGGCGAGAACGACCTCTTCGCCGTCAAGGCCGAGGACGTCAAAGCCATCATCGAGATGAACCACCGTCAGGAATACCCCGAAAAACTTGAAGACTACCAGGTGGAACTCATGTCCACCTCGGCCCTGGCCCAGGAGAGCACCAACGAGGAGGTGGAACGCGAGATACAACGTCTGGCCGAAGGCGGCAACGGCGTTGTTGGCGAAGAGCACGAGGAAAAGCCCCGCCAAAACGACCGCCGTGACCGCAACGACCGCAACCGCGGCAACCGCAACGACCGCCAAGGCGGCGACCGCAGGGAACGTCCCAACCGCGACGGACAAGAGCGTCGCGAGCGCCCCGAACGTCCCGAGCGCCAGGAGCGTCCCGCCA
>CALGCG010000122.1 GCA_937884485.1 uncultured Bacteroidales bacterium
AAGGGTTCGGCTGTTCGCCGATTAAAGTGGCACGCGAGCTGGGTTCAGAACGTCGCGAGACAGTTCGGTCCCTATCTGTTGTGGGCGTTTGAAGTTTGAGGGGCTCTGACTCTAGTACGAGAGGACCGAGTTGGACAGACCTCTAGTGTACCGGTTGTAACGCCAGTGGCACCGCCGGGTAGCTATGTCTGGATCGGATAAGCGCTGAAAGCATCTAAGTGCGAAGCCGGCCCCAAGATGAGACTTCGTCACAGGGTGGTCGAAGACTACGACCTCGATAGGCCGCAGGTGTAAAGGCAGCGATGTCAAAGCCGAGCGGTACTAATTACCCGAAGACTTTCCGTCGGTACAATTAACCTTGTACCCATCTCTTATATGTCTTGTGCCAATGTGCCAAAAACATTACTTTTGGTGGCTATGGAGTGAGTGTTCACCTCTTCCCATTCCGAACAGAGAAGTTAAGCCTCACATCGCCGATGATACTGCACTTGTTTGTGGAAAAGTAGGTCGCCGCCAATCTTTACAAGGGAACCGATTTCGGTTCCCTTTTTTTGTTGCTGCTTGTACCTCGGAGAGGGGACGTCTGTGGCGGCGACGCTCTATTGTACAGTTAATGTGGAAAAAAATACGGGAGTCTTTATCCAAGACTCCCGTTGTGTTGTACTGGTATTATCTTCAGTCCTTGCGGACGGGCTCGGAGGTGAGGCCGATGCCGAGTTTCTTGAATATCTTGCGGTCCACCTCGCTGGTCATGACGGTGGTGTGCACCTGGCAGCCGTCGAGGAGGGGGAGGCAGTCGAGGGCGCGGCGGCAGTTGTCGTCGAGGAGGCTGAGGATGGATAGCGTTACGAGCACCTCGTCTGTGTGCAGGCGGGGGTTGCTGCCGTGGAGCATGGAGACCTTGGTGTGCTGGATGGGTTCGATCATCTTCTGCGAGATGAGCTTCACCTCGTGGTCGATACCGGCAAGATGCTTGAGCGCGTTGAGAATCAAGGCGGCGCAGGCGCCGAGGAGGTCGGAGGTCTTGGCGGTGATGATGGTACCGTCGGCTAGTTCGATGGCGGCGGCGGGCACGCCCTCGCGGTCGCGGCGCTCCTTGGCGGCCACGGTGGTGCGGCGGTCGTCGGTGGTGATCTTGGCCTGCTTCATGAGCAGGGCTATCTTGTTCACCTCGCTCTGGCTCGACTTGCCGACGGCGAAGTCGCAGAGGGCTGTGTAATAGCGTCGGATAATCTCGTCGTTGGAGGCGCGGCAGCAGACGTCGTCGTCGCTGATGCAGAAGCCCGCCATGTTGACGCCCATGTCGGTGGGTGACTTATATGGATTCTCGCCGTAGATGCCTTCGAATATGGCATTCAAGACGGGGAATATCTCGATGTCGCGGTTGTAGTTGACGGCGGTCTTGCCGTAGGCTTCGAGGTGGAACGGGTCGATCATGTTGACGTCGTTGAGGTCGGCCGTGGCGGCCTCGTAGGCGATGTTGACGGGGTGCTTCAGCGGGATGCTCCAGATGGGGAAGGTCTCGAACTTGGCGTAGCCGGCCTTGATGCCGCGCTTGTTCTCCTGGTAGAGCTGGCTGAGGCACACGGCCATCTTGCCGCTGCCGGGACCCGGGGCGGTGATGACCACCAAGGGGCGCGTGGTCTCGACGTAGTCGTTCTTGCCGAAGCCCTCGTCGCTGTCGATGAGCTCCACGTTGGTGGGGTAGCCCTCGATCATATAATGGTAGTAGGCCTTGATGCCCATGCGTTCGAGGCGCTCGCGGTAGGTTGTGGCGCCGGGCTGGCCGCTGTAGTGGGTGATAACGACGCCGCTGACCAGGAATCCGCGCTGCATGAAGACCTCGCGTAGGCGCAGCACATCCTCGTCGTAGGTTATGCCGAGGTCGCCGCGCTTCTTGTTTTTCTCGATGTCGGTGGCGCTGATGACGATGACAATCTCGGCATCGTCCTTCAGCTGCGTGAGCATCTTCAGTTTGCTGTCGGGCTCGAAGCCGGGCAGGACACGACTGGCGTGGTAGTCGTCGAACAGTTTACCGCCAAATTCAAGGTAAAGTTTGTTTCCGAACTTGGAGATGCGCTCCTTGATGTGTTCGGACTGTATCCGCAGATACTTCTCGTTGTCAAAACCGTATTTCATAATAAATGATAATTTGATATATGTTGAAATTAAAAAATACGGGATGCAAAAATACGAATAATTTCTGATATGGGGAAATTTTTTTTGCCATGTCGCCCAATTTGTGTATTTTTGCACCTCGAATGAATAAATAATGAATAAATATAATAATATGAAGAAAGTCTTTTTGATTTTGGCCCTGCTGGTGCCCATGGCCCTGCAGGCGCAAATGTCCCAACGCGAATCCTGCACTTCCATCATGGTGGGCAAACGTGCCTCGACCGACGGCAGCGTCATCACCTCGCACACCTGCGACGGCCGCTACCGCACCTGGATGACCATCGAGCCCGCCGCTAAGTATGCCGCCGGTGCCACCACGGCCATCCGCAAGGGCACCCTGCACACCTCCTATCCCACCGACACCACCGGCGTCAGCCAGGCCGGCACCATCCCCCAGGCCGCTGCCACCTACGCCTACCTCAACACCGCCTACCCCTGCCTCAACGAGCGCCAGCTGGCCATCGGCGAGAGCACCTTCGGCGGCCCCGACACGCTGCGCAACAAGAACGGCTTGTTCCTCATCGAGGAACTTGAACGCATAGCCCTCCAGCGTTGCACCACAGCCCGCGAAGCCATACGCCTCATCGCCGACCTCATCCGCCAGTACGGCTATGGCGACGGCGGCGAGTGCATCACCATCGCCGACCGCCACGAGGTGTGGCAGATGGAAATCCTCGGCGAGGGTCCGAAGAAAATCGGCGGCATCTGGGTGGCACAGCGTGTGCCGGACGACCACGTGGCCGTCAGCTGCAACATCGCCCGCATCGGCCGCCTGCAGCGCGAGAACCCCGACTACTTCATGTGCTCCGACAACGTCGAGGCCGTGGCCAAGAAATACAAACTCTGGGACGGAAAGGGCGAATTCCTCTTCTGGAAAGCCTTCAACGACGACTACGCCCAGGGCAAGAACTTCCGCGAACGCGAGTGGTTCATCTTCAACGCCCTCGCCCCTTCGCAGCGTTTCACCATGGACATGGCCGAGCTGCCCTTCAGCGTCAAGCCCGACAAGAACGTCAATGTCACCGACGTCATGGCCCTGCTCCGCTCCACCTACGAGGGCACCGACATGGACATGACAAAGAATCTCAAGCAGGTGGTGGAACGCAAACGCAAGGACGGCAGCAAATACAAGGATACCATCCTCAGCCCCGTGGCCAACCCCTGGCTGGGCGGCAACATGCAGCGCATGCTTAACTTCGTTGCCCCCGGCACCGTCGACTTCAAGCGCACGGTCAGCGTGGCCTGGTGCTCCTACTCCTTCGTGGCCCAGTTGCGTGACTGGCTGCCCGACGAGGTGGGCGGCGTCTGCTGGGTGTCGGTCGACAATCCCGGCCAGTCGCCCCGCATCCCCATCTTCTGCGGCACCACCCGTCTGCCCAAAGCCTTCAACCTCTGCGGACAGAAGAAATTCAATGAGCAGACCGTCCTCTGGCAGTTCCGCAAGGCCAACAAGCTGGCCACCGTGGCCTGGCAGAGCACCAAGAAGGGCCACATGGACGAGGTGCTACGCATAGAGAAGGATGCCATCGACGGCCTCAACACCCTCGAGCCTGCCGTCAAGGGCCTCCCGGCCAACCGCCGTGCCGACATGTTGAACGACTACACCTACCGCATCTACGACAACGCCACCTACGCCTGGCGCCAACTCGAGGAGAAGTACTGGCAACTCTTCGGCATGGGCTTCTGAACCCCCTGCCAACTCCTGCAAAAAAACAAAAAGACAGCTACAATGAAAAGACTCTTATGTGTTGCGCTGGCGCTGCTGCCATTGGTGGCCACGGCGCAGAATGTGAAGATTCCGAAGGGTGCCAACGAGTTCACCTACTGGCAGATTGAGTACGGCGAGCGGAACGACACGTCGGTGATAACGGTCTACCGCGAGGGCGACGTCGTCACCATCGTCACCCCGCAGCCCGAGGGCAAGCTCATCCCCGGCTACGCCCAGACAGTCACCGAAGTGGACTATGCACAGGACAGCATCACGGTCAGCGCCTACTACGACGACTCCGTCTTCTTCTACCGCACCCCCTTCTCGCGCAGCGACATTGAGTGGCGCCGCGACGGCAAGAAGCACATCTGCTCTGTCAACAGCAACACCTTGGAGTTCGAGATGGACGAGAAGGCGCCCGTCAATGTCAACCCGCTGCCCTACTATGGCCTGAACAAGGGCGTGCTGCGCACCTTCACCCGCAACGGGCAGAAACGGCTGGTGCTGGCCAAGGCCGAGAAGGTGAAATGGAGCGCCGGCGTCCCGCCGGCATCAGCATCTGCCAGAAAGTCCAATGCCGGCAAGATGCCGGCGCTCCAAAGGGTCTCCCCACGACAACTGGACCGCATCATGAAAGAACGCCTCGTGGTCACCACCCGCATCTTCGACAACGTACAGCTGTATTGGGGTGCCCAGAATGCACATGTGAGTGACAGCATCCCCTTCGACACGGTGCTTCACTATGCCGGAGGCACCCTGGCCCTCAAGAGGCTTCACCTTCCTGTATTGCCAGAACACTACCAGAATTTCCTCGAATTACACCAACGCAGCAACGGCGACGCCTATGATCGCACGGGTTCCGTATTCGTCATTCCGGGGTTCTCCAATAGTCTCATGCCAACCTTCTTCGATGGCATAGACGGCACTCCCGACTCCCTGCCTTTCTTTATTGACCGCAACGGTGAAAAATACCAAGGCGTACGTTCTGGTATCAGCCATCTAAAAAAATACAGATATTCGTCATTTGTCTACGACCCGCCGGTCGAGTTGATGCGCTTCTTCACCCCCTTCGGCGTAGGTCACTTTAACGAGCGCATGGCGAATTACGGCATCGACTGGGCAGACGAGACCTATTACCGACAGGAAGTCAGTGACCTGGCTCCGCTGCTGCAAGGCGATGTGCTTATCGGTGTGTGGATAGGCAACTATGACGCAGGCGGTCATATTGTCAGCCTCGACCTCAAGTCCTACCCCAACGACTATACGGTCCCCGACAGTTGTGGCGAGAAACATTATATTCGCGCGCTCTTCAACACCTGCAACGTGCTGGAGATGGCTGGGCAGAACTACGGCAAACTTTTTGCTACTGATTCACTCAACACGTGGGGCGGCGTGTGGATTCCCAAAAATGCCAAGCGGGTGCTACTGCGTTATATCTCCACCGGCCATGGCGGCTGGGGCGAGGGCGACGAGTTCGTGCCCAAGCAGAACACCATCCTTATCGACGGCAAACCCGCCTTCACCCACACCCCCTGGCGGCAGGACTGCGGCTGCTACCGCGACCTCAACCCCGTCAGCGGCAACTTCTGGAACGGCCTCAGCAGCTCCGACTTTTCGCGCTCCGGCTGGTGCCCCGGCACGGCCACGCAGCCCGTCTACTTCGACCTCTCGCCCTGGGCCGACGACAAGGATCACACCCTCACCGTGGCCATCCCGCAGGGCAAGCCCGTCGAGGGCATGTTCAGCCACTGGGCCGTCAGCGGCGTGCTCATCGTGGAATACTGACGCTCCCCGCCTCCGGCGGAAAAAAATAAAACGTTGATTGTGACAAAACACACTTTCGGACGTTTAATAAGGGTGTAGAAACAACAACGGCAATGGACGAACACCCCTTCATAGAACTTATCGAGCGACACACGGCAGCCATCGAGCGCGTGTGCCGCTCGTTCTGTTCCGTCAAGGAGGACCGCGAGGACCTGCGGCAGGACATACTGCTGCACCTCTGGCAGGGGTGGAAAACCTACCGGCCCGACCATCGGCCCATTACCTGGCTCTACCGCGTGGCGCTGAACACCGCCATCAGCTGGCGACGCCACCAGGGCCGACAGGTGACGACGGTGCCCCTCGACGCCTTCGACCTGCCCGACGACGACGCCCTCCGCGAACAGGCGGTGCACCTGCGGGCAATGATCGTGCAGCTCCCCATGGCCGACCAGCGCCTGCTGCAGCTCTACCTCGACGGCTTCTCCTCGGCCGAGATAGGACAGATGCTCGGCATGAGCCAGACCAACGTCACCACACGCATCGGCCGTGCCAAAGAGAAACTGAAAAAAATGAACGAAATATGAATATAGACCATCTGATAGAATCCATCCACGAAGACAACGCCCTCCGGCGGAGAGCGGAGAGTGGGGAAACCCCTCAGTCCTTCGGACAGCTCCCCTTGGAAAGGGGAGCAGCTGGGGCCACCAGCCTGCGAAAAGTGGGCCGCTTTGCCCTGCCCGCCGCAGCAGTGGCCGCCGTGCTGCTCATAGTGTTCCTGCCCCGCGGCAACGAAGCCCAGGCCTCCACCCCCGCTCCGGGCATCTACTGCAACAGCCAGTGCAACCCCGACGACGTGCTGGCCCTCATCGGGAACAATATAAACCATATCAAACAAATACAACAGCTATGAAACGTACAGTCCTCTTTCTTGCATTGTTTTCCTCTTTCCTCTTTCCGTTTTCCGTTCTGCAAGCCCAGACGGGCCTCTACAAGCGCTATGCCTCGCGCCCAGGCGTGCAGGCCTACTGCGTCGAGCGCTACCCCCTGATCGGGGGCGACAGCGCCTGCGTCACCCTGCTGCAGACCGACGACTCCGCCGTCTACCGCACCCTCTGCCGCGAGCTGCATGCGCTTCCCTACACCACTACGCGCCTCCACATCAACGGCACGATAAGCATCGAGTCGGACGACCTCGACTCGCACCCCAAGATACCCGACGGGACGATGCAACAGATGAAGCAGAAGGCCGACTCGCTGCAGCGGTACTGGCGCGAACACAAGCACCTGGTGGTCTTCAACGCCGACGGCCTGCCAGGCGACCGCGGCCACTACACCATCTACTGCCCCTCCGACCGCATGGTTGTCCTGGCCTTCCTCGTCGGCAGCGACGCCGAAAGCCTCAAGGTGGCAGGCCACATGATGTCTACCGAGTTTGAAACCCAAAAGTAAAAGCACTATGAAAAAGGCACTGCTTCTCCCCCTCTTGCTGCTCCCCATGCTGACCTGGGCACAGACCGCCGACACCGTCAGCCAGGCCAAACTGGACAGTATCGACGCCAA
This sequence comes from uncultured Bacteroidales bacterium, assembly GCA_937884485.1. Classification (GTDB taxonomy): domain Bacteria; phylum Bacteroidota; class Bacteroidia; order Bacteroidales; family P3; genus Colimorpha. Next base: position 7,211 of record CALGCG010000122.1, read on the forward strand.
GATGCAGCTCATGAAGCTGAAGGAAATCAGCATTTCCGCCCCCAAGCCTGTCTACAGCATGACCGGCGAGGTGGTCAACTATAACGTAGAGAACGACGAGACGGTGGCTGGCCTCACCGCCTGGGATGCTATCCGCAACGCACACTCCGTGCAGATCGACCTGGAGGGGAACCTCTCCATGCGCGGCTCCGACCATGTCGACGTGTGGCTCAACGGCCGTCCCACCGGCATGAACGGCCCCACGCTGAAAGCCTTTTTCGAGAGCATGCCCGCCGAGGCGCTGACCCGCGTGGAGGTCATCAAGAACCCCTCGGCCAAATACATGGTGGCCGAAGGACACCACATACTTAACATCGTCACCTCGGCCCGCCTGCGCACCTCGCAGCTTCTCATCCTGGGCCTCAGCGGCAACACGCGCCCCTACTACTCTCCGTGGTTCAGCTATGTGCGCAACACCGACCGCCTGAAGTTCTCCTTCCACCTGGCCGGCAGCCGCAGCCATTTCATCAACGACGGCCAAGGAGGCTACACCCTCACCTCCGGCGACGACACCACCAGCCAACGCACCTACCGCAGCCACTCCGACGGGTCGAGCTATTTCGGGAATAACAACATCCACATCGACTACAAGATCGACTCCCTCACCGACTTCAGCCTCATGTCGTGGAACATGCTGCAGGGCCGCTACAACGACCACCTCGGCTACCGCTACGAGCAGTGGGACTACCTGCCTGACACCGCCCACTACCGCTACCTCGACACCTCCGACAGCCGAAACTACAGCGTCAACGGCTTCACCAATTTCGACATCAAGCGTCGCCTGCCCGGCCGCAAGGGGCACAACATCTCTTTCGGCGGCACGTGGAACTATCTGTTCAGCGCCCATCACAACGAGAGCCAACGCCTCATCTCCCTGGCCGAAGGCAACCCCGCAGCCCTCCTCCTCGAGCCCTACGACCGCACCAACGACAACCACTACAACCGCAACACCGTCGACCTCTCGCTGCGTTACAACCGACCCCTCGGTCCCCACGACGAGCTCTCCATCCGCCTCGGCGGCCGCCCCTACGGAAACAGCCACCGCGACCGCAACATTCGCCTCGCAACCCCCGGTGCGGGGACGCACCCCGACACGTTGCGCAACTACGTGAGCGACTACCACACCCGAAGCCTCTATGCCAGCCTCTCGTTGCGCCACGAGTGGGAACGCACCACCCTGGGCGCCGACCTCCATGCCTCGCACGACTGGCTCCGCATCGTGGGCCGCGGTCTCTTCCCCGACGACACCCTCTTCCGCTTCGTCGCCCTCGAACCCTCCTTCTCGCTCACCCACCGCACCGCGTCCATGCACTACTTCCGCTTCAACTATTCCTACTCGCTCTCCACCCCCTCGGGTGGCGACCTCACCGTGAGCCGCATTTATGGTGACGACTCCTACTCCGTCGGCAACCGCCATCTCGGCAACGCCGCCACCCACAAGGCCTCGCTCTCCTGGAACCGCTATTTCGAGAAAATCGGCAACGTCAGCATCGAAGCCTACGCCAATAGCACCTCGGGCGGTATCGAGAGCATCACCGCCTCGACACCCGCGGCCGACCCCTTCCTGGGACGCGTCATCACCTACTCCATGCCCTTCAACATCGCCTCCTCCTACAAGACGGGCGCCGACGCCAACATCACCTACCGCCCCGCCGCCTGGGCCAGCCTGAGCCTCAACGCCAGCCTCTTCCAGCAAGGCTATCGCGTCGAGGGCGAACCCTGGCAGGAACGTTTTTCGTGGACGCTCTATGCGCGCCTCTGGGCCAAGGTGGCCAAGCTGGTCAACCTCGACGCCAACGTCAACTACGGCACGCCCACCCTCGGCCTCTACTACGAACAGCAGTACGCCCTCACCGTCGACCTCGGCGCCTCGGCCACCTTCTTCGACGGCCGCCTGGCCGTGCGCCTCAGCGTCAGCGACCTCTTCGACGCCAACCGCTACCAGAGCTGGGACTCCGCTCCCACCTACGCCGCCTACACCACGCGCCACTACTCCTCCCGCTACCTCACCTTCGGCCTCTCCTGGCGTTTCGGCAAGCTCGACCTCGAATGGCAGGCCCACGGCGGCGCTGCAGGCCAGTGACCACCCACCCCCTCGCGATGGCACACTGCACCCTCCCCGGCAGAAACGGAAAAACGACAAAATGCCAAATTTACCCCACATGTAAGTGGACCGCCGGCGTCCCGCCGGCAACCTATACACATAAAACCTTGTGAACAACAGCGGTAGGCCATGTACGATGCCCCTGCCAACGCCCTACCAAGTCCCTATCAACACCCTACCAACTCCCACCATGGTGGGAGTTGGTAGGGTGAAGAATGGGTCTTCGCAGGGGGAAAAATGCCAAATGGTGCCTTCTGTCCCTCCGACGGAATGCTGGGCTTTTTGGCGAGGGTTTCTTGCCTTAAATAGATAAATTTTTCGCGAAAAACTGAATAAATTCGATATATATGTATCGAATTGTGAAAATTTTTCTTCCTGTAAATCTGGCTCTTATGTTGTTTTGAGAAAGATTTATTTGGCGGAATGATTTTATTTTGTACTTTTGCGTCGTCAAAAAAAAAGAAAAAAGAGTGCTTTGAAAAGGAAATTGAGTAAAGACAACGTTTAAGGATTAATAGAATATTTGACGGGCAGCGATCAAAAAAAAACGGTAAACGTTCGATCAAAGTGTTTCTTCATCATGTTTCGCTGCCTTTTTTTTTGAAGAAAAAACACCAAAGTGCCATTGCTTCCCTGATTATTGCCACGGAAAAAGAACTCCCTGCCGCCCCGGCGGCACACTTCCACATCGACTCACACGCTTCACTGTCTCATTCTTCCGTGGCAATCAGGACCATGGCGCCGTTTTTTACGTTTCTTGACAGGTAACAAAACGAGATATAAAACATAAACAGAGATGACTGCTATTAAAGTATGTGTCGGCAGCTCCTGCCATCTGAAAGGAAGCTATGCCGTGATAGAAGAAATGAAGCGTGTACTGAAAAAGTATGACGTAGAAGACCTTGTGGATCTTCAGGCGAGTTTCTGCCTGGGCCATTGCGCCAAGGGCGTCACCGTCGACTGCGACGGTGTGCAGCCTGCCGCCGGCGGTCCCCAGGTGGAACGCACGGAGAATGGTTTCATTATGCACAGCGTGAATGCCGAGAATGTCGAACAGCTCTTCGCCACGGAGGTGTACCCCTCGTTGAAACTCAATTAAAAAGAACAACTTTTCGCAGGCTGGCAGCCTGCATCCCAAATCCTAAGACAAGAACTATGGCTAACTATATCGAATCTCGCATTGTCCAATGCAAGGATTGCTACCGCTGCCTTCGCGAGTGTCCTGTGAAGGCCATCGAAATCAAAGGACATCATGCCAGCGTCATCGAGGAGCACTGCATCCTCTGTGGCCACTGCACCCTGGCCTGCCCGCAGGAGGCCAAGGTGGCGGTGAGCGGGCTGGACAAGGTGCGCGCTCTGCTGCGTGAGGGTCATGTGGCCGCCTCGGTGGCGCCGTCGTTTGTGAGCAGTCTGGGGGTCGACGACTTCCAGATGGTGCGCATAGCGATGGCCAAGCTGGGCTTCTCGGTGGTCGAGGAGACCGCCCTGGGCGCCCAGGCCGTGGTGGAGGAATACAAGCGTGTGCTTGCCAAGGGCGAGATGCGCAACTTCATCACCTCCGCCTGCCCTGCCGCCTGCCGCCTCATCCAGATGTACTACCCCAAGGCGTTGCCCTACCTGGCGCCCGTCGACTCCCCCATGACGGCCCACGCCAAGATGCTGCGCAAGAACGACCCCTCGCTGAAGGTGGTCTTCGTGGGCCCCTGCCTGGCCAAGAAGCGCGAGGCCGACGAGCACGGCATCGACGGGGTGCTGACCTTCGACGAACTGCTTTCGCTCTTCGAGGAGAACAATATCGACCTCGGCTCCATCAACCGCCTGGCCATTGCCGGCGAAGGCGGCGGCGTGAACCTGGCCAAGGCCTTCCCCGTCACGCGCGGCATCATCCGCTCCTTCGACGCCTTGCCCGAGGGCTATACCTATATGTCCGTGGACGGCATCGACCGCCTGACCAACGTGTTGGAAAACATCGATAGCCTCGACCATGTCTTCATCGAGATGAACACCTGCCCCGGCGGCTGCATCAACGGACCCAAGTCCATCGCCCGTCCCGGCGGCATGATGAAGGCCGAGGCCGACATCGACGCCTATGTGGCCCACGACAAGGCCACGCATCCCATGCGCCCCGCCCCCGACGCGGGCGTGAGCCTGGCCTACGCCCATCCGCGCCTGCGGGCCAAGAGCCGTCCCGCTTCGGAGCAGGAGATAGAGGAAGTGCTCCACCGCACGGGCAAGTACGCCAAGGAGGACGAGCTCAACTGCGGCGCCTGTGGCTACAGCAGCTGCCGCGAGAAGGCCTGGGCCGTGGTCAACGGATACGCCGACATCGACATCTGCCTGCCCTATATGCGCAAGCGCGCCGAAAGTCTGGCCGTGGACATTGTGCGCAACTCGCCCGAAGGCGTCATTATCGTCGACGGCGACATGAACATCGTGGACTGCAATGCCACCGCCATGAAGCTGCTCGGCATGGCCGGCCGTCCGGAGGACAATGTGGGCCGCGCCGTGGCGCAGTACTTCCCCCCGCTGGAGTTCTACAACGCCTACAACCAGCACCGCCGCACCGAGAACCGCTGTCTGCACATCAGTTCCACCGACCGCTACATTTCGCTGACCGTCAGCTGGCTCGGCGAGCAGGGGCTGCTCTTCGGCCTGATGAAGGACATCAGCGACGAGGTGAACTACGACAAGAAGCTCGACAAGGTGAAGATGGACACCATCAGCACCACCGACGAGCTCATCATGAAACAGATGCGTGTGGCTCAGGAGATCGCCTCGCTCCTCGGCGAGACCACGGCCGAGACCAAGGTGGCCCTGCTCAAGCTGAAGAAGACCCTTACCGATGGCAAGATGGACATAAACGAGGACGGCCGCCCCACCGACTGGAAGACGGCCAGAAAAGTGTGAGGGGAGTGAACGATGAAAGAACTGTGTATTGAATACGGATACACCTCGCTGAACCACTATGGCGAGGAACTCTGCGGCGACAACGTGGAAATGTGCGTCGCCGACGGCTGGACCACCGTGGTGCTGGCCGACGGCCTGGGCAGTGGCGTCAAAGCCAACATCCTCTCCACCCTGACGAGCAAGATTCTCTGCACCATGGTTGCCGGCGGTGCCGACATGGAGGACTGCGTCGAGACCATCATCCAGACCCTCCCGGTCTGCAAGGAACGCGGCGTGGCCTACAGCACCTTCTCGGTCATCCACGTGGACAACCAGGGTAGGGGACACCTCTTCGAATTCGACAACCCCGAGGCCATCTGGTACCATCGCGGCCACACCTGCGACTTCCCCCGCGAGGAGATGAGCATCTGCGGCAAGCAGGTGTTCCACACGCCGCTGGAGCTGGAGGCGGGCGACATGGTTTTCGTCATGAGCGACGGCACCATTCATGCCGGCATCGGCCAGATGCTCAACTTCGGATGGCAGCGCAAGGAGATTATGGAGCACCTCGACACCAATATCGACGCCCACATGTCGGCCCGCGCCGCCGCCTGCCTGCTGGCGTCGGCCTGCAACGACCTCTACCTTGATCGCCCGGGCGACGACACCACCGTGGCCGCCATCCGCGTGCGTCCGCGCATGGAGGTGCACATCATGGTCGGCCCGCCGGTCGACAAGGAGAAGGACGAGGTCTATGTGAAGCGTTTCCTCGAGGGTGCCGACAAGCGCATTGTCTGTGGCGGCACCACCAGCCAGGTCGTGGCACGCTGCATGGGACACCAGCTGAAGACCAGCTTCGATTTCCCCGACAAGGAGGTGCCGCCCATCGGCTTTATCGATGGCATCGACCTCGTCACCGAAGGCGTCATCACCCTGCGCCGTCTGCTGGCCCTCTCGGAGAAGTATGTCTCCGTCAAGGACCTCACGCCAAAGACCTACGTCAAGAAAGACGGCGGTTCGCTGTTGGCCAACATCATATTCGAAGAGTCGACGCATGTTGTCTTCTTTGTCGGCCAGAACGTCAATGCCGCCCACCAGGGGTTGGATATAGACATTACCATGAAGCTCAAGCTCGTCGAACGTCTTGCCGACAACTTGCGCCGTATGGGCAAAGAAGTTGTTGTGAACTACGATTAAAAAAGACTATGGAACAGAAACTGTTTGACACCAACGTTCAGTGGATAAAATATAAAGTTTTGCGCGAGGTAATCCGTCGCGCCTACGAAGGCGGCCTGGAGGATGCCTACACCATCCCGCGCACCATCGCCCCCGGTCCCAAGGCCGAGACGCGCTGCTGCATCCACAAGGAGCGCGCTGTGCTGATGGACCGTGTGCACATGGCCATGGGCGGCGACAAGGAGAATCCCAATGTTATCGAAGTGCTCTACGAGGCCTGCGACGAATGCCCCGCCGGCGGCATGATGGTCACCGATGTCTGCCGTGGCTGCCTGATGCACTCCTGCAAGGAGGTGTGCCCCAAGGGCGCCATTACCATCGTCAACCACCGCTGCACTATCGACAAGTCCAAGTGCATCGAGTGCGGCAAGTGTGCCCAGGCATGCCCCTACAGCGCCATCATTGCCCAGAAGCGTCCCTGCATCAAGAGCTGCAAGGTGAAAGCCATCAGCATCAACGATGAGGACAAGGCCGAGATCGACAACTCGAAGTGCATCTCCTGCGGCGCCTGTGTGGTGAGTTGCCCCTTCGGTGCCATCAGCGACAAGAGCTTCGTTCTCGATATCATCAAGATGCTCAAGGAGTCCGAGAACAACACTCGCTACAAGGTCTATGCCGTCATTGCCCCGGCCATCGTCAGCCAGTGCCGTTTCGGTCGCATCACCCAGGTGGTCACCGCCATCAAGAAGCTGGGTTTCCATCAGGTCGTCGAGGCTGCCATCGGTGCCGACATCACACTCTACAACGAAGCCCGCGAGTTCAAGGAGAAAGCCGCCGAGAGCGACAATCCCGTCATGACCACCTCCTGCTGCCCTGCCTTTGTGCGCTTCGTGGAGAACAACTTCCCCGAACTGAAGGACGCCATCTCCTCCTCGGTGTCGCCTATGGTGATGGCCGCCCGCCTCATCAAGTACTCCGACCCCACGGCCCGCGTGGTCTTCATCGGCCCCTGCGCCGCCAAGAAGTTTGAGTACACGCTTGAGAAGACCCATGGCATGATCGACAGCGTCATGAGCTTCGAGGAGCTGCAGGCCTTCGTCGACGCCCGCGGCATCGACACCACCCAGTGCGAGGACTCTATACTCGACAATGCCTCCTACTACGGACGCATCTTCGCCAAGAGTGGCGGCATTGCTCAGGGCGTGGCCCACGTGGCCGAAACGATGGGCGTCACCGGAGTGAAACCCGTGTCCATGAACGGCATCGACCAGTGCCGCCAGCACCTCACGTTGCTGCGCGCCAAGAAGGCCACGGCCAACTTCTTCGAGGGCATGGCCTGCGACGGCGGATGCGTCGGCGGCCCCCTCAGCATCACGCGCTCGCCCAAGAATGTCTTCGACGTGGACAAGTACGGCAACGAAGCCAGAGAAAAGGAAATCGACGGCTCCGTGCGTCTCTATCACATGATGGACGAGTGATATATGAAAAAAAATACGTACCTTTGCACGTCGAATCATAAACGAATGCAAATGTACAACACTCGTAATATCAAACGTGTAACCCTTCTGGCTCTGCTCCTTGCGGCCTTTGTGCCGTCATGGGCGCAGAGCCTGAAGGTTGTTTTTGCGGGCGATTTGATGGGCCATGGCCCTCAGATCAAGGCTGCCCAGCAGCCCGACGGGTCCTACGACTATGCCCCTTGTTTCCGCTTTGTGAAGGATTATGTGGAGAGTGCCGACTTGGCCATACTGAACCTTGAGGTGACGCTGGCGGGCGAGCCTTACACCGGCTATCCCCAGTTCTCCTCCCCCGACGCGCTGGCTGCGGCTGCCAGGGATGCAGGCTTCGACATTATGACCACCGCCAACAACCACTGCATGGATCGTGGACGGGCAGGCCTCGAGCGCACCCTGCGCAGGCTCGACATGATGGGCATACCCCATCTGGGCACCTATCGCGACAGCGCCGAACGCGCCGAGGAGCATCCCCTCATCGTCGAACGCAACGGCGTCCGTCTGGCGCTGCTGTGCTACACCTACGGCACCAACGGCATCGAGGTGCAAAAACCCAATGTGGTCAACTTCATCGACACCCTCGCCATGGCCCGCGACCTCCGCGTGGCCCGCGAGAAAAAGGCCGACTTCGTCATCACCCTCATCCACTGGGGCATCGAGTACGCCACCAAGGCCAATGCCGAGCAGGAGCGGACGGCCCGCTGGCTGCTGGACCACGGCTGCGACGCCGTCATCGGCGGCCACCCCCACGTGGTGCAGAACTTCACCCTCGACGCCAACCCCAGCAACGACCGCTTCCCCGAGCTGGTGGTCTACTCCATGGGCAACCTCGTCAGCAACCAGCGCGACGTGAACTGCGACGGCGGCATCATGGTGGAACTCGACCTGCAGAAGACCTTCTTCGATACCCGCGTGGTCGACTGCCACTACATGCCCTACTGGGTCCACCGCGGCACCTTCGACGGCCTCTATCAGTACTACATTGTCCCCTCCACCGACGCCGTCGAGCACCCCGAAAGCTACCAGCTTTCCGGCGACCAGCTGCAGGCCTTGCGCCGCTTCAGCGACAACACGCGCTCGCGTCTCGACTCCTGCGCCCTTCCCGGCGGCAATGTCAACATCGGCGAGCGCCGCTTCTACCACAACCTCCGTCCCGACCTGCCGGCCGACAGCCTCTGGACCCGATAGCCGCGGCCCGTCTCGGCGCTTGTGTCTTTATGTCGGATTTTTTTCGTATATTTGCATTTTGAACCCAATAGAAAAAAATACCTTACTATGAAGAAAATCATTGTTTTGGCAATTCTCGCCCTCCTCGGGAGCGGCATGGCTTGTGCTCAGCACCAGCACGGCCACGGCTGCGGCAACTGCCCCAACCACGGCAAGCATCACCCCCAGCAGGCACAGCAGGCACAGGTGAACGCCGACGGCATCGACATGACCATCGTCCGCGCCTTCCCCACGGCGAAGAGCATCCAGAAAGGCAAACAGCTCACCGAGGTCTACGACGCCGGCAAAAAGCTCCTCGGCTATGTTCTCTACTCCAAGCCTGCCTCCGACGGCATCAAAGGCTATGCCGGCGAGACCCCCGTCATGATAGCCCTCAGCGCCAAGCGCGTCATCCTCGGCGTCTACCTCCTGCCCTGCCGCGAGACTCCGGGCTATGCCAAGCGGGTCGAGGATGCCGGTTTCTACAAGAACTGGAACGGATTGACGGTGAAGAAAGCCCTCAAGAAGGAAGTCGACGCCGTCAGCGGCGCCACATTCACCTCCATGGCCGTGGCCAAGAGCGTCCGCGCAGCCCTCGAAACCATCAAGTAAATCCCTTCCGGCAATGAGATTCAATCCCCATTTCAAGATACGCGATGTCATGGGCGAGCATATCGTGGTGATGCCTGGCGACACCCAGGCCGACATGACACGTGTGGTGGCTTTCAACGACAGCGCCCTGCTGCTCTACAACGCCCTGCGCGACCGCGACTTCGAGCTCGACGATGCCGTGAGCATCCTCACCGGCGAGTATGAGGTTGCCGAGGATGTCGCCCGTCGCGATGCCGAGGCCCTGCTGGCCGACATGAAGAAAAACAACCTCCTGGCGTGATATGGCAGAGGTGCGCTTGGAGATAGCAGGTCTGGGCATACGCCTCGCCGGCGGCGACACGCTGCAGCGTGCCATGGCGCTGCCCGGCATGCAGGTGTTTGCCGTGCCGCAGGGCACTGACGAGCTCTGCTTCACGCTCGACGCCTCCCTTCAGCTCCCTCCCTGCCGGCTGCTGTACAGTTTCGACATCGCCGACGGCTCGGTCCCGGCGCGTTTCGGCGTCGATGCCGAGGGGGTCTACTACTACGCCTTTGGCAACCACGGCCTTCTGCGCTACGACATGCGGAAACCCCGGCAGGTCGACATGAGCCCCATGTCCGACCTCTCGGCCCTGCGCTTTGCCCTGTGGACGGCTGTGGCCATGGCGGGATTGCCGCTGGGCGCCGTGCCTGTGCATTCGTCGGTGGTGGTGTGCAATGGCCGCGCCGTGATGTGCCTCGGCGAGAGCGGCACCGGCAAGAGCACCCACACGCGCCTCTGGCTGGAGAACATCGCCGCCACGCACCTCCTCAACGACGACAGCCCCATCGTGCGCTGCTGCGACCGAGGGGTGCTCGTCTGCGGCTCGCCCTGGAGCGGCAAGACCCACTGCTACCGGCCCGAGCAGTACCCCATTGCCGGACTGCTGCGCCTCGAGCAGCGCCCCCAGAACACCATACGCCGCCTCGGCACCCTCGAGGCCTTTGCCGCCCTGCAGCCTTCCTGTCCGCCGGCGCTGGCCAGGGACGAACGCTGCATGGACCTCCTGGTGCAGTTCGTCTCCAATGTGTTACAACATGTGCCCGCCTACCGCATGGGCTGCCTGCCCAATGCCGACGCGGCACGCCTCAGCCACGACACCTTGATGCCATGACGATAGACAACGGTTTGTATTTCAGTATTGTGGAAGAGTATGTGTCCCAGGGTGCCCCGGTGCGCATCGAGCTCAAGGGCACCAGCATGCAGCCCACACTCGTCAGCGGCGACGTGCTGACGCTGCTCCCCATCCACTCCGACCCCGTGGTGGGCGACGTGGTGCTGTTCCGCACTCAGGGGCGGTACATACTGCACCGCGTGGTTGCCGTCGACGGCACGCATTACACCATGCGCGGCGACAACTGCGTCTCCTGCGAGCATGTCGACCGCCGCGACCTGGTGGCGCTGCTCGGCAAGGTGGAGAAGAAACACCTCCTCCGGCGGACGGCCATCCGCTGGCTCGGTCGCAAGGGGCGCCGGCAGTTGCGCCCGTGGTATTTCGTCTGCCTGGCAATCCTCATGTGGGCGCCGCTCAACGGCGTGGGCTTGCCGCTGGACAACTTCGTCTTCGGCTTGCGTCTCGACCACCTGCTCCATGCCTCGGTGTTCATTCCCTGCACGCTCTTCTGGATGGATTCCTTCAAGGGCCGCGGCCGCAGCTGGTGCACATGGCTCGCCGCCGTCGCCACGGGCCTGCTCACCGAGGGGGTGCAATACCTTCTCCCTTACCGTGGGTTCGACGTCAACGACCTCGTGGCCAACGTCCTCGGCGTCTCTCTCGGCTGGCTGGCCGTGCTGGCGGCACGCCGCCTCCGTCTCAACCATTGACGCCCACCTCAGCCCTCTGGGTTGAGCTCCCTACCAACTGCCTGACAATCACCTATCATCTCCCTACCAACTCCCACCTCGGCGGGTGATGGTGGGGCGGGGAAGGGGTGGGAAATGAAATTGCGTCGGAACGGCGTCCCTCGGCTTGCCTGCCGATGGAGCAGGTTTATCGTCTTTCGGTATCGGTTTGTTGTTTTGCGATGCCGATTGTG
>CALGCG010000123.1 GCA_937884485.1 uncultured Bacteroidales bacterium
GGGGTCGGTAAGGTCGTCGGCGGGCACGTAGACGGCCTGCACCGAGGTGATGGAACCGCGCTTGGTGGAGGTGATGCGCTCCTGCATCAGACCCATCTCGGTGGCCAGCGTGGGCTGGTAACCCACAGCCGAGGGCATACGGCCCAGCAGGGCGCTGACCTCGGAACCGGCCTGCGTGAAACGGAAGATATTGTCGATGAAGAGCAGAATGTCGCGGCCGCCGGTCTTCTCATCGCCGTCGCGGTAGTACTCTGCCAGCGTCAGGCCGGCCAGGGCCACGCGGGCGCGGGCGCCGGGGGTCTCGTTCATCTGGCCGAAGACCATGGTGCACTTCGAGTCCTTCAGGGCCTCTTTGTCAATCTTGCTGAGGTCCCAGCTGCCCTCTTCCATGCTCTTCTTGAACTCGTCGCCGTATTTGATAACGCCGGCCTCGATCATCTCGCGCAGCAGGTCGTTACCCTCGCGGGTACGCTCGCCGACGCCGGTGAAGACGCTCATGCCGGAGTATTTCTTTGCAATGTTGTTGATAAGTTCCTGGATAAGCACCGTCTTGCCCACACCGGCGCCGCCGAAGAGGCCGATCTTGCCGCCCTTGAGGAAGGGCTGGATGAGGTCGATGACCTTGATGCCGGTGTAGAGGATTTCCTGACTGGTGGAAAGGCTTTCGAACTTCGGCGGCTCGCGGTGGATGCTGTAGCGCTTCTCGGTCTTGGGGGCGGGCATGCCGTCGATAGTTTCGCCGATGACGTTGAACAGGCGTCCGTTGATGTCCTCGCCCACGGGCATCGAGATGGGGCCGCCGAGGGACAGCACCTCCATGCCGCGCTCCAGGCCGTCGGTGGAGTCCATGGCGATGCAGCGCATGGTATTTTCTCCGATGTCCTGCTGACATTCGAGGATAATCGTTGTGCCGTCGGGGCGATTCACGCTCAGAGCGGTGTAGATGTCGGGAAGGGCTTCGCCGTCGGGGAACGTCACGTCCACCACAGCGCCAATGATTTGCGATATTTTACCTTTCAGTTCCATATACTATATTGTATGCATAAATGATTACAAAAATTGCGGTGCAAAGATACGAAAAATTTTCTTTGCACCGCAAATTTTTTTTATTGAAGAGCTTTTTTTTAACAATTCATGAGGCTGATGCGCTACCCGAGGCCGTGAAATGTCTTATTATTACTGTGTCATTCCGAAAGGCCCTTTCGCGCTCCAGCAAACCCTCTTTCAATTTCAAAGCGCACTTTCGCAGGTGTGCCGTCGGCATGGCCGACAACCCGCGACAGCCGTTTTCAAAATCGTTTGGGACTTTTGTGGTTATTTGTCAGCCTACAGTATCTAATGATGTTGTGTGTCATATTGAATTTGTTTTTTTGTTGTTAGTCATCTTCTTTCTTCAAGGCTTTCTCCACCTCGCGGACAAGTTCTTCGCCGCGGTAGTTGCCGAGCAAGGTTCCGTCGCGGTCGATGAGGAACACCTGCGGAATGGATTGCAGTCCGTAGTGGTCGGACGAAAACGATGTTGTGTCGATGATTTGCGGGTATGGTATGCCGAGCTGCTTGGAGGCTTTCTCATGTTCGGGAATTCGGTCGCTCACATCAACACCCACGACAACAAAGTCTTTGCCTCCGTGCTTTTGGTACAGCGGTATCAGTACATCCGTGATTTCTTTCCTGCACGGACCGCACCACGATGCCCAAAAGTCGACAACTGCCACTTTGCCGCCAATCAGTTGGCTCAGCTTGACTGGCTGCATTGTGGGGTAGTTCAGCGCCGGAATGTCGGTGTATTGCTTGCCCTGCGACACGTTTTGCTGCGCATGGCCGAAACGCATATAGTATTGCACACTTTCGTTGTTCTTCACGATTGGCGATGCTACGGAATAGGCCGAATCAATCCGTGGCCACCGGCTATGCACCGTGTCGGAATACAACTTGTCGAATTCCAACGCCCATTGTGCCAGTCGCGCAAATATGTATGCTCCGACAGCGTTGTCGGAATTGCTGGTGTAAATATCCCACGCGGTGGTATCCATGAGTTTAAGACGGGCGGCAAGCACCTTTTTCTGCTGTTGCTCCAGTTCGGCACGTTTCTTATTGGACGGATGCCCGAAATGGATTGACTCGTACAGCCGTTCCAATTCGCGGTCAATGTTTTCTTGAGGAGTGCCGAAAAGGTAAAGCTGTTCGTTGATTGGCGACCCTGTGGCAGTGCATTTGGCCAAGTCGAGCGTCACATTCATACCCGGCTCAACCACAAGCGGCAGTTTGTCCCAATCTTCGCCATACATCACCGTCGCCATGAAAGAAGTGTCGCTGCTGCCTGTCAACGAGAACTTCCCCCACTTGACGAGCGTGGAATCAAGGTAAATCCACCCATTGGAATTCACCAGCCACACTGTGTCGCCGTTGTTGCGGAAGCTTGCGGAGCCGTTGACAGTGAATGTCCCGTTGGCGGTGTTTGAGATTGATGCATTCTGGCAGCTGACAGTAAGTGTCAGCAGCATTGACAGCATCATCAGAGTTATTCTCTTCATTGCTTATGTTAGTTTTTGTTGTTATACATTTCGGGTTGTTCTACTATTATAATTGCACAAAGGGGGTCAAATATTACAGGTTGTTGAAAAAAAAACGCCGCAGCATTGCGGCAGGTGCAGGCAAATAATACACAAAAAAATCGGACTGGCAAAAATTTTTCTTTCTGCCAGTCCGAAGTCCGTATACGGAGTATTGTCTTAACTACTTAACTTCTTAACTACTTAACTCCTCATTTGATACGCATCTTGTAGAAGGAGCGGTAGACAAAGTAGAGGGCGATGACGAGGAACACCACGCCGAACCAGGGGGCCATGCTGCGGAAGCTGGCGCTGATGGCGATCTCCATGGCGAGCACGCCGAAGAGGGTGGTGAACTTGATGATGGGGTTCAGGGCCACGGAGGAGGTGTCCTTGAAGGGGTCGCCCACGGTGTCGCCAACCACGGAGGCGTCGTGCAGCTCGGTGCCCTTGGCCTTCATGTCGACCTCGACAACCTTCTTGGCGTTGTCCCAGGCGCCGCCGGCGTTGGCCATGAAGACAGCCTGGAAGAGTCCGAAGACGGCAATCGAAATCAGGTAGCTGATGAACAGGCAGACGGCGTTCTGGCCGCCGATGCTGTCGGGGCTGGACAGGCAGGCAAAGGCCAGCGCGAAGCAGAAGATGGCGATGAAGATGTTGATCATGCCTTTCTGGGCGTAGTTGGTGCAAATCTTGACCACTTCCTGGCTCTTGGCGATGTCGGCCTTCTTGGGGGCGTTGGCGTCGAGCTTGATGTTGTCCTTGATGTACTCCACAGCGCGGTTGGCGCCGGTGGTGACGGCCTGCATCGAAGCGCCGGTGAACCAGTAGATGACGCAGCCACCGAGGATGAATCCGAGGATGCTGTAGGGGTTCAGCAGGTTGAGGATGCTCTCGGGCTCAATGCCGAGGGTCTTCTGGATCATGAGGATGAGGCTGAAGATCATGGTGGTGGCACCCACCACGGCGGTGCCGATGAGCACGGGCTTGGCGGTGGCCTTGAAGGTGTTGCCGGCGCCGTCGTTGGCCTCGAGGTAGTACTTGGCCTTCTCGAAGTCGGGCTTGAAGCCGAACTCGCTCTCGACCTCCTTGGTGGTCTTCTCGATGTCGTCCTCGATCAGCGACAGCTCGTAGACGCTCTGGGCGTTGTCGGTCACGGGGCCGTAGCTGTCCACGGCGATGGTCACGGGGCCCATGCCCAGCATGCCGAAGGCCACGAGGCCGAAGGCGAAGATGCTGTAGTAGGAACCGAAGACTGGCTCGATGCCGAAGAAGGTGGAGGCGAAGTAGGCGATGACCATCAGCACGAAGAACACCACGCCGGTCCAGAAACCGCCCATGTTGCCGGCCACGAGGCCGGAGAGGATGTTCAGCGAAGCGCCGCCCTGCTCGGAGGCCTTGACCACTTCCTTGACATGTTTGGAGGTGGGGGAGGTGAAGAGCTTGGTGAACTCGGGGATGAGGGCGGCTCCGAGGGTGCCGCAGGAGATGATGATGGAGAGGGCAACCCACAGGTTGGGCACCACGGCGTTGACCTCGGGGGTGTTCAGGATGAAGTAGGAAGCGAGGAAGGTGCCGCAGATGCTCATGATGGAGGTAATCCACACCAGCCAGGTCAGCGGCTGCTCGAAGTTCATGTCGTCGGCATTTTTATATTTCGCACGTGCTATCGCGCCATTAATATAGTAGGAAAGAACCGAAGCGAGGATGCCGAGGATGCGCATGACGAAGATCCAGACGAGGAGTTTCACCTGCATCGAGGGGTCGGGGACAGCCAGAAGGATGAACGAGACGAGGGCCACGCCGGTGACGCCGTAGGTCTCGAAGCCGTCGGCGGTGGGTCCGATGGAGTCGCCGGCATTGTCGCCGGTGCAGTCGGCAATGACGCCGGGGTTGCGCGGGTCGTCCTCGCCGATCTTGAAGACCACCTTCATCAGGTCGCTTCCGATGTCGGCAATCTTGGTGAAGATACCGCCGGCGATGCGCAGGGCGCTGGCGCCCAGGCTCTCACCGATGGCGAAGCCGATGAAGCAGCTGCCGGCCAGGTTCTCGGGCATGAAGAGCAGGATGACGAGCATCAGCACCAGCTCGACGCAGATGAGCACAATGCCGATGGACATACCGGCGCGCAGCGGGATGTTCAACAAGTCCAGAGGTTTGCGGCGCAGCGAGGCGAAAGCCATGCGGGCGTTGGCATAGGTGTTCATGCGCACGCCGAACCAGGCCACGCCGTAGCTGCCCAGGATGCCGATGACCGTCCAGGCCAGGATCAGCACCACGGCACCGGCGCTCATCTTGCTCAGCACGCCGAAATACAGCGCAATGGCGGCACCGATGAAGACAAAGAGCAGCAGCAGGAACTTGCCCTGCTGTTTCAGATAGGTCGAACAGGTCTTGAAAATGACGTTGCCGATTTCAAGCATCGACTTGTGGGCTTTCAGTTTGCGTACCTTGCCGAACTGCCAGAAGCCGAACAGCAGTCCCAGCACCACCACCGCGAAGCCCCAATAGAGGATCGAGGCGTCGGGCGACGAGGCGAATCCCTTCGGCATTTCCAGGTCAGCTTCACTGGCAAACGACAAAAATGGCGTCGCCAATGCAAGCAGAGTTAAAGATAATTTCTTCATATTGAATAATTTTAGTTTGTGTTTCGTTCAAAAATTGACCTACAAATATATGTATTTTTGTTAAAATACCAAAAAAAACTTTTCCACTTGCATGTTTTTTTTTCGTCCCGCGCCCGTCCCTTCCTCGCCCTCTCTTCGCCCCGGCTTCGGCCCTTCTCATATAGTTCACATATAGTTCTTATATAGTTCTTATATGCGGTATATAGGAACTATATAAGAACTATATGTGAACGATATAAGAACTATATAAGAAGGGCCGAATAAGGGGCGAAGAGGGTACGGCGAAACCACGGCGGCGGAACGGCAGGGCGGGGGAGCGGTTCGGGGGTCGGCGGGAGGGTGTTGATATTTTTTTTTTATTATATTGAAAAAAATGTGTATTTTTGCAGCATGATTACTAACAAAGACATGGCTGCACAGACGGCCGAATTCTTATTGACAGTGAAAGCGGTAAAGCTCAACGAGGAGCATCCTTTCACATGGGCCTCGGGCCGAAAATCACCGATTTATTGCGATAACCGGGTGACGTTGTCGTACCCGGAAATCAGGACTTTTATCCGCCAGCGCTTTTCCGAGATAGTGAACGACACGTGGGGCGATGTGGACGTGATAGCGGGCGTGGCCACGGGTGGCATAGCGCAGGGAGCGCTTGTGGCCCAGGAACTTGGCAAGCCGTTCGTGTATGTGCGTTCGGAGCAGAAGAGCCACGGCCTGACGAACCAGATCGAGGGCGAGATCCACGAGGGCCAGTCCGTCGTGGTCATCGAGGACCTTGTGTCGACGGGCAAGAGCTCGCTCATCGCCGTCAAGGCCCTGCGCGAGAAGGGCTGCGTGGTGAAAGGCATGGTGGCCATCTTCAGCTATGGTCTCCAGGTTGCCGCCGACAACTTCAAGAAGGAGGACGTGGAGCTCTTCACCCTGACGGACTACGACACGCTGGTTGGCGTTGCCAAGGAGCGCGAGTACATACGCCCCGAGGCCATGGAAAGCCTGGCCAAGTGGCGCCTCAACCCCGAGCAGTGGAGCCTGGACCACGGCGAGAAAAAGGACTAACGGCATAAAGAACAGAGGCAGATGGCTAAAGCGTTCATAGGACTTATAGGGCTTCTATGGCTTATAGGGCCTATAGCACTTCGCGCCCAGGACAGCATACTGCGTGTGCAGGTGGCCGAGGGTGTGGAGATGGAGATGGTGTGGGTGGAAGGCGGCAGTTTCACCATGGGCAGCAATGCCACGCCCAAGGGGGTGAAGCTGACCTACGCCCTGGCGCGTCCCGAGCACCGTGTGTCGCTCGACGGCTATTTCATTGGCCGGTACGAGGTTACGCAGGCGGTGTGGAAAGCTGTGATGGGCGACAACCCGTCGAAGTTCAAGGGCGACAGCCTGCCGGTGGAGTGCATCTCGTGGAGCGAGGCGCAGCAGTTCGCCATACGGCTCAGCCAGCTGACCGGGCGCCGCTTCCGCCTGCCCAGCGAGGCCGAGTGGGAGTACGCCGCCCGTGGCGGCAGTCGCAGCCAGCGCCACCCCTATGCAGGATGCAACCGCAGCCAGCTGGACAACCACGCCTGGTACTGTGTGAACAGCGACGGCGCCACGCATCCCGTCGGCCGTCTGGGGTCCAACGAGTTGGGACTCTACGACATGAGCGGCAACGTGGCCGAATGGTGCCAGGACTGGGTGGAGGCCTATTCTCCCGACGAGCAGACCAACCCCCGTGGCCCCAAACAGGGCGAGAACCGTGTGCTCCGCGGCGGCCACTACAACAGCACCTCGGCGGCCTGCACCGTCTACGACCGCGGATGGTACCTGCCGAGCGGCAAGTACGAGCTCTACGGGCTGAGGGTCGTGATGGAAAAGGACGAATGAGGCAAGAGACATGAATACTGACGTATGAGGTATGAAGGTTAAAGACAAGGATTTTGAACTGTATATCACCGAGGGCGAGATTGCCAAGGTGGTGGAGCGGCTGGCCGGAGAGGTGAGCCGCGACTATCGTAATGGCGACCT
Organism: uncultured Bacteroidales bacterium; assembly: GCA_937884485.1. Lineage (GTDB taxonomy): Bacteria > Bacteroidota > Bacteroidia > Bacteroidales > P3 > Colimorpha. The sequence continues at coordinate 7,187 of CALGCG010000123.1, forward strand.
CCTTGTCTGTCCGGTGCTTACGGGAGCGTTCCTGTTTGCTGCCGACCTTGTGCGCCGGCTGACGGTCCCCAGCGAGGTGTGCTTCGTGAAGTACGCCTCCTACAGCGGCATGAGCAGCACCGGCACGGTGACGGGCCAGCTGCCCTTCCCCCCGAAGGTGGAGGGCAGGGATGTGCTGATAGTGGAGGATGTGGTCGATTCGGGCCTCTCGATGCGCTACATGCTCGACGCTTTGCAGGCGCTGCATCCGCGCAGCGTGAAGGTGTGCACCCTCTTTTTCAAGCCCGGAGCCTTCCAAGGGGGCTACCGCGTGGACTATGTGGGAAAGGAAATCGGCAACGAGTTCATCGTGGGCTACGGCATGGACTACGACGAGGAAGGGCGCACGTTGGGTGCGGTGTACAGAGTGGCGGAAGGGTAGAGGAGGTCAATGATTAGCGTTTATAAGTGTTAAGTGTATATGAAAAAAATGAAAAAGAACAGGTTGTGGATGGCTGTGCTGGCAGCGATGCTGCTGTGGGGATGCGGCGAGAAGGACCACCTGGAGGTGGATCCCAGCGAGCTGTATGGCGCATGGGTGCAGTCAGGCAGCGAATACTACTGGACGTTCAACAGCGACGGCACAGGGAGTTTGGTGAACCGCGGCGAGGTGGCGGAAGGCGACGATGAGAACGGCGATTTCACCTGGAGCCTGAGCGACGGCGACCAGCTGCTGGCGGAGTTCCGCGGCAGCGGAGAGCTGGGAGGCATATACATCGCAAAACAGTATACTATCACTGAGATAACGGCTACGGCATTGCGATGGGAGGATGTCTACGGGCGGACGACGAGCCTGGAGAGGATATGAGGAGCTTTAGTATATAGTGATTAGAGTTATCGAGGATTATGAAAATAAAGAAGGGTTGGAAAATAACATGGATAGCGCTTGGGTCGCTGCTGGGCCTGCTGGTGGTGACGGTGGCGGTGGCCCTCTGGCTCGTATTCACACCGAGCAAACTGACCAAGATTGTGAACAGCCTGGCAGGCAACTTCATCACCTGCGACGCCAAGTTCGGCAACGTCGACCTGACGCTCCTCTCCACATTCCCCAACGCGGGACTGAAGATTGAGGATGTGGTGATTGTGAACCCCGGCAAGGGCCCGATTGTTGACTATAAGCAGAACGACACGGTGGCCCGGATCGGCAGCCTGACGGTGGGTATCGACGTGAAGGCCTTCCTGAAGGAGAACAAGGTCATCGTGCATCAAGTGGTGCTTGAAGACGCCACGGCCAACCTCTTCATCGACAGCGTTGGCACTGCCAACTTCGACATCTTCCCCAAGAGCGACGACACTACCAGCAGCGAGACCAAGCTGCCGGAGGTGATAGACCTGAAGAAAATCAAGATTGACAACCTTAACGCCACGTTCCTCAACTGCAAGGACGGCATGATGTCGGCCGAGGTGGCCGGCATGGACATGAACCTGAAAGGCTCTATGGAACAGGAGGATATCGTGGCCGACCTGAAGTTGGGAATTAACCAACTGTTCTTCGTCCAGGGCGAGGGCCAGCCGATGCTGACGGCCCACGTCAAGGGACTGGAGATGAAAGCGGACGGAAAGAAGGAGGGCGAGCACATCGACGCCGACATCAGGATTGACGGCAAGAATGTGGACCTGGACCAGGTGGACTCGCTGGGCAACCACACGCTCAAGGCCGCGCTGGACGGCCTGCTGCTGAAGGCCAAAGGCAACGGCGACATGGACGAGATGCGCTGCAAGCTGGACCTCGGCGTGGAGAAGGGTACCCTCAATGCCGCCGGCACCGAGATGGTCAACGAGACGCTGCGCGAGTCGAAGAAGGACCTGCTCGCTGTGGAGATGCCCGACGTGGTGGTCAAGCTGAACAAGAAAGAAATCTGGCTCAGCGACAGCAAGATAAAGCTCGACGACTATGCGCTGATGCTCAACGGCCAGTGCTATCTAGCCACGGAAAAGCACCCCATGACGATGGACATGGCCGTGGAGACCGATGGCAGCTGGCGCGTGAAGCCGCTGCTGGACATTGTGCCGGAGCAGTACGTGGGCTTCCGCAAGGGTATGGAACAGCTGGACGGCGACGTGGCTTTCGTGCTGAATGCCAATGGAACGCTGACTGACAGCACAATGCCCAATATCGTTGGCAACATCATGTTGGCCGACGGCCGCTTCTATGCTCCCAAGATGTTGCCCTACAAGATTAACAAAGTGAAGGGTGAGTTGGGGGTCGACCTCAACCTGGACAAGCGCAAGGAAAGCCATGTGACCATCAAGAACCTGAAAGCCCACACGCAGGGTACGGATGTGACGCTGAACGGAAGAGTGGACGACCTGCTGGGCGACATGAGAGTGGATGCCGATGTGAAAGGAACACTTCCGCTGGAGGATGTTTTGCCGATGGTTCCCAAGGAGATGAAGGTTGCGGCCAAGGGCGATGCCGCCCTTGATATGCATGCCGCTTTCAAGATGAGCCAACTGCAGAAAGGGGCATACGAGAAAATGAAAGCCCACGGCACGTTGAAGCTGAAGGATGTGGACGTGGACTATGACAGCATCCATGCCGAGGCTCCGGCGCTCGACATTGCACTGCAGCTCCCCGCCAAGGAGTACAAAGGCAAGATGGGGGAGGCCCATGTAACGGGAAGCAGGCTGAACGTCAACATGGCCAATGGAATGAAAGCCACGGTGCAAAATCCGGACATTAATGTTGGAATCAACAATATGATGAAAGAACAGCTTGTTGCCGCCTTCGACATGAAGGTTGGGACAACAGCCGTTGAGATGGATTCGATGAATGTCGCCCTGGACGACCTGTCGCTGGATGGCACCGTGCGCCTGGATTCGATGCAGCAGGACCTCCTCAAACAATATAATCCGCGGTTTTCCGCCGCAGTGCACAATGCAAAGGTCTCTATGCCCCAGCTGCCAGAGATGGTTCAGCTGAAGGCTTTCGATGTGACCTACCGACCTGAACGTCTGGATGTAAAGACGGCCAAGGTGACAATGGGCAAGTCCGATTTCGAACTCTATGGCACCGTGGACAATTTTGAAGACTGGATGGACAACAGGGCGATGCTGAGAGGAGACTTGAATTTTACTTCGAATTATGCTGATATAGACCAGATTATGGATATTTTCAGCGGTATGGGCAGCGACGAGGACACGCTGAGGGCCATGCGTGCCGCGGACACGGTGCCTGCCGACGCAAATCCTTTCATTGTGCCGCGCAATGTGAATGTAACACTGCATACCCATATCAAACGTAGTCTGGCGTTTGGCAACGACCTGAGTGATGTTGCCGGCTCGCTGACGGTGAATGATGGCAGGGTGGTGCTGGACCAGATGGGTTTTGTGTGCAAGGCTGCGACAATGCAGCTGACGGCATTGTACAGATCGCCGCGTCCAGGCCATTTGTTCGCCGCACTTGATTTCCACCTGCTGGACATACAGATAGATGAATTGATAGGAATGATACCTGCTATCGACACACTGGTACCCATGTTGTCGGCTTTCGACGGCAATGCCAACTTCCATCTGGCGGGAGAGACATTCCTCGATGCATATTATAGACCGAAGATGTCGACCCTGAAAGGCGCCGCGGCAATCACGGGAGAGAACCTCGTGGTGATGGACAACAAGGATATTGCAACCATTGCCAAGTTGATGAGGTTCAAAAGCTGGAAGGATAAGGACAACAAAATCAAGATTGACAGCCTGAGCGTCGAGATGGTTGCCATGGACGACGGTCATGGGTGTGAGGTGGAGATATATCCTTTCTTGCTGAATGTGGGTAGCTATCAGGTGTGTGTGTCGGGAGTGCAAGGGGTGGACAAGAGTTGTGCCTACCACCTGGAATTATTGAAGAACCCGCTCCTAGCGAAAGTCGGTGTGGATGTGAGGGGAAAGATCACGGACCCGAAGATCAGTCTGGGCAAAGTGATTTATGCTGACCTGTTCAGGCCTAAGAAGCAGGGCGTGGCGGAAAAGAAGGCATTGGAGGTGAAGAGAAAGGTGCGGGAAGCGCTGGAGGCGAACGTAAGGTGAGCCGGGAGTTATGAGTCAAGAGTTATGAATTAAAGGTTATGAAGTTTTTTCACAGATACGAGTCAGAGATACACGGCAACTACCGTAAGGGTTACCTCCGCTTCGGCACCATCACGGGGGTGGTGCTGATGCTGTACATCTTTGTCCGCTATATAATGGGCATTCCGGCTGAGAGCCCCGAGGCCTACATCACCGATGGCATCCTGCTGGTGGCGGTGTTCCTCTTCACGCTACTCTACCGAAATGTGCTGCCTGACCGCAAGGCCACCCTCAAGGAGCTGATGCTGCTGGGATTGGGCATTGCCGTGGTGGCCAGTGTGCTTTACGGACTTTTCCTTTGGGCTTTCGGCAGTGCCGTTCCCGAGCAGACGGAACTCTTCACCCGTACCCTGCGGGGCGAGGAGGCATTCACCACAGCCCCGGCACACTACTGGGCCGCATGGTGGGGGATAGAGTCGGCGGTGAAGCTGTCTGTGTTAGGTGGGTTCGGAGCCTTCATTGCCGCCATCGTTTTCCGCAACGAGAAGTCGGCGGTGCATCAGAAGAAGAATAATAATGAATAAAATATAATAACTATGGATATTTCAATTGTAGTACCCTTATACAACGAAGCCGAGTCGCTGCCGCACCTGGCTGAGTGGATAGACCGCGTGATGAAAGAACACGGGTTCAGCTACGAGGTTGTCATGGTCGACGATGGCAGCAAAGATGGTTCATGGCAGGTGATAGAAAAGCTCCATGAAAGCAATGCGTCCTACCGTGGCATCAAGTTCAGGCGGAACTATGGCAAGTCGGCAGCTCTCAACACGGGATTTTGTGCCGTAGAGGGTGATGTGGTTATTACCATGGACGCAGACTTGCAGGACAGCCCCGACGAGGTGCCGGAGCTCTTCAGGATGATTAAGGAAGAAGGTTATGACCTTGTGAGCGGGTGGAAGAAGAAACGCTATGACTCCAAGTTGGCCAAGAATATACCGTCGAAGTTCTTCAATGGCACCACGCGCCTCCTGAGTGGCATCAAACTGCATGATTTCAACTGTGGCCTCAAGGCATACCGCCGCGATGTAGTGAAGAGCATTGAAGTGTACGGCGAGATGCACCGCTACATTCCTGTCATCGCCAAGTGGGCGGGATTCAATAAGATAGGGGAGAAGGTTGTGCAACATCGCAAGCGCGAGTTTGGAGTCACCAAGTTTGGTATGAACCGTTTCATCAACGGCTATCTGGACTTGATCAGCATCATGTTCATGAGCAAGTTTGGCAAGCAGCCCATGCACTTCTTTGGTGCGGTGGGCAGTATATCGTTCCTTGTGGGTTTCATAGCGCTGGTTGTGGTGTTGATATTGAGGATGGCAAGTCGGATATCGTTGACCAACAGTGTGTGGTTCTACCTTTCTATCCTTTTTGTCCTTTTGGGTATGATGCTATTCTTGGCAGGCTTTGTCAGCGAGCTTGTCTGTCGCAATAGCCCAACCCGAAACCAATACTTAATAGAGAAAGAGATATGAGTCTTCAGTGTGGTATCGTTGGACTGCCCAATGTGGGCAAGTCCACACTTTTCAATTGCCTGAGCAATGCTAAAGCCCAAGCAGCCAATTTCCCGTTCTGTACCATAGAGCCCAACGTGGGTGTCATCACCGTCCCCGACGAGCGGCTTGCCAAGCTGGTCGAAATAGAACGCCCCGCCAGTCTCGTCCCCGCCACGGTGGAGATTGTCGACATTGCCGGCCTTGTGAAAGGGGCTTCCAAGGGAGAGGGACTGGGTAACAAGTTCTTGGCCGACATTCGCAACTGCGACGCCATCATCCATGTCCTCCGCTGTTTCGACGACGACAATATCACCCATGTCGACGGCTCCGTCGACCCTGTGCGCGACAAGAATACCATCGACCTGGAACTGCAGTTCAAGGACCTGGAAACAATAGAGAACCGCTACGAGAAGGAAGTCAAGAAGAGCAAGGCCGGCGGCGATGCCCATGCCAAGAAGCTGGTCGAGGTGATGGACCTCTATCGCAACGCTCTCTTGGAAGGCAAAAGTGCACGTACGGTGGCGTTGGACGAACATCAGTCCGAGGTGGCCCGCGACCTTATGCTCCTCACGTCCAAACCGGTGCTCTATGTCTGCAATGTAGACGAAGCCTCTGTCGTCAACGGCAACAAGTATGTCGATGCAGTGCGTGAAGCCGTGAAAGACGAACAGGCAGAAGTGCTTGTGATTGGCGCCGGCATTGAGGCCGATATCGCCGAGCTGGAGTCCTATGAGGAGAAGCAGATGTTCCTCGAGGACCTGGGGCTCAAGGAGAGCGGCGTCAACCGCCTTGTCAAAGCCGCATACCATCTCCTCAACCTCCAGACCTTCCTTACTGCAGGACCCAAAGAATGCCGCGCATGGACATTCAAGAAAGGAATGAAAGCCCCTCAGACTGCAGGTATTATCCACTCCGACTTCGAGCGGGGATTTATCCGCGCCGAGGTCATCAAGTACGACGATTATGTCGCTCTCGGCTCCGAAGCCAAATGCCGCGAAGCAGGCAAAATCTCCGTCGAAGGTAAGGACTATGTGGTGCAGGACGGCGACATCATGCACTTCCGTTTCAATGTCTGAAGTCTGAAAAAGGATGAAGAATAAAAAGGACAATAAGAATCGGCTGCAGCTGGCGTCCCGCGTCAGCCGGTTCTTCATTCTTCTTTTTTCCTTCATTCTCCTGGCTTCCTGCTCCACCGAGAAAGCCAAATGGACCAACATCCAGTACCATAACCTCACCTGCCACTATAATGTATGGTGGAACGGCAACGAGAGTTTCAAGGTGGGAATGGAAAAACTCCGGCAGAATGCCGTCGACGACTACACACAGTTCATCCCACCCGAGAATATCGGTTCCGAAGAGGTGGCGCGGGCCATCTATCCCGAGATGGACCGAGCCATCGAAAAAGGTGTCAAAGGCATACAGAAACACAGCATCTTCGTAAAAGGGCAAGAATACGTACCCTACATTAAAGAATGTTATCTCCTGACGGCCTATGCCACCTTCTACAAGCACGACTATCCCTCCACCGCCAATACCTGCAACATCCTCATCCAGCAGTTCACCGGCACCCACGCCGGCGACGAAGGCGCCGTTCTCCTCGCCCGCTGCATGACCATGGAAAAACGCTACGAAGAGGCCGAGGCCGCCCTCGACCAGCTCGTCCAGCGCCTGGCCAAGGGCAACTTCTCCCGCAACCAGCGCGACAAGCTCTACATCGCCATGGTCGAGGCCACCGTGCCCCAGGAGAAATACAAGAAGGCCGTCGAGTACATCCACGAGGCCATCGACGCCTCCTCCGACCGCTACACCAAGGCGCGACTCTCCTTCCTCATGGCCCAGATCTACCGCCACCTCGACAAGCGCTCCGTCGCCGCCAAGTACTATGACCAGGTGCTCTCCTACCGCCCGCCCTACGTCCTCGAGTTCAATGCCAAACTCGGTATGGCCTCCTGCGCCGACCTCGAACACACGGACATCGCCAAGCTCGAGTGTCAGCTCGACGACATGATCAAGGACAAAAAGAACGAGGAATACCGCGACCAGATCTATTTCGCCAAGGGCGAGATGTTCCTCGGCATCAAACAGCCGCAGAAGGCCTGCGACAACTACCGCCGCTCCGTAGCACTCGCCACGGTCAACAAAGCCCAGCGCGCTCAGTCCGCCCTCCGCATGGCCGAGGTGCAGTACGACATCTTCGAAAACTACGACCTCTCCCAAGTCTACTACGACACCGCCATGCAGTGCATCGACCCCTCATACCCGCACTACGATCAGATTCATCGCCGCCACGAGATGCTCTCCGAACTGGTCTCCTACACCAGGGTGTACAGCCGCTGCGACTCCCTCCTCGCCGTTGCCTCCATGCCCGAAGCCGAGCGGCTGCAGCTCATCAACAAGAAGATTGAAGACCTTCGCCGTGCCGAGCAGGAGGCCAAGGAGCGTGCCCTCCTCGAGGAACTCAGCAAGGATGCCCGCCAACAGCAGAACACCCTCTCCGGCGACTGGTACTTCTACACCCCCAACACCGTGCAGAAAGGCAAGGAGACCTTCCGCCAGCGCTGGGGCATGCGCTCCCTCGAAGACCTCTGGTTCCTCTCCAACAAGATGTCTCCTTTCGCCGTCGACACCACCTCCGACCTCCAAACTCCGAACGCCGACCTCCACCCCTCAGCCTCCGGTCTCCAACCTCAATCCTCCGACCCCAACGACCCGCACTCCGTCGCCTTCTACCTCAAAGACCTCCCCGTCACACAGCACGACCTCGATTCCCTCGACTCCCTCACATCCTTCTCCCTCCTCAATGCGGGATACATCTTCTACGACGGCATCGGCAACATCCCCCGCGCCCTCGAGTGCTACCACCGTCTGGCTCAGGACTACACCTCCTTCCCCGAGATTGTCCAGGCCTTCTACATGCTCTACCGCATCTACGACCGTCAGGGCAACACCCCGCAGGCCAACTACTATCGCGACATGGTCCTCATGGGATTCCCCGACAGCGACTTCGCCAACCTCATCCGCGACAACGAATACTACAAAGAACTCATCCGCCGCTCGCGACGCATCGAGGCCGACTATGACGAAGTCTACAACCAGTACGCCAGCCACCGCTTCTCCTCCGTCGTCAACCTCGTCGACCAAGCCGAGGAAATCTATCCCGGCCACTCGTCCCTCAACAAGTTCCGCTACTGGAAAGGCCTCGCCCTGGCCCGCACCGGCAACCTCACCGACGCCGTCGCCGTCCTCACACCCCTGGCCGCCCTGCCTCCCTCCGACAGCATACAGCCCCTGGCACTGGCCCAGCTCGCTCTCCTGCGCGACACAACAAACTCCTTCTCCGCCTCCGAAACCATCACCGAAGCCGACGAACAGCGTGTCCGCACACCGAAAGCCGCAAAACCCGACATCCAACCTTCCACCTCCGCTCTCGACGAACCCCTGCCTCCCGAATCCATGGTCTACCGCTACCGCGAAAACCAGCAGTACTTCGTCGTCATTGTCGTCAACGACCGCACAGTCAAAGCCACCGAGCTCCAAAAAATACTCTCCGACTTCAACTCACGCTATTACTCCAATTCCGGCTACCGTGTCAATGCCTCCCTCTTTACCGACACCACACAGATCCTCACCGTCCACCGCTTCGTCGACGCCGACGAGGCCATGCGCTACTGGCGCCACCTCCAGCAGCAGGACAGCCCCCTGCGCCAGTATGCCGACTCCGACCACCAGGAATTCCCCATCTCCACACAGAACTACGCCACCTTCTACAACCGCAAGAACCCCGAAGCCTACATCCCCTTCTTCAACCGCTACTATCTGCATAAATAATTAGGAATTAGAAATTTGGAGCGCCGGCGTCCCGCCGGCATACACCGAGACAAAAAAGAATAGAATTAAAAAATTATAAATTAAAAAAAACATGGCTAGAACAATGGAACCCGAAACCACCGATTCGATCAACATCATCACCAACGGCACCGTCATCAAAGGCGACATCACCGCCACCGGCGACTTCCGCCTCGACGGCACCCTCGAAGGCAACATCCAGCTCAACGGCAAACTCGTCGTCGGCGACACCGGCGTCGTCAACGGCAACATCCTCTGCATGAACGCCAACATCATCGGCACCGTCAACGGCAACCTCTCCGTCAAGGAACTCCTCTCCCTCCATTCCACCGCCCGCGTCAAAGGCGACATCCTCATCAACAAACTCTCCATCGAGCCCGGCGCCGTCTTCACAGGCAAATGCTGCATGCTCGACGAAGTGCGCAAACAGCAGCAGCTCGCAGCCGAACAGGCCGCCGCCCGCGACGAACAGGAAGCCCAAGAGGATTGACACCCATGCCCGACCAACCTCAGTGCCAGACACTGGCCACGCTCTTCCAGCAGTGGTCCGGCGTCCCCTGTGCCCAAATCCTCGCCCTCGGCGCCCAAGGCTCCTCCCGCCGCTACTACCGCCTGACGGCGCAACAAGGCAACGCCGGCTGCCTGCCCGCGAACGATGGAACGCCGGATGCCAGCCTGCGAACCCTCTCCGCCATCGGCACCGTCGGCGACGACCTCCGCGAAAACCGCGCCTTCTTCGCCCTCGACCGCCACCTCCGCGCCAAAGGCATCCACGTCCCCGAACTCTACGCCGTCTCCAGCGATGAGCGCTGCTACCTACAGCAGGACCTCGGCGACCTCTCCCTCTACGGACTCCTCCACGAAAAACAGCGGCAGGGTGGGGGATTCGACACCCAGATGCTCGCCCTCTACAAACAGGCCCTCGCCGACCTCGCCGCCATACAGCAGGCCGGCGCCGACTTCGACTTCTCCTTCTCCTACCCACGCCCCGACTTCGACCGCCAGTCCATCCTCTGGGACCTCAACTACTTCAAATACCACTACCTCAAGCTCGCCCACGTCCCCTTCGACGAGCAGCTCCTCGAGGACGACTTCCAGCACCTCGCCGACCGCCTCCTACAGGCCGACACCCGCTACCTCCTCTACCGCGACTTCAACCCCCGCAACATCATGGTGGTGGAACGTGTGAATGCGTTATTATACTACATCGACTTCCAGGGCGCCCGGCGGGGTGCCGCCCAGTACGACGTCGCCTCCATCCTCTACAGCGCCAAATCCAACCTCCCCGAACCCGTCCGTCGCGAACTGCTGGACCACTACCTGCGCGTCCGCGCCATCAGCGGCGACCAGCGCCGCCAGTGGCTCCTCCACTTCTGGACCTACCTCCTCCTGCGCATCCTCCAAACCCTCGGCGCCTACGGCTACCGCGGCATCTTCGAACGCAAGGACTACTTCCTCCAGTCCATACCCCTGGCACTCCACAACCTGCGCCGCCTCGCCGAGGACCACCCCGAAACCTTCGACGGCCTCCCTCACCTCAAACAAATCCTCTCACGGCTCCAACCCCCCGTCTCCAACCCCCAACCGCCCACCTCTCCCGACCTCCCGCTCACCGTCACCGTCCTCAGCTTCAGCTACAAACAGGGACTCCCCGACGACCCCTCCGGCAACGGCGGCGGCTTCGTCTTCGACTGCCGCGCTCTCCCCAACCCCGGACGCTACCCCGAGTACAAGGCCTATACAGGCAAAGACCTCCCCGTCATCCAGTTCCTCCAGAACGAAGAACCCGTCCGCCGCTTCCTCGGCAACGCACAAAAACTCGTCGCACAAAGCGTCGACAAATACCTCGAGCGGCATTTCGCCAACCTCCAGCTCGCCTTCGGATGCACCGGCGGGCAGCACCGCTCCGTCTACTGTGCCGAACAGATGGCGCAGTGGCTTGCCGACACCTACCCCGACATCCGCGTCAACCTCCGCCACCGCGAGCAGCACCGTCCGTAGCCAATACGCCCCGAACAGGGACCCAATTCGCCCCTTCTCATATAGTTTACATATACTTCTTATATAGTTCCTATATAGTTCTTATATACTGTATATAGGAACTATATAAGAACTATATGAGAACGA
>CALGCG010000124.1 GCA_937884485.1 uncultured Bacteroidales bacterium
ATAAATGATTTAAGTTTAAGTTTTTAGTTTTCAGTTTAAGTTGTCGGGCCATCTGCAGCCATTACAACCGACCCCCTGAACTAAAAACTAAAACTAACAACTAAAACTAAAAAAAGAATGAACATCGTAGTTTGCATAAAACAAGTGCCGGACACCACCGAGGTGAAAATCAATCCCGTGACCGGTACGCTCATCCGCGAGGGCGTGCCCTCGATCATGAACCCCGACGACAAGGGCGGCCTCGAGTACGCCCTGCAGCTGAAGGATAAATTCGGCGCCCACGTCACCGTCATCACCATGGGTCTACCCCAGGCCGAGGCCATCCTGCGCGAGGCCCTCGCCATGGGCGTCGACCGCGCCATCCTGCTCACCGACCGCAAGCTCGGCGGTGCCGATACGCTGGCCACCAGCAGCGCCATCGCCGGCGCCCTGCGCACCATGGACTTCGACCTCGTCATCACCGGCCGCCAGGCCATCGACGGCGACACCGCCCAGGTGGGTCCCCAGATTGCCGAGCACCTCGACCTGCCGCAGGTCTCCTACATGGAGGACCTCCAGTACAACGAGGCCACCAAGACCTTCACCATCAAGAAGCAGCTCGAGGACGGCTACCAGATTCTTGAGATGCAGGCCCCCTGCGTCGTCACCGCCCTGGCCTCCAGCGTCCAGCCCCGCTACATGACGGTCAACGGCATCGTCACCGCCTTCGACAAGGAAGTCGAGGTGTGGGGTGCCGACCGCATCAATGTGCCCGAGGACCACATCGGCAAGGCCGGTTCGCCCACGAGCGTCTTCAAGTCGTTCCCCAAACAGCTCAAGCCCGCCGGCCAGACCTTCGAGGTCAGCCCCGAGGAAGCTGTCGAACTGATTGTGAACAAACTGAAAGAGAAACATATCATATAGTCCCTGTAGTTACTATAGTCACTATAGTTTCTATAGCCCCTATAAAAAAGCAAAGAAGCAATGAACTTAGCAGATTATAAAGACGTATACGTGTTTGCCGAACAGCGCAACGGCAAACTGCAGAATGTGGCCCTCGAGCTGCTGGGCAAAGCCCGCGAACTGGCCGACGCCAACCAGGAGAAGGTCGTCGCCATGCTCCTCGGCAAGGACATCAAAGGTCTCGCCCCCACCCTCATCGAGCACGGTGCCGACAAGGTTATGGTTGTCGACCACGACCTGCTGAAGGACTACATGACCGAGCCCTACACCGAGGCCATCACCGCCATCATCGAGAGCGAGAAGCCGAGCATCATGCTCATCGGCGCCACCACCATTGGCCGCGACCTCGGTCCGCGCGTCAGTGCCCGCAACCGCACCGGCCTCACCGCCGATGCCACCAAGCTGGAGATCAGCGACGACGAGGCCCACGAGTTCCGCATGACCCGTCCCGCCTTCGGCGGCAACCTCATGGCCACCATCCTCTGCAAGAACAACCGCCCGCAGATGTCCACCGTCCGCCCCGGCGTCATGCAGAAAATGGCCGCCGACAAGAGCCGCAAGGGCGAGGTCGTCGACTTCAGCGTCAACTTTGACACAGCCAAGATTGGCCGCGTCAAACTGGTCAAGACCGTCAAGGAAGAGAAGACCGTCACCGACATCAGCGAGGCCAAGGTCCTTGTTAGCGGTGGCCGCGGTGTCGGCACCAAGGACGGCTTCGCCAAGCTCCAGGCCCTGGCCGCCGAACTCGGCGGTGAGGTCTCCAGCAGCCGCGCCATGGTCGACGCCGGCGTTATGGATGCCAGCCGTCAGGTGGGCCAGACCGGCAAGACCGTCCGCCCGGCCCTCTATATGGCTTGCGGCATCAGCGGTGCCATCCAGCACCTCGCCGGCATGGAGGAGAGCGAACTTATCATCGCCATCAACAAGGACAAGTTTGCCCCCATCTTCCAGGTTGCCGACCTCGGCATCGTGGGCGACCTCCACAAGATCGTCCCCATGCTCACCGAGCGCCTGAAGACCATGCAGCGCTAACGTGGAGCGCCGGCGTCCCGCCGGCCCCTTAGCCCCGCATAGGTTATAAAAAAATGCCAGCGGCCCGCAGATTCACTGTGGGCCGCTGGCATTTTTTCTTTGTTGTTACTTACGCACGGCGCGTACCGATTGTCCCGATTTGCGGAGAGCACCGAAAAGCACATTCAAACCGTTCTTGCCGAATTGGACGTATTCCGGCATACAGGGGTCGTAGCTGGAAAGCGTCGAAGCCCAATAGCCACCGCTTTTCCCAACGAGTTCCATGGAGGTGTCTTTATGGTAGCCGGCGGCGGGCAGGAAGATGCTGTTGCCGTTGTCAGCAGTAAACGTGCGACCGCCGATGCCGTTCACGGTGTCCCATTGGGCGGTAGTGTTGCGGATGAGTTCCTCCCAGTCGGCGGATGTAGGCATACGTGCACCGCTGCCGAAAGCCGCAGTGGCGGCATCGTCCATGGCCTCAAGGGTGAAGAGGCTGTCGGGGGTACCGTAGTCGGCCGAGAAGTTATACTTGGTCAGGGTCAGCAGCCCGCCATCGGCATCGACGGTGCAGTACTTGTAGGCACTCCAGGAGTAGACCTCCTTCGGCCGGGTCTCGCCCCAGGCGTAGTAGTCGCCGTACTCCTCGGGGCTCGTGGCGCCGAGATTACAATTGGCCCACAGCAGACCCGAAGGGAGTCCCAGATCGACCCATTCCACATTGCCTGCGTTGCCGCCATTGACATTTTCCTCTTTCTGGCACGAGGCAAAAGTCACCCCTGCCGCTATGGCCACAAAGGCCAGTAACTTGATTGTTCTCTTCATATTATATAATATTAAAGTTTCTTTCTATTGGCTTATTTCCGCTGCAAAAATACGAAAAAATATTGGATTTTATCTGGCGCCGTGCAACATCCAATCACATTCTGAAAAATAGTTTTGCCAATCCCCGAAGAATTCGTATCTTTGCAGCTTGAAAGATTACTACGAACAGGAGGTATAACCCAATGGAATATATTACAGAAAAGAACAGGATCTACGCCGTCAAGGGCGGCGAGGAGGTGGGCGAGGTGACGTTCCCGCTGAGGGATGGCATCTACGTCATCAACCACACCTATGTGGACGACCGTCTGCGGGGCCAGGGCATCGCCAGCGAGCTGGTGCGGCGTGCCGTGGAGGAAATCGAGCGCCGCGGCGGACAGTACAAAGCCACCTGCAGCTACGCCCAGCTATGGCTGGCGAGGAACCGCGGCTGCGAAATCACCAGTCCGCTGAGCTGCCCTATCAATTGAAATCGAACAAGCAAAAACATACTGACATGAAAAAACTAACCACCATCACTCTCGCCGCCCTCGTGCTGGCGGCATGCACAAGCAACGAAGCGAAACTGAAACAGCGGGCCGAAGAACTCTGCCGCTACATCCCCGACCACGAGCTGCGGGAGGAGTCCAGGGACTACATGACGGCTGACTTCTACGCCGTGCTGGACACGATGTTCAACCTCCTGCCCGAATTCGAAGCCATGGATCACGAATGGCTCCACTACTTCGTCACCGGCAACGGCGGCACCATCGCCGACTACACCGTCACCGCCGTGGAGCAGACCGACGATGACCATGCCGTGGCCACTATCCAGGTGCGCCAGCAGTGGGAAGACGGATCCTTCGACTCCACCGCCGACATCGAGGAGCACAAACTCTATATGGAGCGCGTCGACGGCCAATGGCTGATGGCCGACTTCGACGGCCACAAGGCCGACTGCATACGCCACATCGCCATCAACCGCGATGAGCAAGCCATGCGCGACGCCATCTGCGACTACCTGGTAAACGAGATTGGGGAGCACTATCTGCATGATGCCGGCAAGATGCCGGCGGTCCAAGACATCTGCATACCCACGCTGACGATTGTCGCCTCCGAGCGGGCGGACTCCAACTATGTCCCCGTGCTGTGCGACTGCTGGGTGTTCTGGTACACGCCGAGCGGCGACACGCTGAAGTGCGTCTCCGGCGGCAACCACAGCGGCCTGATGTCGCTGGAGGTGACAGATGGCAAATACACCGTGACCTCCTTCGAACAGACCGCCGACGGCGCAGGCTGGGAGCCCAGCGCCCGCCGCATCTTCGGCTCGCACTACGATGTCTTCCTGAATATGCACTCCAACCACGACCTCCAGGAGGCCGTCCGCCGCGAGCAGCTGCGCTACTACCTCCGGCGCCACAACCTCCCCTACCGCTACTATCAGGACTACGGCTGGCCCGCGGTGGAAATTGAAAAATGAAAATGGAGACTGAACATGTATTGCTGCGCCCGTGGCGCGAGGAGGACGCCGAGGAGCTCTACCGTCTCGCCTCCGACCCCGAGGTGGGGCCACGGGCAGGCTGGTCGCCACACCGCAACATCGGCGAGAGCCGCGAGGTAATCCGCACCCTCCTCAACAACGACCACACCTGGGCCATCCGCCTGGGACGCAGGCAGCCTGCCTGCGAAAATCCCTCCTCCCCAATCGTCGGCTGCATCTGCTACTACCTCCCCAGCGAGAGCAATATCGGCATCGGCCCCCACGACGCCGAGGTGGGCTACTGGGTGGGGCGTCCCTGGTGGAACCAGGGCATCGCCACCGAGGCATTAAGGCTGATTATCGACTACTGCTTCATCGAAAAAGGCCTCCATACCCTCTGGGCCGACCACTTCCCCGACAATCCTGCCAGCGGCCGCGTGCTGCAGAAATGCGGCTTCCGCGACACCGGCAGACAAAACCTCATCAGCCACCTCGCCATCGGTGCCGACCGTCCCGTGAAGGTCATGCGGCTGGACCGTCCAACATCAAACCACATGGAATAAGTCAGCGGTGCTCCTTCCAATACCGCTGCAGTTTCTTTTCCAGGAAGAAGGTGTCGTACAAGTCGGGGCTGACACGATAGGTGTTGTCCCCACGCGTATTTATCCATATCCAACGGCGTACATGGTGACCACCTATGCCAACTGTAACCATCTCTTCCGTCCGCTCGAACCGCCTTATGTCGTGCCACGGGATGTACTCGTCCCGAACCGATTCCCATTCGTCGCCTATCGTCTTCCGCTCTGCATGGGTGAGGATTACGCCTTTCTCGAAAACAAGAATCCTGTCGCCGATGTGACGCAGCCACGTAGCGGCATAATAAAGTGGCACGATTATTCCAAGCGGGACAATCACCCAATGCCACCACCGGGCATCGCACGCCAGCACGGCATACAAAAACGCAGCCGCAATACCGATTGCCAGCAACGACATCAGTCCGGCGCTCACCATTGATCTATAGACCTTGATCAAACGGCCAGTATTCCATTCTTTTCCGAAATCCTTATCCATATTCCAATTGCAAAAATACACAATCTTTTCCATCCGGCAAAATAAAATTTGGCCAGTCGGGGCTTTTTGTGTATCTTTGCATTTTAAAAATAATAAGTACGCACACAATGAAGAAACTCTCTCTCGCCCTGACCGCCGCGGCCCTCTTTGTGGCCTGCGGCAACGATGCCAAGAACATCCACACGCTGGAGGCCGCCGACTTCGCCGCCGCCCTCCAAAAACAAGCCATGCCCCTCGTCGACGTCCGTACCGCCGAGGAGTATGCCGAAGGCCACCTGCCCGGCGCCATCAACGTCGACGTGAAGCAGCCCGACTTTAGCAATCTGGCTACTCAAGCAATCAAACAATCAGGCAATCAAAACCTGCCCGTGGCCGTCTACTGCCTCCGCGGCAGCCGCAGCATGAAGGCCGCCACCCTGCTGGCCAAGGAGGGCAAGGAAGTGTACAACCTCGCCGGCGGCATCAACGCCTGGAACGAGGCCGGCATGCCCGTTGAAAAATAGAAACTATCAGACGCAATGAAACAATACAACTTCGACACAAAGATAGAACGCCGCGGGACGGACTGCTTCAAGTGGGACGCCCTGCCCGGCATGTACGGCCGCGACGACCTGCTGCCCATGTGGGTGGCCGACAACGACTGGGCGGCACCCGACTTCGTGCTCGACGCCATGCGACAGCGCCTCGAGCACCCCGTGCTGGGCTACACCATGCCCTCCGAGGGCTACTGGCAGGCCGTCACCACCTGGCTGGCCAAGCACTACGACATCCACACCACCAAGGACACCCTCCACTTCATCCCCGGCATCGTGGCCGGCATCAGCTATGCCCTGCTGGCGCTGACCACCCCCGGCGACCGCGTGCTGGTCACCACGCCCGTCTACCCGCCGTTCCTCAACGTGCCGAGGGGTTGCGGACGCGAGGTGGTGTGCAGCCCGCTGAGAGTGGTTCCCTGCCGGCGGGACGCCGGCGCTCCATATCGATTCGAGATAGACTTCGACGACTTCGAGCGCAAGGCCGAAGGCTGCAAAGTCTTCATCATGAGCAACCCCCACAACCCCGCCGGTACCCTCTGGGGCAAGGAGACCCTGCAAAAGATTGCCGACATCTGCGAGCGCAAAGGCCTCCTCGTCATCAGCGACGAAATCCACGCCGACCTCACGCTGCCATCGACACCCCTCCGGCCTTCGGCCACCTCCCCTTGTAAAGGGGAGGATCACCCAACCGCAACACACTCCTCCCCTTCCCAAGGGGAGGTGCCCGAAGGGCGGAGGGGTCACATAAGCTACAGCACCGTCTCCCCCGTCGCCGCGCGCCACAGCATCACCTTTATGGCCCCCAGCAAGACCTTCAACATCGCCGGCCTCGGTAGCTCCATCTGTCACATCGCCGATGCCACCCTGCGCAACCGTTTCTTCGGCTGGCTCGACGCCCTGGGTGTGGCCGGAGGCAACATCTTCGCCTTCACCGCCGCCGAAGCCGCTTTCGCCCACGGCGAGGAGTGGCAACGCCAGATGCTGGAATATCTGAGCGTGAACGTTCAGACCCTCGACGAATACCTGCAGGCCCACCTCCCCAAGGTCAAGGCCGTGCTCCCCGAGGCCTCCTACCTCGCCTGGCTCGACTTCTCCGCCTACGGCATCCCCCACAACGAACTCGCCGACCGCTTCATCAACGAGGCCCACGTGGTATTAAATGACGGCACCACTTTCGGTGGAGACGCTTATCAAGGCTGCTTCCGCCTCAACATCGGCTGTCCCCGCGCGCAGCTCCTCGAAGCCCTCGACCGTATCGACAAAACCATCAACAATTAAGCATTATGAAACACCGCCTCGCCACCTTCGCCGCCCTGCTGTTCCTCGCCTTCGGCGCTCGGGCGCAAACCACGGACACAATCGGCTGCTGCTACCACTATGAGAAGGACCCCGAATTTCCCGGTGGTTTGAAAGCATTGATTGAGTTTTTCAGCGACAACATACGCTACCCCCTGGAGGCCAAGGACTACCACATCGAGGGCAAACTCTACGCCACTTTCGTGGTAGACAGCCTGGGGTTCGTCCGCAACCCCCGCATCATCTTTGGCCTCCCCGGCGGCTGCAACCAGGCGACCCTCGACGCCATCAGGCGTATGCCGCGTTGGGAGCCCGGATGCCAGCGCATCGGCGGCAAATGGGTGCCCATGAACATGCAGTTCAACCTTCCCGTCAACTTCAACCTTGAGAAAGACACCACCTCGCTCCACCGCAGCCGACCCGTCGTCGACGACACCCTCCTCCCCTCCTACCCCGGCGGCACCGGCGCCCTCTACCGCTACCTGAGCAACGCCATCGACCGCCCGCGCGAGGAGTGGGTCGGGCTGCAAATGCCCCAAATCCAGCTCGACAATCTGGGCCATGTGACAAGCGTCACCCGCCTCGGTGCTTCGCCCATGGACAGCGCCATCCATCAGGCCCTCCTCCACATGCCCCGCTGGCACATGACGAAGGACTATCCCCAAATCCTGCTCCGCATCCCCATCGACCTTCCCCTGCTCCTCTCCATGCGCGACACCCTGCTGCGCCCCCATACCTTGCGCATTGGCCGCTACGACGACGACCTCTGGGCCACCCTCTTGCGCCACGAGTCCTATTTCCGCGCCCTCCTCGCCGTCGACGACAGCCTCGCCGCCGGATTCCACGTCCCCGCCCAACGCCTCCAGGCCCTCATGCCGCACGACCGCGAGACCTTCCTCGTGCTCTTCTCCCTCGAGGATTACGTCACCTCGCGCTATTTCCCCGTCATCTACGACACCCTCGCCGCCCTGGCCCAGGCAGACAGTCTCGACATGATGGACCGCTTCCTCGCCCTCCTCCAATGGAGCGACGGATGGGTCAGCGAGTTCGTCCTCGACCACGCCCTCGCAATCGAGAAGCAGCACCCACGCAAATTCCGCTCCGTCATGCGTCGCTACAAGGACGAATGGGAGCTTTACAAAGACTTCGAATTACGCAATAAATAATCCAAAACAAAAACAACGCACTAGCATGAAAAAACTGATTCTGATAGCGCTGCTTATGGTCGCCGGCAACCTCACGGCACAGGAATACATCACCCTGCAAGGCCACATCTCCGACAGCCGCACCCGCAAGCCCGTGCCCTATGCCGCCGTACTGCTGCAGGGCACCAACATCGGCACCCAAAGCAACGACCAAGGCGAGTACAAACTGAAAGTGGAAAACGGAAAATGGAAAAATGAAGACAAGGTATTCTTCTCTGCCATGGGCTATAAACGCATCAGTGTCAGCGTCGAGCAACTACAGAAGAAGGGCGACGTGCGCCTCGAGCCCCATTCCCTTGAGTTGAAGGAGGTGACGGTAACAGGCTATGTCACCCCGCAGGAAATCATTGCCGAAGCCGTGCGCCGCATACCGCAGAACTACCACACCGACACCACCATAGGCACCTGGTTCCACCGCGACTGGCGCATGCTCAATGGCGACCTCTACCTCTTCGACGAGAGCGTCGTCGACATGCTGCGCTACGGCTACGTGCACGACACCACCAAGCGCTTCTACACCTTCTCCGATACCGTCCGTGAGCTGGACAACAACTACAAGGCCATACGCAAACACCGTCTGCTCATCCTCGACAGCCTCTCCGTACGCCTCGCCGCAGGCGACGAGAGCAAGGCCATGGCCGACATGAACTACAGCGACAACCAGGCCTTTACCGACCCCGTAGCGTCGCCGAACGCCAACTGGCTCACCGCCCCGCGGGCCATCAAGAAGCACAAATTCGAACCCATCCAGGAATACACCGACGCCGACGGCGTCGAATACTGGCTGCTGCGTGCCTACGGCCCCACCAACAACCGGAATGTCAAAGCCCACTACACGCTGCACATCCGGCAGGACAACTTCGCCATCACAGACCTTGATTTCGAGAGCGATACCTTCTACATCGAGATGCCCTACATCACTTGGAGCCTCCAGCCCTGGAGCGGCAGCACCAACCATCGCCTCAACACTCACGAGCACTACGAGCTGCGCGGCGACCGCTACGTCCTCACCCACATCTCCGATTATAGGGACTACACCAACTACTGCCACCAGCACTACGGCTACGAGCTAGCCGACGAAGAGCAGCATATCACCACCAGCTCCGAGTGGCTGCTGACCGACCTTCAACCCGGCGACACCTCCTTCCTCCGCAAGAACAGGGTGCAGGGCCACAAGAAGCAGAACCTGGCCGAGGCCTTCGGTGCCAGCAGCTACGACGAGGACTTCTGGGAAAGCTACAACACCCTGCCCCTCGACGGCGCCATCAAAGAAAAACTCGAAGCCTTCTATCAGAGCATTCCGACCACCCAGAACACTCCGATAATCCAGAACCAAGACGCCAAGCGCGACTCCCTCTCCATGCTGCGCACCGTCAAAGACACCCTCACCCCCACCCTGCCGCCCCTGCCACGCTGGCAGTTCTACCGCTACGGCGGCGTGGGCGGAAACCGCCTTGTCGGCGACGACACCGCCACCCACCGCTGCTTCAGCCAGCAGCTGGCTGTCGGCGCACGCCTCAACCTCGGAGGTCGCTTCAGTCTGAATGCCGACCTACAGTATGCCTGGATGACCTCGCCCACCGACGACCACGGCCGCGTCTCCACCCACAACCTCACCCTTCCCCTGCGCCTCAACGTCGACCTCATCAAGCCCTCGCCGGAAGCCGACCTCCACTTCTACCTCTCCCTCGGCGGCTGGGGCCGCTTCGCCTTCCTCGGCCGGCTGGGCGACGACTGGAGCGTGCTGGGGCGCGACATCGACCGCTGGGACTACGGCTTCAGCATCGGCATCGGCATGGAATTCGCTCGCACCTTCTTCATCGAGTGGAACTCCTACCGCAGCCTCCACAACAGCATCCTCACTCCGGGCCAGCCCGAGATGTTCCGCCACAACGGCGCATTCACCATAGGTATTCTGTTTTAGGCGCCCTCCGCCAGCAGTCCGAGGATAGGCTTTATGCCCTCCTGCGGCCCGTAAGCCCGCAGCCCCTCGCGGCGTACCTGTAGCTGTGCTTCGCCGAAATTCTCCTGCATCAGCCTTTCAAGCGCCGCACGCATCGTCTCTGGGGTATCCGCCACCGTACACAGTCCTTCGAGACCCGTCCCTGCCACCATGGCGCTGTTCACCAGGCAGAAACGGCCTGCATAGAGCGAATTGAGGAGTTTCAACTTCAACCCCGTGGCCTGCTGCGTCACCATCACGCACACCTGCGCCTCCCGCACCAGTCCCTGCATCGTCTCGTCGTCGGGATTTTCTAACAGCGACACATTAGGCATCACGCCGATGCGCTCTCTCAGCCATGCCGGCGGTTCCTTGCCGGCCACCACCAGTCGCACCTGCGAACCCTTGAAGACCTTGTCCAGCAGGTACTCCACGGCGTGGTAGTTCTCCGCCACCGCGAGGTTGCCGTGATAGAGGGCGTAATCACCCCTCCCCGGCCGCGACGTCACCTCGCCATAGGGGTGCATCCCCGAGGAGAGCAGCACCTTTCCGCAACCCATAGTCTCCAGCCCCTGCCGGTCGGCCGCCGATATGGCCAGCACGGCATCGGCCTTGCGGAGCACATGCTCGTAGCGCCGCAGTTTGCGGGCCTCCAGCTTCAGGTACAGACGCTTGCCCAGCCGCCGTTCCGCCGCCGCCAGCTCTCCGTAGTAGTCGGCCTCGATGTTGTGTGCGCGCACCATCACCAGGCGGTCGCGCAGCAGCCGCTCGTCCTCCAGCAGCAGGCAGCAATGCAGTCCTTCCAGCAGTATGGGGTAGCGGTCTGCCATCAGCCTCTGCACCAGTTCTTCGCTGTGGCGCGATGCCACGATGAAGGGCCTTCGGTCGAGCATCCGCAGGGGCGACATGTCGCGACGGTAGTAGTGCACCTCCTCGCACCAACGCTCCAACTCCGCCGCCGGACCGCGTCCGTAGTCGAAGCAATGCAGGTGGATGCGCACGCCGTGCTCCGCCAACGCCTTCAGGCGATAGAACACATCAATCCCCCCGCCGTAGTTGGCAGGCCACGGCACGTTGAACGCCACAATATGCAGATGCTTTTCCATATATATCTTAATACTTAATACTTAAAACTCAAAACTTAATACTTAATACTTAAAACTCAAAACTCAAAACTTAAAACCAGTTTGTCAACCCCAGCAGATACGACGACACGAAGTATCGCAGCAACTTGCCCACGAACATGATGATACATGTCCACAGCGGATTCAGCCTCATGAATCCCATGGCTATGGCCAGCGGGTCGCCCACAATGGGCAGCCACGTCAGCAACGCCGCCCACTCGCCGTACTTCTCTATATGTTTCCTGAAACCCTCAATCTTCTCCCGCTTCACCTTGAACCACCTCTCCAGCCACTCCCACTTGCACAGCCAGCCCATATAGAAGCTGATCATGCCGCCGGCGGTATTGCCCAGCGAGGCCACCAGCACAATGACCCACACCGGATAGCCGATGTACATGGCGGCAGCCACTATCGCCTCCGACGAGAAGGGAATGATGGTGGCCGACAGCAGGCACGCCAGGAAGAGGCCGAAGAGTCCGAGGTTTTCTAACATATCAATCGGTATAACGTAGATAGCCAATCAAATATTGTGCCAACACAATAAAACTGCCATTTTGGCGTTATCCCTGACATGATACGTAAAAGCACACCCGACGACATCGACCTCATCCTCCGCATGTATGACCATTCGCGCAGCGTCATGCGCGCCGACGGCAACATGGCGCAATGGGTCGGCTACCCCACCCGCGAGGACATCGAGGAGGACATCCGCCGCGGAGTATCTTATATAGTGGAAGCCTCACCCCAACCCCTCTCCCAAGGAGAGGGGCCCCGCCAGCAACAACCCGCGACAGCCTCCCCTCTCCCTGGGAGAGGGGCCAGGGGTGAGGCAACCTTCGCCCTCGTGCCCGGCATCGAGCCCACCTACTCCTACATCGACCACGGCCGTTGGGTCACCCCCGACCGCCCCTACAGCACCCTCCACCGCCTGGCGGCCATGCCCGGCGCCCACGGCATCGCCGACATCGTCTTCCGCCACATCAAGGGCCTCTGCGACTACCTCCGCGTGGACACCCACCACAGCAACCGCCCCATGCACCATATCCTCGAGAAGGAAGGCTTCGTCTACTGCGGCATCATCTACATGCCCGACGGCTCGCCGCGCGACGCCTACGAGTGGTGGCGCTACGACGACATCCCCGCCGACCTCAAGGCCTACGTCGAGAACGACATCCTCCCCCGCCACGAGCATTACGACGCCGCCCACCGTCCCGACCACATCCGCCGCGTCATCGCCCGCAGCATGGCCATGCTACCCACTATCCACTACCCACTACCCACTCTAACCTACGCCGCCGCCGCCATGCACGACATCGGCATCTGCGAGGGCCGCGAGGTGCACCACCTGGCCTCCGGACGCATCATCCGCGCCGACCGTAACCTCCGCCGCTGGTTCAGCGAGGAGGAAGTGGAACTCATCGCCCAGGCCGCCGAGGACCATCGCGCCTCCGCCACCACGCCGCCGCGCTCCACCCTCGGCATGATCATCGCCGAAGCCGACCGCGACATCGAACCCGAAACCATCGTCCGCCGCACCATCGAGTACGGCCTCAGCCACTACCCCGAACTCGACCGCGAAGGCCATTGGCAGCGCACCCTCGACCACCTGCACGAGAAATACGCCGAAGGCGGATACATACGCCTCTGGATGGGCGACGCCTCCCCCAATGCCGCCCCCCTGGCCGACCTCCGCGCCCTCATCCACGACGAACCCCGCCTCCGCCGCCTCTTCGACGACCTCTTCAACCAGCTGACCCAAAACAACCTTAAATCTTGAAAAAAAACATGCCGGCGAGACGCCGGCGCTCCAACCCTTAAACTTTAAACCTAAAACCTTAAACCAAAATGAACGTCTTTCTCATCATCATGGCCTTCGTCTGCCTCGTGGTAGGCATCATCGGTTCCGTCGCTCCCGGTCTGCCGGGACCTCCCATCAGCTGGGTCGGACTCCTCCTGGCGGGCTTCACCCCCTGGGTAGCCAACTCCCCCACGCTGCTCATCGTCACCGCCGCCGTGGCCGTCTTCATCACCATCCTGGACTACGTCATCCCCGCCATCTCCACCAAGCGTTTCGGAGGTAGCAAATACGGCATCTGGGGCTGCAACATCGGACTCATCGTCTCCTTCTTCGGCCTTCCCTTCGGGCCCACGGGCCTGCTGGGCATGGTCTTCTGGCCCTTCATCGGCGCCCTCGTGGGCGAATACATCAAGCAGCAGGACTTCCAGCCTGCCTTCCGCGCGGGCGTCGGCGCCTTCATCGGCTTCATCACCGGCACCCTCCTCAAGGTGGTCTATTGCATCACCCTCCTCATCGTGGTCATCGTGGCCATGGTGTAAAAACTACTCCACCCCTTCGAGACTCAGCAGCGAGTGCACCGGGGCCACCGGCTCCAGTATCCTGCGTCCACCTAGGGCGGGCAGTTCCACCAGGAAGATGAACTCCTTGATGCGTATCCTGCGCCCCTCGATGGTCTGCTGCTGCAGCGAATCCACTATGCCCTTCACCGTGCCGCCGGTAGCCAGCAGGTCGTCGAAGAGGGTCACGTCGACATAATCGCCATTCGTCTCGCACGCCGCGAAGTCGCTCAGGCGGTAGAAAAGCTCGTCGCTGCCGTATTCCTTCATGATTTCCACCCTCACCAGGTCGCCCTCGGCATGGGGCAGCTTGCCTTTCTTGCGGAAGGGCACGATGGTCTTCACATGGTCGCTCACCGACAGCAGCGGCGCCGCAAAGAGGAACCCGCGGGCCTCGACGGTGGCCACATTGGGCGCCGTCGTCAGGCGGTCGATCTCTCGCACGGCCTCGGCAAAAGCCTCCTTGTCCTGCAGGAAAGGCAGCACATCGATAAAGTCGATTCCCGGCTTCGGGAAATCAGGATAGTGTTTAATGACGTTCTCGAACATTTCTCTACTTGAAAATTGAAAATTAAAATCCCCCTCTCAACCCCTAACTCATAACTCTTAACTCATAACTCTTAACTCATAACTCATAACTGTCACAGCGCCCACACCACCAGGCCTCCGCAGATGATGGCCCCCGTAATGAAGAGGTCCACCAGGCAATAGCCCATGATGTCGCGCGCCGAGAGCTTGGCGATGGCCAGCGCCGGCAACGCCCAGAAGGGCTGTATGAGGTTGGTCCACGCATCGCCCCAGGCAATGGCGGTGCCCGTCAGGCCCGGGTCCACCCCCAGGTCGGCGCCGGCGGTGAACATGATGGGGGCCTGGATGGCCCAATGGCCGCCGCCCGAAGGAACGAACATGTTCAGCAGCGCCGCGCAGAGGAAGGTCAGCAGCGGATAGGTGGTGGGATTGCTGATGCGGATGCAGCCGTCGGCGATGACGGTACCCATGCAGATGCCGCTCTCGCCCACGCCGGTGATGATGCCCATGATGCCCGCGTAGAAGGGGAACTGCAGGATGATGCCGCTCGCGCCCGTGGCGGCCTTGCCGAAGGCGCGCACATAGGCCAGCGGCGTGCCGTGCAGCATCAGGCCCAGGGCCAGGAAGATCATGATGACGATGCCCAGGTCGAGCGTAGCCCCGCGGAACACCAGCTTCACCACCAGATAGGCCGCCAGCATCAGCGCGATGGCCCACGAGAGGATGGGGCTGTGCTCCATGCGCTGCGCCGGGGTCTTTCCCCCCGGATTTTCCGTAGTTTCCGGAACTTCCGAAGCTTCCTCCAGCAAAGCCGGGTCCACCACCACGGCACCCGTCTTGGGGTGCATCAGGGTGTTGGCCACGGTGATGGCCACGATGACCAGCAGCACCATGACGATGTTGTGCGGGTCGAGGATGGTCTGGCTGACGGGCACCGGGGCCGTCAGGGCGCCATTGGTGGCCTTGGCCAGGGCCTCGCCGGGCGTGGCCATGGTCAAGGGGATGGAGCCCGAGAGGCCGGCATGCCACACCACGAAGCCACTATAGGCCGAGGCGATGAGCAAACGGTAGTCCACGCCGCTCAGCTGACGGGCGATCTCCTTGGCGAAGATGACGCCCACGATGAGGCCGAAGCCCCAGTTGAGCCAGCAGGCCAGGGCCGAGACGACGGTCACCAGGGCGATGGCCGCGGCGGGACTCTTGGGGATGCGTGCCAGCGCCGCGATGCCGCGCTTCACGCTCGGCGCCGCCGCCAGCGTGCTGCCGCACACCAGCACCAGCGCCATCTGCATGGCGAAGGCCAGCAGGTTCCACACGCCCCCGCCCCAGTTCTCCACCACCTCCAGGGGGGTCTGGCGGCAGATGGGCATGGCCAGGATGGCCGCCACGAAAGTCAGCAGGATAGCAAAGATGAATGGCTCCGGGAGCCACCGTTGCACCAGTCGTACACAGAATTTAATCATTCTTTATTCTTCATTTACATATTACCGATCCCCATCAACCACCGGATCTTCTCCGGGATATCGATATTCTCTTGGATACCAGAAAAATACTGCGCTCCGGGACCCAGGGCGAAGACGGGCACCATGCAGCCCGTGTGGCTGCCCCAGAGGTAGCGCACGTCGTTCTGACCCTTCTCGATGTCGCCGTCGGGGAGGGTCACGCCGCCGGTCTCGTGGTCGGCGGTGACGACGACGAGGGTCTGGCCGTCGCGCTGCGCATAGTCGATCACGGCATGCAGCATCTCTTCGAAGTCGGCCAGCTCGGCACGCATATAGGCCGAGTCGTTGTTGTGGCAGGCCCAGTCAATCTGCGACCCCTCAATCATCAGGGCAAAGCCCATGTCGTTGCGGCTGAGGAGGGCGATGGCCTTCTTGGCGCCCTGCTCCAGCATATTGCCGCGCGAGGGTGCCGTCAGCGGGTCGCCCTCGTAGAGCAGCGCCACCAGCTTCTCGCCGCCGAAGCGGTTCATGCTGTCGAGGGTGGTGACCACCGTGTAGCCGCGCCGCGCCAGGGTGTCCAGCGGACTCAGACCGTCCTTGCGGTTCTGCGTGAAGAAATACTTACGGCCGCCGCCAATCATCACATCGTGCTGGCACTGAGCCATCTGCAGACTCAGCGTGTCGAACATCTTGCGGTAGGGCACATGGCCGTAGGTGGCGGCGGGCGTGGCGTCGAGCACGCTGCTGGTAACCACGAAACCCGTGCTCATGCCCGCACGTTTGGCGTCGTCGAAGATAGTCTCATAGCGCGCCGAGTCGGGACCCCAGTTGACGTGGTAGTTGTCCACCTTGTGGCCCGTGGTCAACGCCGTGCCGCCGGCGGCGGAGTCGGTGCGGTACTTGTTGCGCGAGTAGGTGCGCGAAAAACCGCTGTAGGGGAAACGCAGGAAGGCCGAATTGTTGCCGCGCTCGGCAACCACCGAGGCATAGACCTGCGGCACGCCCATGCCGTCGCCCACAATGAGGATGACATTCTTCGGCATCGGCGACTCCTCTTCTGCCTCGGCCTGCGCCTGCCGTTCGGCCTCGCGCTCCTGCGCCTCGGCCTCCATGGCCAACGCCACCATTTCCACGCATCCCGAAAGCAGGAACACTCCCGGCAACAGCATCAACATCGCTATACGTCTAATATTCATATCGTAGCAATTTATATATATTCATTAAACAGACTGCAAAAATACGAAAAAAAATTACGGAAAAACAGAAAAAAGAAAAAAAAAACGGCTGCCATATCAATTTTTTTTACTATATTTGCCTCAATAAAGGGACATGACAGACGTCCGATAACATAATCATTATTAAACACTTCACTCACAAGCATCACTCAAGAACAAAAAGTATCAACATAATATTCCATCCTTATGAAGAAAATTATTATTTGTTTTGCCTCCATGGTGATGGCCTGGATTCCGGCTCACACTCAGGACACTATCACAAGACCCTTAGACCGTTGGTTTTATAATTGTTGGGGTGGCGACAATTACAATCTGGATACCATGCACTATGGTCTTAGTGAAACAGGATACGTAACTATTCATAATTGCACTGAGGAAGATAGAGCGTTTGGGATGACGACAGAAAAGCCTCTTACTATATATGGGATTGCATGCGGGGTAGCAGTCGACAATCCTATTCCTCAGTTTATCCCGGACGAAAACTATGAATTTGTTCGATTGTACCTAAAGCAAGCCGACACACTTCAGGTAATTCGACAGGCCAAGTGTCACCTCAGGGATCCCTATTACATCTTCAGCGTAACGCCCGATAATATCGGCTACTCGTGGCTCGACCCACTAGATAAATTCTGCCGGGTTATCGAAAGCTATTTTGACACACCGGTAGTTGTAATAGATTCTTTTTTTGTCGGCAAAACATCCCGCATGATAGAACTATTTGGGGAGAATCCTTGGGTGAATGGAGGACCCCCGGATACTAACTATAGATATATGTGGCAGTCCTTGATTGGCTTCTCTCTCTATCAGCCCACGGATTGCCCACCACAGAATGTTATAATGATATGCAGAGACTCCATTAATAGACGGGAATGGTTGAGTTGGAGTGTAGAGCAGGATTATGCTATTATTTTCCCAATACTTACACCCAAGCCGCCACAACCGGAACCTGGCTCCGGTCCCGTAGGGGCAGAAAAGCCAGACACTCAAAGCGGCTTTGTCACCTTGTCTCCAAACCCTGCCAGCAAGGAGGTTGAAGTACGGTCAAGTAACGGAATGAGCTGTTTAGAAGTATACGATGCCGGCGGACACAAACTGGCAGAGCTGCAAGCAAATGGAAATTCCGCAACAATCGAAGTGCATGGTTGGCCTTCGGGCGTATATATTGTCCATGTGCATACTCCACTGGGCAAAGTGGCAAAGAAACTACATATCAGATAGTCTGAAAACCAGTACCGATGACCTCCCTGCCCTCTGCCGCCGATGCACGTCGACGGTGGGAGGCAGCAGGGGAAACAACGGCAAAAAACCTCGGATAGTCCCCCCCCAAAAAAAGCCATCCGAAAAAGCCTGTGAATCAGCAATGAAGAGGTATCATCTTCTTCCCAACTTCTAATGAACTCCCACCCATCTCCTGCCTATGACCTGCCACGGTAGGAGATGATAGGTGGATGGTAAGTTTTTCACAATATGAAAAGTGACCGACAACGCAGGACGTACGTCGGCAGGCACCTACATCGGTATGCTAATGGACGGGGCCGACGATGAGCGAGAGCTGAATCGGACGGAAGAACTCGCGCTCGAAGATGTCGCGTCGGACAATGCGGTAGTGGGGGTCGCAGGCGGCCTTGAAGGCGGCGCTGTGGCTCATAACAAACTTGGAATCAGGAGTCACCATGCCCTCGGCGCTCCGCATGACGGCGGAGACGAGCTCCGGGAGTGAAATCACACCACGTTTGACCAAAACAAGGTTCACCCGCACGAAAGCGCTGTCGCAGAGCGTGTATTCGTAGAGCGGGAAGGGGCCGTCGTCGACGCTGCGCATGTACTTGGGGTAGGCCGTGTCGCTCATCTGCGCCACCTCGGCGGAGATGTAGCGCATGGCGGCGGCGGAGTCGGTCAGCAGGTGGCCAGGGCCGTAGAGGTCCTGGAAGACAAGCTTGTAGAGGTCCTCGCGCTGCGCCTGCGGGTAGCGCGCGGCATACTGCTTCAGCGCCTCGGCGCACTGGGCGTGGGCAATCGAGAATTGGAAACCGAAAATGGAAACGACGGCGAGGAGGAGGATTTTTTTCATATGGTGCATTTTATGTTCTCTCTGTAGAGACGCGGCATGCCGCGTCTCTACAAGAGGGGGTGTTGATTATCATTTATTCACTCGTTTTACTATCTGGATACTAAGCTCGTAGAGCAGGTAGACGGGCAGGGAGACCAGGGCGAGGGTGAAGGGGTCGCCGGTGGGGGTGATGACGGCGCCGACGATGACAATGGCCACGACGGCATGGCGCCGGTAACGCGCCATGGCACCGGCCTTGAGGAGCCCCATCTTGGCCAGCAGCCAGCAGAGCACCGGCAGCTCGAAGACCACGCCGAGGACGAAGCTCATGACCAGCAGGAGGTCGACATAGGAGGTGAGGGAGATGAGGTTCTGCACCTCGCCGCTCACCTGGTAGGAGCCGAGGAAACGGACCGTGAAGGGGAAGATAACGAAGTAGTTGAGTGCCACGCCGCCATAGAACAGCAGGCAGGCGCCGAGGAGGGCGCGCACGGCCAGGCGCCGTTCGGCAGCATAGAGGCCGGGGGCCACGAAAGAGAAGAGTTCGTAGATGAGATAGGGGGCTACGAGGAGCAGGCCCACGAGCAGGGCCACCCGCATGTGGGTGAGGAACTGCTGCGCGATGTCGACGTTGATGAGCCGCAGGAAATCGGGCTTGGGATAGAGGACGACGTCGAAGAGGGTCTCTTTGAAACAGAAACAGACCACCATGGCCACCAGCGCGGCCACAAGCATGCGCCAGATGTGCCGGCGCAGAACGTCGAGGTGGTCCCAGAAGGTCAAGCGGATAGAAAATTGAGAATTGAAAATTGAAAATTATTTCGTTTCACTTTTCTCATCCTCTTTTTTCACTTCGTCGACACCGTTCATGCCGTCTTTGAAGCTCTTGACGCCTTTGCCGAGGCCTTTCATCATTTCGGGAATCTTCTTGCCGCCGAAGAGCAACAGGATGATGAGGATGACGGCGACAATCTCCCAGGTGCCAATCATTAATAGGTTCATTTTTTTGTTTTTAAAATATTACCTTTTTTGTCTTGTTTCAATTCCTTACCGTTTTTATAGACATGGGTTTTGAGGCTTTCTTCCCTTTTTTCCCATTCATCTATTAAACCACCTCCAAATCTACCTCCACACAGCACTGTTCCAATGAGCACCATAATAACTACGAGGATTACCAAAAATGTCTTACCAACGAGTCTTTCAAGCGGTTGCTGGTATAATGACACAACCATTAAGACAAGCGTAAGTGTGAATCCGATGATGTAGCCATAGGTTATGCGTTTTTTCAAAGATTTCATACCAACGAATCTTTGAGCTTGTTGGTGTAATCCTCGATCATGTGCATCTTGGTGGGGATCTGGATCTTCTGGGGGCAATGGGTGAGGCACTCGCCGCAGTCGATGCAATGGTCGGCCTGGCGGAGGCGGTCGATGCTCTGGTCGTAGGAGGTGAGGTAGGCGCGGCGGGCGCGGCGGAACTCCTGCTGCTCGACGGTGCCCTCGGTGGCGATGTTGCCCTCGGAGAGGCACTTATTGTAGTGGGCGAAGATGCCGGGGATGTCGAGGCCGTAGGGGCAGGGCATGCAGTACTGGCACGAGGTGCAGGGGATGGCGGGGAAGTGGGCGAACTCGTCGGCCACGCGGTCGAGGAGGGCCAGTTCGTCGGCGCTGAGGGGTTCGGCGGGGGAGCTGGAGCGGATGTTGTCCTGCAGGTGTTCCATGAGGTTCATGCCGCTGAGGGCGGTCATGATGCGGGGGTACATGCCCAGGTGGCGGAACGACCAGGAGGCCAGCGAGCGGTTGGGTTCGCGCTCCTTGAGGAGCGAGGCCATGTGGTCG
Organism: uncultured Bacteroidales bacterium; assembly: GCA_937884485.1. Taxonomy (GTDB): domain Bacteria; phylum Bacteroidota; class Bacteroidia; order Bacteroidales; family P3; genus Colimorpha. The sequence continues at coordinate 20,854 of CALGCG010000124.1, forward strand.
TTGAGGGTGCCGAGGCGGCCGCCGAGGAGGGGCTCCATGATGACGATGGGGATCTGGCGCGCGTCGAGGGAGTTATATAGGTGCTCAGCGTTGACGTTCTCTTCCTCAATCTCGTGGGCGTAGTGCCAGTCGACGTAGTTCATCTGTATCTGGGCGAAGTCCCAATGGTACTTGTCGTGGAGGGCGACGACCTTGTCGAATTCCTCCTGTACGCCGTGGAACGACCATCCGAGGTTGCGTATGCGTCCGGCCTCGCGCTCCTTGAGGAGGAAGTCGAGCACGCCGTTGTCGACGAAGCGCTTGTCGAAATCGCCGGGGGCGCCGAAGGAGTGGAGGAGGTAGTAGTCGATGGTGTCCACGCGGAGTTTCTCGAAGCTCTGGTGGTACATTTTGATGCTGGCCTCGTAGCTCCAGTCGCGGAAGTTGGACATCTTGGTGGCGATGAGCCATTTGTCGCGCGGATGACGGCTGAGGGCTATGCCCGTGGCCTCCTCGGACATACCCTTGAGGTAGACCGGGGCAGTGTCGAAGTAGTTGACGCCGTGGGCGATGGCGTAGTCCACCATCTGGTTGATGGCCTCCTGGTCGAGCTTGGCGTCGGGGTTGGAGCGGAGGTCGCCGCCACCTTCGACGGGCAGGCGCATCATGCCGAAGCCCAGGAGCGATACCTGGACGCCGTGGGCGTCGGGGCGGAGGGTCATCTTGTCGGTAGGCACCTCGCCGGGGGTGTAGCCCTCGGCGGCGACGGAGTTGGGGTTGTCGCACCCGGCGGCCATCGCGGCGCCCGCCACGACGGCCCCGGAGAGGCCTTTGAGGAATTGTCGTCTGTCCATAACTTATTGATTTAACGGCGAATTATTCTAATTTGGCAAATTGTCTGTCTCTGATATTCAATTGCAGGCTAATTACGCGAATGCCGCTTGCTTCGCGCGGCAGGTTGGCATGCTTTCCACGACAACAGGGACAACGAAGGACAACACTCGGAGGCATTCGAGTAATTCGCCTTGAATTGGCCCGCGTAGCTTCGTTTAATTAGCATAATTCGCCGTTACTTTAAAACCTTATCTCTTGTCGATGATTTCTTTGCGGGCTTTGCGCTTCTTGCCGCTGGACCAGAAGCCGTAGACCTCGCTGACGTTGCCGGCGGTGGAGAAGGCCTCGATTTTGTTGTCCTTCATCCAGCCGAGGATCTTGCTGAACTCGTCCTTGGTGAGGAGCACCTCGAGCTCGATGCTCTTCTCGCCACTGTAGCCGCCGGTGACCTCGTAGAGGGTGCAGCCGCGGTGCAGCTCGTTGATGATGTACTGGCGGATGCGCTCGTGCTCCTTGGAGACGATGCAGAGGCGCTTGTGGTTGTTGAGGGTGGCGGTGAAGTAGTCGACCACGAGGCCGTTGATCCAGGTGCCGATGAGGCCGATGACCACCATGCGGAAGTCGTTGATGAAGAAGGCGGTGCAGCAGATGACGGCGCCGGCGATGGAGACGGAGGCTCCGATGTCGAAGTGGAGGAACTTGTTGACAATCTTGGCCAGGATGTCGAGGCCGCCGGTGGAGGCGTTGATGCTGAACATCAGGGCCTGGGAGGCGCTGAGCAGCAGCACGAAGCAGCAGAGGTCGAGCCAGGGGTCGCCCATGACGGAGGGGGTGCCGGTGACGAGGTTGGCGTTGGCAATGTTCTGCCAGGGGAAGACGGCGTCCCAGAAGTCGGTCAGGGGGCCGAGGATGAGGGCCGTGTAGACGGTCTTGAAGCCGAACTCGCTGTCGATGAGCAGGAAGGCCATGATGAGCAGGACGATGTTGATGCACATGATCCAGGTGCCGAGGCCTTGACCGCCGGTGAAGATGTTGGAGAGGACGATGGAGAGACCGGAGATGGTACCGATGATGAGTTTGGAGGGTACGAGGAAGTAGTAGACAGCGGCGGCGGTGACCATCATGCCGAGGGTCATGATGATCAGTTCCTTCCAGAATTTCCAGGTGCCGACATATTTGACGGCTTCGTTGACTTTTTCAGAGATGTTACTCATGGGTTGTTACTGTTTTTTTTTTATTTCTTTATTGTTATATTGTTTATTATCATATTTCAACGTGACGTTCGCGGCCTTCGACGTAGATGGCCGTCACGGGGCGTGCGGGGCAGTAGTACTCGCAGGCGCCGCAGCCGAGGCAACGGGCCTCGTTGACGGCGGGCTTGCCGTCGACCATGCTGATGGCCGCCGAGGGGCAATGGCGTGCGCAGGCGCCGCAACCGATGCAGTTGTCCGGCAGCACCACGGCGTGGCCGATGGAAATGGCGGTCTTCTGCTCGTGGGCGATGGGCTGGATGGCGCCGGTGGGACACACCTCGCTGCAGCGGGTGCAGGCCGTGCGGCAATAGCCTTGGTCGAAGGCCATGTAGGGCTGGAGGAGGGTGGTGAGGCCCGTGGAGGGGCGCAGGACGTGTTCGGGGCACTTGCTGACGCAGAGCTGGCAGGCGGTGCAGCGGCTCTCGAAGTTCTTGAGGCTGATGGCACCGGCGGGCTTGAGGGGGAGCTGGCGGTCGGGGACCTGCTTGTCCTCGATGACGGCCAGGCCGCCGTCGAGTTTCTGCTCCTGGGCGTGGAGGGTGGCGGCGGCGCCGACGGCCACGGTGGTGGCCACGAACTTGCGGCGCGAGGGGTCGGAGGGGCTACCGGGTTCTCCGGAGTTTCCGGAGTTTCCGGGGGTTCCGGGTTTGCCGGAGGTTCCGGGTTTGCCGGAGAGGCGGCCCAGGCTGACGGCGCCCAGCTTGCAGTTGGCCATGCAGGCCCAGCAGTCGACGCAGCGGGAGTGGTCGACGGTGTGGTCGTCGATATTGATGCACATGGCTTTGCAGCCATGCTCGCACTTGCGGCAGGAGACGCACTTGTCGGCGTCAATTTTGATGCCGAAGAGGCGGAACTTGCTCACCAGGCCCAGCAGCGAGCCCACGGGGCAGATGGTGTTGCACCACAGGCGGCCGTACATGAAGCTCATGAGGCCAATGACCACGAGGGTGACGATGGCGACGACCAGCGGCAGGCCCGTGGAGTGGATGTGGGTCACCATGCGGGCGTAGGCGCTATAGGGGGCTATGAGGGCCGCGATGGAGTTGAGGCCGAAGACCATCAGCAGCACGAAGAGCGCCAGGACGATGTAGCGCAGCCAGTTGGCGGGCTTGCGGTAGCGGAAGGGGCGCTTCTTGCCGAAGATGAGCTTGTGGAACCAGGTGAAGATGTCCTGGAAGATGCCCATGGGGCAGACGATGGAACAATAGAGGCGACCGATGAGGAGGGTCACCAGCAGGATGGCCACGACCATCACCACGTTGAGTGCCAGCACGGCAGGCAGGAACTGCACCTTGGGCATCCAGCCCAGCCAATGGCGCAGCACGGCGCCGTCGGTGGTGTCGAGCAGCAGCGCCGTGATGCAGAAGAGCATCAGCGCGGCGAGAACGATTCGTACGTATTTGAAATACTTCATTTTCTTATATTTCTAATTCCTGATTTCCTAATTCTTTTTCAGCATGGCATACACGGCCAGACCGGCCACGGACTTGATACCGGTCTTCTTGGTGATGCTCTTGCGATGGGTGTTGACGGTATTGACGGCGATGTTGAGTCTGGCGGCAATCTCCTTGCTGCTGAGGCCCTGGGCCACCAGCACGAGGACCTCCTGCTCGCGGTCGCTGAGGTCGTAGTCCTCCGGCGGCATGAGGAGCAGCTCCTCAATCATGGCGTGTTTCTCCAGGTCGCGGCTGAGCTGCATGATGTCGAACACCAGCTCCATCATCTCCTCGTTGAGGCGTTCGCCGGGGATGTACTTGTAGATAATCTGCGTGAGGTCGGAGAGCTTGTCCTTGATGTTGTCGTGGCTCTTCACGTAGTTCTCGCTGACGGCCTTGCTCAGCGGCTCGCCGTCGGCAAGGTTGCTGACCATATTGGCCAGGTTGCGCTCCTCGCGGCGCACATGGTCGCGCACCTCGCGGCAGTAGTCGGCGAAATACTTCTTCAGCACGGCAGCACTCTGGTCGCCAGCGCTTTCGGCCACATGGTCGAGGTGGCGCTGCATGTGGGGCAGACGGTCCTCGATGTAGTAGCGGTGGGTGGCCTGCAGGTGCTCCACCACCAGGCGGTGGTCGATGTTGGCCACCTCCTCGTCGTCGGGGCGGTAGTCGTCGAAGCTGTATATGTTGCACACCGTCAGGAAGAAATTCTCGTCCACTCCGCGCTCGCGGCACACATCTTTCACGCTCTTCTCGCCAAAGCCCAGCGGAATGCCGAAACGCGGCAGCATCAGGATAAGGTCGTAGTTCGACGCTATCATGTCTGCCATCTTCATGCGGCTGGTAAAAATCGTCCGTTTGCTCACAATATTAATATATTAGAAGGCGAACGACGCCTTCGGTTCGGTTTGCAAAAATACAAAAAAAAACTGGTCCTCGGGAAAGTTTTTTCCATTTTTGGATTTTTTGCTATCTTTGCAGTATGAAAGGCAGACTCCTCTACATAGCGACAGTACTGATACTGACATCGTTCCGCCCCGTTTTGGCGCAGACTTTCCCTTGGCAGGACACCACCCTCAGCCTCGACTCCAGGGTGGAATGGCTCGTGCAGCACCTGACCGTCGACGAGAAGCTGAGCCTCATGGTGCACCAGAACCCCGCCAT
>CALGCG010000125.1 GCA_937884485.1 uncultured Bacteroidales bacterium
CCAGCACTTCAATGGCCTGCTTGAACTGGTTCTTGCGCTCGTTGGCCTTGGTGACCACTACGCCCATGATCTTCAGCTCGGGGGCGATGCGCTCCAGCTTCTCGTAGAATTCAAAGAGGTTAGCCAGACCGAACAGACCCCAGGGGGATGCCTCCACGGGGATAATGAGGTAGTCCGAGGCGCACATGATGTTCATGACCCAACAGCCCAGGGTAGGCGGCGCGTCGATGAGGATGTAATCGTACTCGCCGGAATCCTTGATCTTGGCCAGCCCCTGCTTTAAGATGAACTCCCTCTGCCACATGGTGAAGAGGTCCACCTCGATCCCGCTCATGAGGATGGAGGAGGGGATCAGATCCAGACCCTCGTAGGCGGTGTGGCGGATATAGGGTGTCAGCTCCTGCTGCTTCTTGATGGCGGCTACCTGCACCGCACCGGCAGCGAGTGCAAGTTCTGCAGCCACGGGACCGAGCCACCAGGCAATTTTCGACGCGCTGGCGTAAGCATTGATGGCGGCGAGTGCCGTTGAGGAGATGGCATTCATCACCTGCTGGGCGAACTCCTTGCGCTGCGCCTCGGCCTTGATGCGTGCCGTCTCTTTCTCTTTTTTGCGTTCGAGGGCTTTCACCTTGCGGTTGTTGCCTTCTGCCATAGAGATTTCGCGGTCATACTGTTTTTCAAGTCGGGCAATCTTGATTTCCGCCTCGGCTTGCGCCAGTTGGTTGAAGCTTTGCATCATCGAGGTCATCGAGGCGAAGGCCTGTTTGACCGTTTCGCCATACTTCGCCCAAGTGCCCTCGCCGAATATTTTGTCAAGGGCAGAGCCAATCCATTGCTCCCACGTCTTCTGGTCATTCTTCTCATTACTGAAGATTTCGTCGTAGAGTTTCTTCTTTGCCTGGGCATACCGCTTGTCCAATTCCAACTTCTTCTCGTTGTTGCCGGCACACTTGGCCAGTTCGGATTTATAGACCTCATCGAGCAGGGTCAGAGCGGCGTTGTACTGCAGTTGCTTTGTCTCGTCATCAGTGACAAAGTACTTATCCCACATCTGCTTCAGTTTCTCTTGGTGCGCTTTCTCCTTGTCGGCATACGCCTTTTGTCGCTTCTGTTGGTCTGCAACGAGTCGCTGGCGATAGGTTTCCTCCGCGCGGCGCCGTTCCTCGGTTCCCTCCTTGGTTAGCTGCGTCAAAGCCCGCAGGTGGGCGAACTCGATATTCTCCATCTGCATATCGAATGTTTCCTTTGATATGCGGTTCTGGAGGTAATCATCCTGCACCTGCCGGCGCAGATCCTCGTAGGCCTCATTCTCATCGGCGATAGTCTTTGCCTGGGCACGTTTGTCAAGTTTGTTTTTCGCCTCCCAGTATTTGGCTTGCGCATCGAGACGCTCGTTTTCGGTGAGGTCGGTTCGCTCCAGAAGTTTCTCGGCATACTCCATGTCGATTTGCTCCAGCCGCTGTTGGTGCTGCTCGTAGTCGGTCTCACCCTTGAAGTAGGCAATCTTGGCGAGGGCAATCTGTTGCTCCCGCCAGTCCTTCTCGGATTTGAACTTGTCCTCCGTTTTCTTACTACCGCCCCGACCTGATTTCTCAGAGGAGGAAGACCCGCCACCTCCACCGCTACCGGAGGCAGTTCCTTCACTCGAGGAACCTCTAACAGCATCTTTTTCCAAGTCTACCCCATAAGTGGAAAGGATTGCTTTTTCCTTTGCCACGACATTGTTATATGCCGCATTTGCCGAGCGCAATTGACTGGCGGCATGTTCCTGCACATCAACACTCGTGTTACCTACGGCACCCCACGAGGTCGTATAGGTATAGCCACGACCGGCTTTAGACGCTGCGTCAACATTTTTTTGAGCCTCATTCACCGCGGTTTGTGCAGCTGCTTTTTCCTTTCCCAGCTCGGCAAGCATTTCCTTGGCTCCTTCCAACTCGTACTTCCGAGTAAGGGACAACAAGTAGTCGTCAAGTGCCTTTTTATTTTCTCTGTATTTGCCCGAAGTCGCGTCGAGTTGCGCATTGTAATCCGGGATAATGTCATTGAGTTTGCGCACGGCCTCTCTTCGCTCATCCAAAGAAAGGCGCTCATCCTTTGCAGCATCACGGAGTCGATTTATCTTGTTCACCTCATCAACCATTTTCTCGCGGGCATCATCTTTGATTTTGTTCAAAGCTCTTTGAGCGGCTTCCGCCTCACTTACACGACGGGTGTATAAGTAGAGAGCGGTTGCGACGGTAGCAATGACAGCAGCCAACATCGCCCATGGGTTGGTATTCATCACGGCATTCATTGCAATCCACGCTTTACGAGCCCTTTCAATTTGGCCGAACAACAACAAGACGGCTGATTTCAACGCGAGGACAACAATCTTGCCTGTAGCCATAAGAGCATTGCCAATCGCGACTGCCGCGTTCCACAGTTTTTGCTGGATGATAGCCCAATGTACAACCACATTGTAGGCCGCAATTCCGGCTGTTAGTGACACGATTAACCTCCAATGTTGAGTGAAGAAATTTACAGTTCCGGAAATAACTTTCATCAATGCGGATGAACTTGTGATGGCATACCTCATCACGGGCAACAACTGCTGCCCCAGTTGGACAGCGATTTCATTGAAGTGCTTTTTTGCCTTTTCGAGTCCGGCCTGCACAGTGTTATTCTGCACATTGAACTCCTTCGTGACCGACGTGCCTTCTTCGAATGCTTGGTTCGCGACTTCTTGTTGTGCCCTCACCTCATCAATCTTGCCCGCGAGAACAGAGAGCGTCTGAATCGAGCGGGCCCCATTCTCGCCCATTTCGGCGAACATAGGTGCCAGCACATCCATGCCACCGGCCTTGTTCAGCGTCTCTAACAGAGTCAGTACAGCTTCATTGGCGTCGTTTTTCATCAGCTCTGTGAATTTCTTCACGTCAAGTCCTGCTGCGGCGGCATATTTCGCAGGGTCGCGATAGAGTTTGACGATAAGTTGCGACAGAGCGGTAGAGGATGCCTCCACTTTTTGTTGTGCCGAGTCGAGCACTGCACCATAGGCCATAATCTGTTGCACCGACATCTTTGCCTGTGCACCAGTTCCACCAAGGCGGCTGGCAAACTCAGCGATATATGGAGCCGATGCCGAACAGTTTTGAGACAATTCGTTGATGACCGAACCCACTTTGAGCAAAGCCTGTTCAGTACCGTAGCGCTCCTCATCACCAAACAGACCTGTAAGTTTTGAGAGCGTTAGCGTGGCTCCCTCACCGAGATCGTCGAGGGCGACGTTGATTTGATCGGCAGCACGGACAAAGCCCAGCACATCCTCTTTCGAGGATTTACCCAAGCGGCCTGCCTCTTGTGCGAGTTGGTTCAAGCCCTCACGGCTTGTGCGAGTGTCCATTCGCTTGAATTCCTCATTCAGATCTTCAACTTGCTCGGCAGTCATGCCGGTAAACTTCCGCACATTGGCCATTTCCTGCTCCATCTCGGCATAGGCATCGACAGCCTTGCGAGCGGTGAAAGTGATGCCGGTTATTGCGCCGAAAACGACCTGCAGGGCAGCGCCCCAGTCAAACATCTTCTTGGCAAAGCGTTCCCACAGGTTGGATTGTTCTTTAGTCTCAGCCTTGATTTTGGCAAGTTCTGTGCGCACCGCCTTGATTTTGCGAGTCTGTTCGTCCCATGCACTGCTGCCTCGTTCTATATTTTTCAAATCTTTTTCAAGGCGGCGCAGCGTCTGCTGCAACTCTTTCGGTGTGGCTTTATCCAGGCGTTTCAGCACCTGTTCCACATTGACAATCTCCGACTGGATTTTGCGGATTTGCTTCTCTGTCTTGTTCAGCTCTTTTTGTAGCCCCTTTTGTGCCGTGGTGTCTCCCGTTTTCCAGGCTTGCATCAAGGCCTCACGCACTTCTTCGGCATGTTTCTTCAGCCGGGAGAGTTCCTCCTTGGCTTGTGTTCCATTCACCTCGAAAATGGAAGTGGCTTTTGTTGTGTAGTCGCTCATATATTCTTTGCAATTTATTCAACACTGCAAAGAAAGCTGATTCTGTTCTGACAGCAAAAGACAACAAAAGCGACACTTCATCGGTGCCGCTCGACTAAATAAGTTTTATCCGACCTTAACTCTTCCACCTTTGCGCCTCGGCCTTCTCTTTCGCTTGCTCTTGCTTCTTTTCCAGCCAGACCATCGCTCTTTTCATCCAAGCATGGATTTCACGGACTTTACGCCCGGCCCAAATAGCCAATGGCTCCGGCGGGGCGGGCACACCTTTCAATCTATAATACAACCAACGGGGCCAGTAATACAATGCGGCATAGACGGTGGCGAGTGCGAGACTGAAAAGGAGCCATCCAATAAAGAGGCAACATACTACGATAAATACGGCAAGCACGGCAACGATGATGCCCCCGAGGATGGTTCCGCAGGCGGCGAAGATGTCACTGAATATGCCGAAGAAGTAAATCATAGCTGTTGTATCTTTACATTTTAGACTGCAAAATGCGTGCCTGGTTTAATATAAGGGCAGGGGACCGTCGCGGCTGCCTGCCCTCGCAATGTTATTGTCAAAAAAAATGTGTCCTGAAGGTTATCTCTGTCGGGGCTTCATCGCCCAGCCGTGGCGGCCACTGGGTCCGTCGTAGCGGATTTGGTAGCCGTGTGCCACCATCACAGCGGTGACCTCGTTGGGGGTAAGTTCCACCATGTCGTCAAGGTCACGCAGGATGGAGTCTGTTGTCTTCAGCATGGCGCTGTTCTCGTCCGGCTCCCAGTTCTGCAGGTAGGCTTTGAGTGCCACCAGTGCCACGCTTGCTCCCTCTTGGCTCTTATCGTTCTCGTTCATTGCGCACCTCCTTTCTTGTTCTGCATCTCGAGGAACGACACAATGGCCTCGCTCACGGTGGTGAGGTCGGCGATGTCGTCGAGCCACAGGCTGGTGGTGGTGATGGATGTCTTGCGGTGCTGCACCGTGATCTCAACGCCCGTGAGCGCGTCCACCTCCGGCTCGAAGTGGCGAGTGATGATGATGCGCACGTTGTCGCGCTCAAACGCCGTGGTCAGTTGCTTCTGTTTCATAACGCGTCACCTCCTTTCTCGGGCTGTGCATCGGCCTGCAGGCTATCCTCTTTAATCGGGTCATGTGCCAGGCAGAAATCGTGCTTCACGTCGATGAGTGTCATGATGACCCAATAACTGTCAGAGAAACTCCCGTCACGGCGTGACGGTTTGACCGAGATTTTTGACATCATGCCGCCATACAGCTTGTGGCGCGAGTGTTCAACCAGCAAAGGCATGGTTCTTGGGAACTTTTTGTCAAGGGTTGCGCACAGCTTCTGAACTTTCAAGAACAGAACCTTGTCGGGCAGGTTTCCTTTGTCCGACACGATGGTGTGCTCGTAGCGCTTGACAAAGGCGATGAGGCCTTCGGCTTTTTTAGCGTGGTATGCGATAGAAAACACGCCCACGTCACTCACGAACTGGCGCTTCATAACTCACCTCCTTTCGCGATATGGCCTCTTTCAAGCAGATGTTCGACAAGACCATAGACGGCATCCAGTGCGCTCGTTGTTGATGTGAGTGAGTCGTAATGTATCTCACCCTTCTGTCCAATCGTCGCGGCGAAATCAATGTGCCAACCGCGACGGGAACTATACAAGAATGTAGTACCGCTAGGCAGCAGCGCGAGCAATGCTTCGGTGCTCCATGCGGGTGTCATGTCTTCAAGGGCAAGATCCTGATGGTCACCCGTAAAAACGAATGGCCCTTCCTCACAGGAGTAGACAAAGTCGCAAGTAGCAGGGTCAAGCCCCAACGCTACAAGCTGGCGGCTTTGATCAAGCGTAGTAGCAAGGTGTTTCATAACTCAGCACCTCCTTTCGCGATGTCGAGGGTGAGACACAGGCACAACTGCACCGCCCAACTCAGGGTGAGGGCGGCGGTGAGCATGGGGTGCTCGCCGGTGGCCTGGTAGAGCAGGACGGTGACGGCGGCCACCGCGCCCAGCACGATGCTCAGGCGTAGCGAGGTTAGGAACTCTGCCGCTTTCGTGGCAAGCGGCTTGGCCAGGTCTGTGAGTCGCGGCATGGCGGCTCTCGGGGTCAATGAAATTGTTTTCATTTCACGATGTTTGACTGTTATGGGCAGAAAAAACGGCTGCCGTTATCCCGTCGTCAAACATCGTGAATCTACCCCGAAGAGCATATATCACTGGATAAGGCAGCCGTATGTATTTGGCTGGTTTGGGCTATAAAAAAAGCCCACCGCGATGTAGTGTGAGCAATATCCGATGCTCGACGGGTGGAATCAATCCACGATGTTTGACGCTGCAAAACTACAACAAAGTTTTGGAACCGCCAAACATTTTACAAGAAATTTGCTTTTTTTTTACTTTCGGCGAATCACCATGCCGGTTACTTCAACCCATGCGACGCGTCGTTTTTCCTCGTTCCACACTGCTTTTGTACGCAGTCGAATGATACCATCGCCACCAAGTTTCTTCGCCTCCTGAACGGCATAGCCGATGGCCGACCGTTCATTGGCAACACGTTTGCCAGAGGTGTCATAATAGGTTACAATTTGGTCGCCATACACATCATCTTTCTCTCGGCGACCTTTCTTTTCAATCTTGGTGGCCCCCGTAAACTCGAACACATCGAGGCTTGCCACACCGACATAATCGAAGCCCACCGCGTCCGACTCGGTAATCAAGAAGTCCGGACCGGCAATCTCCTCATAGTTCAACACGAAGGCTTCCTGAAAGAACATGTCTTCCACCGGCTTACATCCCGGCAGAACCATTGCCGCAACCGCTGCGACTAATAAAATAAACTTTTTCATAGGTTAATAATAATGATTAAACGCTGCAAAGATACAAAATAGATACGTCAAGTTTTGGAACCGCAAAAAAAATCCGCAAAACTTTTGCGGATTTTGTGGAGCATAAAATCAGTTTCTTCGCCGCTTGAAACGGCCATGTCCTAAGAATAGTCCACGCAATACAATAAATGCGAGCCCAAGAACATTAATTGTGGTAGTTGCAAGCAGAGTCACCAACACAGTAGGAGTATATGTCAAGACTCTAAAACCTGTCAAAACCACTATAGTTATAACAATTCCGAGCCATACAGAAACAACCCACATGACCCATTCGGCAAGTAATTTCCTGTAGGTAGTATCTTGAGCATAACGCTTTCGTTCTTGGGTTTCAAGATCCTCTGCATCAGGATTTGCGGAAGAGAAATCATCCACCATGAAATTACTGATGTCAAACTCATCGATGGACTGAAAATTTGGAATTTCTTTATTACCCTCAACTTTCTTGTTTTTCATTTTTCAGCCGGACAAGTTTTACAAAAAAGTCATAGATAAGAGAATCGGGGATTTGCTCTCCCCACATAAAGCCTTCCCTTTGTGTGGTTAGTTCCCATGGCGTGCCTGGAGCATGTGACCATGCGGTCAGATTAGCAGCTGTCCAATTGCCGAAATGCAGCACCACAAAATTAACAGTACGCGCGAGTTCGGCGTCATCAAGCAACTCTTGCGGGACATCAGCACGTGTAATGTCCACCAGCTCAACACCCGATTTAGTCAGTTTGTTTCTGGACGTTGGAAAAACGGGGCCATAAGGCCATGCCTGAGGATGCTCGTTAAGCAGCCTGTTTTGATAGACACGCAACCATGTACCATAAGCAATATAGAGCAACTTTTGAATCTTCGTAATATTAATCATAATCTTACGTTCATTCAAAGTTGTAGCAATCAGCCGGGCAACATCCTCGCTTCTATACTTATATGTTTCTTCAAAGTCCATAATCCGCCTTGCAAATATAAGCCCAAAGTTTGGACTGGCAAAACTGCAGAAGGTTTATTTTCAAAAATATGTTGTGAAACACAGAAAAGCGCCCCGTGGCGGCGAGGTCACGGGGCGCAGGGAATGGAGTTCTTTTAAATCCTATCTGCGGCCGCTCGGATGCGGTCAGAGAGGTCATAGAGTGCCGCCTGCAGCTGGCGGGCTTCTTCGGGGCTGAACTCACCCTTGCCGCCGTTGCCGTCGATGCCGTCCATCTTGTGGTAGAGCCAGCTGCTCGACTTGCCGAAGTAGCGCCGCGCAATGTCGCGCCACGTGATCGAGAGCAGGATGTCGTTGAGTTTTGTCTTCATTGTTGCCATATCTCTTAATTTTATCACATAGAAATCGAAAGAAGTTCTTTTAAAGAACCCCGCCGCTTGTGACGGGGTCCGGATGAGTCATTCATCATCCTCTGGCGGCATTTCGACCAGCCGGTCGAACAGCTGCTGAGCGTACCAGAGCAACTCTTCGTAGCCATTAGGATAGGCTCGTCTGAGATTCCTGATAGCCTCTATCAGCTCAAGCTCCGCAGAATTTAAAAGAACTGTGTTCACAAACATATCGTTTAATTGAACACTGCAAAGATACTACGAAATTTCGTATTGCCAAAATCTTTGTACGAAAAATCGTATTACGTTAAGACTGTTTAACAAAAAGCCTCACAAGAGGTGATTCTTGTGAGGCTCAAACTCCTAGGCTCAAACTCCTACTCGAGGAGGTGTTCTTTTAAATTCTTGACGCAAAACTACAACAAAGTTTTGGACTGGGCAAACATTTTCAAGATTATTTCAAAATTTGCTTCAATTCTTCCTCGTAGATGATGCGGATGTCGTACCCTTCTGCTCTGAGGGCCTCAATCTTCTTCACTTTTGCAGGGCCTGCACCTTGCCCCATCACAACGACATTGGTTCGTTTCGAAATCGCTGTATCAACATCTGCGCCTAGTGCCTGCAACAGTTTGCCCAACTCATTGCGTTTGGGATAGGCAGCAAAGGTGCCAGTGATGACCACTTTGGCGTGGAAGAACGGCGTGTCCTGGTTCTGCACCTGGTCATCATCCAGAGGGTCGAGTGTGCTGCGCTCAAACTTTTTGGCAGCAGCCGAAGCCATGGCAGCGGCAATGCCACCACGGAATGTTGTAGCCACAATGTTACCTTGGCAAGCGAGGAACACCTTGGCGCATGCCAAAGCGTCGTCAAGGGCGTTGTGGTGTTCCCCCATGGGGATGCCATACTGCTTGCAGCATGCAGTGAGCGACTGGCCGGTCATCTCGAATGTGCAGTAATTGTTGGCCGTGTCAATTCCGGCGAGTCCATAGTGATCCATGCAGCGTTGCATGATGTTGATGTCGGCTCCCCGGTTGTG
>CALGCG010000126.1 GCA_937884485.1 uncultured Bacteroidales bacterium
AGCCCGACTGGAGCAAGTTCCGCGACTTCATTATGGGCGAGGTCCGCTACAACTCCCTGATGAAGACCTTCCCCCAAGAGGCCGAAGAACTCTTCGTCGCCACGGAAAGAAATGCAAAACTCCGTTATGAAGGCTACAAGAAGCTCTCCGAAATGTAATCTTTGAAACCCCGCAAGGGGTGACAAGACCACAGGCAGGGGTGGAAGCCGTAAGGCTGAAACCCCTGCTTGCTATATATGTCATTTTGAACCCCGTAGGGGTGACACAAAAACAGCATGAAATTCTCATGCTCATCTCGTTCTCGGCAGTTGCTCATCTCATTCTTGCGAGTTGAGCATCTCATGATATATGAGATGAGCATCTCGCGAGAACGAGATGCTCATCTGCCAAAAGCGAGTTGCTCTCGCCGATTTTACTTCTTCTTCGAGGCAAGGTTCTCCACGGGTTTGAACGTCGCCTTGTCGAGGGCTTCGCGCATCAGTTTCGACACGCGGAAACGCAGGTTCACCTTCTTGATGTCGTCCGCCGAGACCTTCTTTTCTTCCTTCTGTCCCTCGGCGGTTATGGTGAGGTTGAACGTGCCGAGGTCGCCCAGCTGCACCGTGTGGCCGTCGAGCAGCATACGCGACACCACTTTCTCCAACTGATAGACTGCCATTTCAGCCTCCTTGGGGTTGAGGGTCGTCTCGTCGGCCAGCATCTTGGCCACGTCGTGTTCGTCCACCTTGCCGATGCTCTTCACTACGGGGTACCATTTGCGGTCGCCTTTCGGGTTGCGAGGGTTCACCCTCTGCACTTTGTTGAAAAAGATTGCCATAACTTTACTTTTTTTATTGATGATACATGAGATTTAATTCGGCTGCAAAGGTACACACTTTTCCCGACATGGCAAAACTTTTTCCCCGATGGGCGCGAAAAAAGGGTGCCCGCGGCGATGCGGAGAGGCCGCTATGATGCAGTATTATAACATGCAATAATGGGTCGCGTAAGCAATGGCCTCGGAAATGTTGTTAACATTCAGTTTTGAGAATACCTGACGGCGGTAGAATTTGATTGTCTCCACAGATTTGAACATAAGAGAACCAATCTCTTCCAATGAATAGCCCTGCATTGTCAACCTTAGCATCGTTATTTCATCATTGGATAAGTGCACCAAAGTAAGTGGCTCCCAAGACATGCTTTCTGATAAATATCGGAATGCATAGTCGGTGCCAGCGATTCCGGCCATAATCACAGGCTCGTCACGATGAACTGAAGGCGATACAAGCCCTATCAAATATCTGGGCTCTCCTTTCTCATCAAAATCTATAAGTTGCAGTTTGTGACATATCATCACAGAACGTTTCTCGATATTGATATGAAAATTCAGAAATATTATCAGCTGTTTCTTGTACTCTAATGGTATTTCGGCATAGCTCGATGTTATTACAGTTTTAATATTTTTCAATATCTCCGTTTCGTCATTTGGAATCAGACAAGAAAAATGTTCAAGACCCTTTTCGTGCATTTCTTCTTCCGACAAACCACAACGCAAAAGTTGATAATCCGACGAAAACACAAACTTGTTAGTGTCTAAATCCACAATATAGACACCTTGATATGACAATGCGGCAAAAGCCTTGGCCATTTCGATATAATAATCTTTCGTGTTCGATGCGTTAGTGCAACTGCCTGTATCTCTTATATTATCCATTACTCTTCTGAATTGATTTTCGTGTTGCAAAGATACAAAAAAGATTACACAAAAATGTAGAAAAAGACCTATTCATAGCAAGATTACATTTTTGTGTAGCGTGTATGTCGCAGAACGGTAGTAATTTTGCATCGTCAATTTCGAAATGACATTAAACAACATTTAAATTAGAATATTATGAAAAAAGTATTTGCAATCTTAACAGTGGCGCTTATGTCGCTTAATGTCTGCAACGCGCAGCAATCATGGTTTGAAGGGGAAGCCTCCTATTCCACAAATATTGCGATGGCAGGAATGTCGCAAACAACGTCGTCCAGCCATACAGAATACTACAAGAATGGCAACGTGATGTCAGATGGCAATATGGAAAAAACCGTCTACCGTGCTGATATCAGAACAGAACGTTCCCGTGAGGCAGGCGAAAAACGTGTATCAGAAATAAGACTGTCTGATATGGCTCCTGTAAAGGCCATTATCGATAGGACGACAGTCACCGTTGACGGCCACAAATGTATCCTGGTGACCTATACATTAACAAAGGACGACCCCGAAATGGGCAGTGCCGAGGTAACGACAACCGATTGGGTAGACATCTCATATGCCATCCCCTATTTGTACGGCAGAGTCAACGAAGTTCCGCAAGGACTTGTGGTGCAAAGCGAGGCCACAATAAAAGCCAATGGTATGAACTTAACAACGAAAACAAAATTAAATTACATCAAACAGAAGACAGTCAAAGACAGCAAATTTGAATTGTAGGACGGTTGGTGTTTTATCGTATGATCAAATCATTCCATTATTATAAGGAATTGAGACATTCCTCCTCATTAACAGGTAATAATGAAAAGCGAGACCTTGCGGCCTCGCTTTTCTGCTTTTAGTGTGTCGGTGCAAGATTACATCACGGAGAGTTTCTTGTAACCTTCGTAACGGAGTAGGTCAAGGCAAACATAGTTGCCAAAAAGATTCGTTTCTTCATTCTATCGTAGTTTATGTAAGTATAGACACATCAAGCCCCGCACGCCGTAGCCTTGGGGCCGCGTGTCGGGCAGTTTTATGTACGTAAATAAAGGATTGTCCCCGCCGTGCTATTTGCGGAGGGGGTAATAATCAGCGAGTTACAAATACCATTACAAATCATACCAAATTCATTCACGCCTATAATAACGCCCCCGCCCCGATTTAATTGCCCCCGCCCACAACATTTTCTCCCGCCCCGAAGTAATATAATCCCACCTTCAACGTTATTAAAGCAAAATTCGACTAATGGAATATACGACGACATACTCACTTCCCGACAGCCTCGTCAAGAAGAGCCAGTGGATCTTCGGCGGCGACGGCTGGGGCTATGA
>CALGCG010000127.1 GCA_937884485.1 uncultured Bacteroidales bacterium
TTAAAAGAGCTATTTGAACTTCTGGAGAACCAGTATCTTTTTCATCTCTTTTATACTTTCCAATGATTTGAGCTTTTGCTTCTTTAGAAATCATATTTACACCTCCTATTTTTTTACTCCTAAAACTGAGTTTAAAATCAGGTGTCAAGATTAAAAACTAAGTTTTAGGTATTTACTTTGCATATTATACTATAAAATTACTGTTTTTGCAAGAGATTTCCACAAATTACTTCTACAAAAATTGTTTATAATTTTATGTTTGAAGTGAGATGTGTGATTAGTTGTGTAAAAAATCATTAATATTGTCTTCCCCAAATCACATATTTATCTGCAGGCTTTCCGCAGCATACGCAGTTTCCTGCCTTGCGCTCCTGCATGAATGGGATACAGCGCGAACCCACGCCTGTCTTTTCCTTTACCTCGTCCTCGCAGGCCTCATCGCCGCACCACATTGCCTTGATAAAGCCGTCGCCCTTTTCTTCAAGAGCCTTGTTTATCTCGTCGATTGTCTCGCAGGAATATGTTCTGTTGTTCATATTCTCAAGGGCCTTATTGTACATTCCTTCACGAGCTTCCTCAAGCTTTGCATAAACTGTTTCCTCAAGCTTGTCAAGCGGAACGATCACCTTTTCGCCGTTCCAGCGTGATGCGATAACGCACTGACCGTTCTCGATATCCTTAGGGCCGATCTCAATACGCAGCGGGATACCGCGCATTTCCTGCTCGTTGAACTTCCAGCCGGGTTTGTACTCGGGACGGTTGTCGTACTTCACCACCAGGCCTTTGGCTTCGAGGGCCTTGACGATGGGGGCGATGTGCTCGTCGAGCTGGCGCTGCTGCTCGTCGCTCTTGCAGATGGGGACGATGGCCACGTGGATGGGTGCCAGGTGCGGCGGCAGGACGAGGCCGTTGTCGTCGGAGTGGGTCATGATGAGGGCACCCATCAGGCGGGTGCTGACGCCCCACGAGGTGGCCCAGACATATTCGAGCTTGTTCTCCTTGTTGAGGAACTGCACCTCGAAGGCCTTGGCGAAGTTCTGGCCCAGGAAGTGGCTGGTGCCTGCCTGCAGGGCCTTGCCGTCCTGCATCATGGCCTCGATGCAGAGGGTGTCGAGGGCGCCGGCGAAGCGCTCGTTGGGGCTCTTGTGACCCTTGAGCACGGGCACGGCCATGTACTTCTCGGCAAACTCGGCGTAGACGTCGAGCATGCGGCGGGTCTCGGCCTCGGCCTCCTCGCGGGTGGCGTGGGCGGTGTGGCCTTCCTGCCAGAGGAACTCGGCGGTGCGGAGGAACATGCGGGTGCGCATCTCCCAACGCACGACGTTGGCCCACTGGTTGCAGAGGATGGGCAGGTCGCGGTAGGACTTGATCCAGTTCTTATAGGTGCTCCAGATGATGGTCTCGGAGGTGGGGCGCACGATGAGCTCTTCCTCGAGCTTGGCGGCGGGGTCGACGACGACGCCCTTGCCGTTGGGGTCGTTCATCAGACGGTGGTGGGTCACCACGGCGCACTCCTTGGCGAAGCCCTCGACATGCTCGGCCTCGCGACTGAGGAAGCTCTTGGGGATGAAGAGGGGGAAATAGGCATTCTGGTGGCCGGTCTCTTTGAACATCTTGTCCAGCTGGTGCTGCATCTTCTCCCAGATGGCATAGCCATAGGGTTTGATGACCATGCAGCCGCGCACGGCACTCTGCTCGGCGAGGTCGGCACGCACTACCAGTTCGTTATACCATTCGGAGTAGTTCTCACTGCGTTTGGGGAAATCTTTTGCCATAACAATATAGTATTTTTATTTTTTTTCTTTATTATACAATAAATTGTAGCATTTGTCGTTTCAATAACGATTTGCAAAAATACGAAATATTTTTGAAATAGGAACTAAAAATTAAGAATTAAGCGATTATATACAATATGAGACGATTTTTTGTGATGGGATTTGTGGGGTTGCTGGGACTGATTGGCAACATGGTTTCAGCACAGGAGAAACACGGCATCGACACCCTGCAGTGCCATATTGTGGGTTTCTCTTTCGGAGCCGTAACGCCCCTGCTGGGCAGCAATAGCGGCGGCATGGACGGCGGCAACATGAACGAACTCTACGACGGTCCCTACCTCAACTTCGACATCAACTGGGCCTACAAATGGAAGAGCAACTGGATGGTGACCCTGGACGGCGACCTGTGGTTCGGCTACAACAGCGACAACCTCACTCTGCGCGCCGAGCGCATGGGCGACATCTTCACGCCGAACGGACACCTGATGAGCTGGGGCGGATATGACGGCGTGGTGACACTCTACAACCGCGGCTTTGCCGTGCGTCCCGGCGTGGCCAAGATCATCCCCCTCTTCCGCAAAAACCCCGACTCGGGCATACTGCTGAAGCTCAGCGGCGGATGGTTCATGCAGAAGACCGTCAACACCCAGGACATGAACGAGAGCGAGGTGCCTCAACTCAGCGAGAAGATGATGCCTCTCTACGACCACCTGCGCAACGGCATGATACTCACGCAGAGCGTGGGCTTCATCTACATGAGCAACCGCTCAACCTATGTCAACTTCAAAATCACCTTCGACCTGAGCGAATGCATCAGCTGGTCGTCGCGCCCCTACACCATTGACAACGTCATGGGGCTCAACGGCAAGGACAACAACACCTACTTCGACCTCATGGCCGGCATCAAAGCCAGCTGGATGTTCCCCTTCACCGGCAAAACCGCCTACGACTACTATTATTATTGATGAGTTAAAAAGACACTGATGCGCATCATATACACTATTGGAATATACTGCTACACGTTTGGCATACGTGTGGCAGCGCTGTTCGGCCACGAAAAAGCCCGCCTCATGGTGCAGGGATGGAAATCCCAGCCCGCGATGGCCAAGCTCTCCAAAGACCGCCCCACCGTGTGGTTCCACGCCGCCAGCCTCGGCGAGTTCGAGCAGGCGCGCCCCGTGCTGGAAGCCTACCGCCAGCGGCACCCCGACCATCAGGTGCTCGTCACCTTCTTCTCCCCCTCGGGCTACGAAGTGCGCAAGAACTACTCCCAGGCCGAGGCCGTGTGCTACCTGCCCATGGACACCCCAGGCAACGTGCGCCGCTTCCTCAACGCGGCACACCCCGATAAAGTATTCTTCGTAAAATACGAATTCTGGTACAACTACCTCAACGCCCTGCGCCAACGCGGCACCGACACCTACATCTTCTCGGCCATCTTCCGTCCCGAGCAGTACTTCTTCAAGTGGTACGGCGGATGGCTCCTGCGCCAAATCGGTCTTTGTTTCAAGCATCTCTTCGTGCAGAACGAGGAGAGCCTGCATCTATTGAAAAGCCACGGCATCGGCCATTGTTCCCTTGCCGGCGACACACGCTTCGACCGCGTGCACCAGATTGCCCAGGCCGCCGAAAGCGACGCGACAACCGAACGCTTCCTCGCCTCCCACGAGGGACCGGTCCTTGTGGCCGGCAGCACATGGCCTCCCGACGAGCAAATCATCGCCAAACTGGGCGACAAGCACAAAGACATGAGAATCATCCTCGCGCCTCACATGATCAACGAGGAACACCTGCAGCAAATCGAGAGACTCTTCCCCGACAGCATCCGCTACTCGGAATGCATTAACGCACTAACGCAATCCCACAATAACACATTTACACATTCAAAAGTACTCATCATCGACAATATCGGCCTCCTCTCCAAGCTCTACCGCTACGCCACAGCAACCTATATCGGCGGCGGTTTCGGTGTGGGAATCCACAACATCCTCGAAGCCGTCACCTTTGGCAAACCCGTCTTCTTCGGACCCAACTACCACAAGTTCCAGGAAGCCCACGACATCATCGCCCGGGGCGGCGGATGGAGCATCAGCGACTTCCCCTCCCTCGACGCGCCTTTTTCCACTCTCCTCTCCCACCCCGAAGCGTTGCAGAAAGCCACACAGGCCTGCAACACCTATATGAACGAGAACCTCGGAAGCACTGAAAAGATACTCAAGACTGTAGATGAGAAATGACCACCGACATAGAATATGCAATCGTCGGTTGTCGCTTCGCGGCAGCCTGTTTCTCCTTTTCCCCTTCTCTTTTCTCCTGCTGACCTCCTGCTACACCAACCGCTACATCCCCGACGGCGGCCACCGGCTGGACGAAACGGTGCAGACCGTCGTCATGGCCGACGGCTCCGAGGTCCCCCCCGAGGTGCACGACGCCCTGAAGAACGCAGAGAACTACTACGTGCAACGCCGCAACTCCAAAGTCTTCGGCCTGAAGAACCTGCCCGTGGGCATGTGGCTCTACTCCATCGCCAAACCCACCGACAGCACCTTCTGGGGCAACTACTGGCGACGCCTCGGCCAGGCACCGGTGGTATACGAGGAAGACAAAGCACGCCGCACGGCACGCCAGCTGCAGAGCCTGTTGGAATCGAAAGGCTGCTTCAACTCTACCGCCACCTTCGACACCCTCGCCATGGAAGACAAGAAAATCACCATCGGCTACCACCTCACCGCCACCCCCCGCTACCTCGTCGAGGAGGTCATCTACCACACTCAGAACGACACCATCCGCACACTGCTCGACACATGGCAGCCTGCCTCGCCCCTCAAAGCCAACACCTACTACGACCAGGAGGTGCTGGCCTCCGAGCGCTCCCGCCTGGTGTCGCTGCTGCGCGAAGAGGGCTACTACCGCGCCTCCGTCGAAAACATCACCTTCCTCGTCGACACCACCTACAACGACCGCCGCCTCTCCATCGATGTCTATGTCGACAGCCGCAACCTGCGGAAATACCACATCAACAACATCTTCATCTTCCCCAACAGCACCGCCGGCATCCGCAACGGCGAGGTCACCCTCGACACCACAGCCTTCAACTACGCCGGCCTCCACCGCCAGTTCGAGTTCAACTTCGTCTCCGACGTCAGCAAGCGCATCACCCCCAACAAAGAGACCATCAGCCGCTCCATGATGATGTTCCCCGGCATGCTCTACCGCCCCAGCCGCATCACCAACACCTACAACTCGCTCCTCAACCTGCGCAACTTCAAATACATCAACATCGAGTTCGCCGAATCGCCCTTCTCCACCGACAGCATGCCGCTCGTCGACGCCCATGTGCGCCTGCTCAACACCACGCAGCAGAAAATATCCCTCTCCCTCGAGCTCACCAACGCCTCCCCCATCGGCGCCACCGACAGCGCCTCCAACTTCTTCACCAACGGCAACCTCGGCATCGAGACCACCCTCGAATACCAGCACAAGAACCTCTTCGGCGGCGCCGAGCTGCTGAAAGTGAAGAGCTCGCTGCTCCTCGAGCTGCCCAAATTCATCCTCCAGGAGGGCGGCGGCAGCTTCTACGACAATTTCAGCACCTTCGAGGTCAACCTCGACGCCTCCCTCGACGTCCCCGACGCCTTCCCCTTCTCCTCCCTCATCTACTGGCAGCGCACACGCCCCCACACCCTCGTCAACCTCGGCGGCAGCTACCAGTACCGCTACTGGTTCGAGCGCATCCTGGCCAACACCTCCTTCGGTTACACCTGGTCCTTCCGCTCCGCCGACGACCCGCGCTCCTCGGCGGCCCCGCACACCACACAGCACCAGCTGCTCCCCATCGAGCTCACCTTCGTCCGCGTGCTCAACATCGACGACAACTTCGCCGCCCGCCTGCGCTCCATCAACGACCTGCGCATGAACTACCAGTACAGCAGCCACTTCATCATGGACGCCCGCTACGACTTCGCCTACAGCAACCAGCAGTACGGCACCCGCCGCAACTTCTCCCTCTTCCGCCTCTCCGTGGAGAGCGCGGGCAACCTGCTCAAGGGCTACTCCCTCCTTGCCGGCGGCAGCGCCGACAGCAACGGCGTCTACCAGATCCTCGGCGTCCCCTTCGCCCAATACTTCCGCCTCAACACCGAATTCACACGCTACTTCTACCACTTCCAGCGCTCCACCCTCGTAGCGCGCCTGCTCCTCGGCGCCGGCGTGCCCTTCGGCAACTCGCTCTCCATGCCCTACGAGAAAAGCTTCTTCGGCGGCGGCCCCACCACCATGCGCGCCTGGCAGCTGCGCCACCTCGGCCCCGGCTCCTACAACTACGGCGACAACATGATCGAGCGCGTCGGCGACCTGCAGCTCGTCCTCAACCTCGAGGAGCGCTTCCCCATAGCAGGAATCTTCGAGGGCGCACTCTTTGCCGACATCGGCAACGTGTGGCTCCTCAACGCCTCCGACCAATACCCCGGCGGCGAACTCCAGTGGGACGAACTCTACAAGGAGATTGCCGTGGGCATAGGCCTCGGCATACGCCTCAATGTCTCCATCGCCACCCTCAGGCTCGACTTCGCCATCCCCCTCTACGACCCCGGCTACAGCGAGAGCCACCGCTGGCGCCCGCCCCACTGGGCACTCAACCAGATAGTCACCAACTTCGGTATCAACTATCCTTTCTAAGGTCTACAGTTTAGGGTTTAAAGTTTACAGTTTAAGGTTTAAAGTTTATTGTTTAAAGTGAAACGCTCAAAAACACTCACCTACGTCCTCATAACAGCCTCCGTCGTTTTCTGGGGCATCAGCTTCATCATGACCAAAGAGCTCTTCCTCACCGAAGAGCACATGACCGTCACCCTCCTCATCACCCTCCGCCTGGCCATAGCCTCGCTGGTGATGGTGCCCATGCTGGCGCTCTCCGGCAAACTGCAGCGCATCCGCCGCGCGGACATCAAATGGTTCCTCCTGCTGGCGCTGTGCGAACCGTTCATCTACCACCTCTGCGAAACCAACGGCGTCAAACTCGTCAGCGGCTCCCTGGCCTCCGTCGTCATAGCCACCATACCCCTCTTCGTACCCTTCGGCATGTGGGTGGCCTACCGCCAGCGCATCAAACCCGCCATGGTCGTCGGCGTCGTCCTGTCGCTCGCCGGCGTCGTCCTGATGCTCAACACCTCCCTCTTCGACCCCAGCACCTCGCTGCTGAAAGGCATGCTCTTCCTCTCCGGAGCCGTGGCCATCGCCGTCGTCTACACTATCCTGCTCGTCAAAGTCGTAAGCCACTACCATCCGCTGGTCATCACCACATGGCAGAACGTCATAGGCCTCGCCTATTTCCTGCCCCTGGCCCTGGCCTTCGACGGCGGCCACTTCGCCCTCCTCTCCTGGAGTCCCAAAATGCTGCTGTTGCTGCTCATCCTCGGCATCTTCTGCTCCACCCTGGCCTATGCCGGCTACAACTATGGCGTGCGCACCCTCGGAGCCTCCGAAGCCTGCATCTTCAACAACGCCATCCCCGTCTTCTCGCTCATCGCCGCCGTGGCCATCGGCCAGGAATCCTTCTCCTGGATCAAAGTCATCGGCATGGCCGTCGTCATCGCCGGCGTCGTCATCGCCCAGCATCAGCCGCGCCGCCGGCCGTAGCCGCCCATCCCCCAACCACATACAGGGCGTCGCCAAAAAACGAACATTTTTTGGCGACGTTCTCTCTTTTTTTGCCATCCTCCCCCATCCCAACCCACTGAAACCCAGTGCGTACATTACGCCCTGGGAGAACGGAAGTTACGGAGTGTCGATAGAATCCGAAGGTTCCGGGACAACGGAAATGGTTGATACTAAGACTGGCGAGGTGATTCCGGCAGGGGACTGCCGGGGGCAGCAGGAATCTTGGGGAAGTCCAGGACTTCGAGATCGGTGGGAGTTGGATTCAAGGCGAACCTGACGAGGGTGGCCACACGGTGGAACCCCTGCCGCCCGGCCGCACCGGGATTGATGTGCAGGAAGTTATAATCCTTGTCGTACATCACCCGGAGGATGTGGGAATGGCCGCAGACGAAGATATCGGGCTTGGCCAGCTGCAGCGTGCGCCGCAGCTCGTAGGGGTAATGGCCGGGCCATCCGCCGATGTGGGTCATGAGGACGCGCTGGCCCTCCACCTCGAAGAAGGCGCGCTCCTCCAGCTCGTAGTGAAGGCTGAAGCTGTCGCAGTTGCCCCACACGGCGCGGACGGGCTTGAAGGCCCGCAACTCGTCGAGCACGCAGGGCCCGATGTCGCCGGCATGCCACAGCTCGTCGCAGTCCTTGAAAAACGAGAAGACCTGCGGCGCCAACACCCCGTGGGTATCGCTCAAAACTCCTATGCGCTTCATTCGTTGGCTTTGATTTCCTTGAGGTTTTCGGCGACCATCTCCTTGAGGTAGTTGATGATGTGTATGTCGTTGAGGGACATGCCGTCGAGGGCCTCCTTCAGTTCATCGGTGTCGAGGACGTACTCGTCGACGTCGGTGCGGTAGGTGATGATGAAATGGATGTCCTCGTGGGCAGAGAGGAGCATGACGAGGGTGCCCGGGAGGTCGCCCATGGGCGGGCGGTCCCAATTGTTGTGCTCAAACCAGAACTCGAGACGGGTGCCCTTGCCCAGCTCGCTGGTGAGCTTCATGCCGCCGCCGCATTTCTCGGTATTCATCTTGATGAGCGGCAGGCCGAGGCCCACCTTGCGGGTGGTGCGGCTGGTGGTGTAGGGGTCGGTGACCTTGGCCAGGAACTCGGGGCTCATGCCCTTGCCGTTGTCCTCTATGGTGAAGTGGAAATCGTTGTTTTTGAGGCTATCCACAATGGTGAGCTTCACCTCCGTTGCGTTGGCGGCGGTGGAGTTTTCCATCAGGTCGTAGACGTGCATGGCCAGTTCTTTCATGATATGCGTTTTTATGATGTTAAAGTTTTGCAAAAATACACAATATTTTTCATTCGGAAATAATAAATATGCAAGAAGCGCGTTTATTACAATAAAACATATAAATATAATGAAACACCTGAGGCTTCTGCCCATAATGCTGATAATGCTCTGCGCGTCGTGCAGCGACGATGATTTTGTGGCGCCGTCATTCCTGCATATCGACGCCATCAAGCTTGTGCCGCCCGAGAGCAACCCCATCACCCTCGACGAGGGCTTTTACACCAGCGACATCACGGCCTGCTATGTGGCCATCCACTATCCCGGAATGCGCACGATGGACACCGTGGGCCTGTTCCGCTTGCCCTTCACCGTGCCCATACGCCACGACGGCCCCATCGACTACATTGAAATCTTCCCCGCCGTTCCCCAGAGCGGCAACAGCCGCCTGCTGCCGTTCTACTCATTCTACAAGCCCATCACCATCAAAAAGCACACCTTCGACATGGGCGGCGGGCACTACACCGACACCCTCTTCACCCGCAGCGGCGACACCCTGCGCTTCGACACCCTGAGCACCACCTACAACATCTCGCTCACCGACATACTGATGTACGACCTCTTCGAGCCCACGGCCAGCAGCCTGCATTTCGACTCGGTGACATGGGTGAAGCACGACCCCGAAGGGGCCTGCACGGGACAAGGCTACGCCAAGGTGCACGTGCCCGACAGCGTAGACAATGTGCCCTTCGCCATCAACAGCGACCTGATTCTCACCGACCCCACGCGAGCCCTCTACATGGAGCTGGACACCCGGTCGGACATACAGTTCGAGGTCTATATGACCGCTTCCTACCTGGACGGCAGCAACACCCACACCGAACGTGTCATGATTGTCAACCCCACCGACCATTGGCAGCACATGTACATCAACCTGGGGCGCACCTGGGCCTGGTTCCGTCATGCGCCCACGTTCCGCATCTCGTTCGCCGCCCTCAATGTTTTCGGCAAGGAAGGCGATATACGCATAGACAATGTGAAGATCATCTCCACCAACACCACCAACTGATTCGCCAGTCTACATCATGAAGAAAAAACAGACCCTCAAATATATTGCCTTCGACCTGTTGGCAGCCCTTCTGTCGTGGTCGGCCCTCTTCGCATTCCGCAAACTGGCCCTCGACCCGCCGGTCGACGGGATGCAGTCGATTTTCGACTTCCAGCTCTTCAACGACCCCAACTACTGGCTTGGCATGGTGCTGGTGCCGGCAGGATGGCTGGCCCTTTACACCATCCTCGGCACCTATCGCAATGTGCTGCGCAAAGCCCGCCTGAAGGAGCTGCTGGACACCCTTATGGCCACCTTGATAGGGTCTGTGGTCATCTTCTTCGTGCTGCTGCTCGACGACGACATCGCCACCTACAGAGACCACTACCTTGCCTTCCTCTTCCTGCTGGCAGTGCATTTCACGCTGACCTACCTCCTGCGCATCATCATCACCTCGCAGACAGTGCGTCGCGTGCACTCGCGCCAGATAGGCTTCCCCACCCTGCTCATCGGCGCGGGCAACAAAGCCCACCACACCTACCTGGACATTGAGAACCAGGAGACCTATTCGGGCAACCTGATTGTGGGCTACATCAATCCCGAAACCAGCGACGAAGCCAGCGCCACAGCCTCGCCCCTCGCCACCCTCATGCCCTGCCTGGGCAACATCGACGACCTGAGGTCACTCATCGACCAATACCACATAGAGGAAGTCATCATAGCACTGGAAGACAGCCAGAAGGAACGCATTGGAGGCATTCTGCGACAGCTCAACTCCACTGCCGACCTCATCATCAAGCTTACTCCCGACGTCCGCGACCTCATCGTCGGCTCTGTCAAACAGCAGTCCATCTTCCACTCGCCGTTCATCGTCATCAACAACCGCCTGATGCCGGAATGGCAATACTCCATCAAGCGCATTAGCGACATCGTGCTGTCGCTGATAGCAATGATCCTCCTCTCACCGGTATACCTGATTACCGCCATCATCGTCCGCACAACCTCGCCCGGCCCGGTCTTCTACGCCCAAGAGCGCATAGGCCTCCACGGCAAACCGTTCCGCATGCACAAATTCCGTTCCATGTATATCGACGCCGAACAGGCGGGACCGGCCCTCAGCAAGGACGACGACCCGCGCATCACTCCCTTCGGCCGCTTCATGCGAAAGGTGCGCTTGGACGAGATACCTCAGTTCTACAACGTGCTGAGAGGCACAATGTCCATAGTCGGGCCACGTCCCGAACGGCAGTTTTACATCGACCAGATAGTAAAACGTGCGCCGGAATACCTTCTGCTGCAGCGCATAAAACCCGGCATCACCTCCTGGGGACAAGTAAAATACGGCTACGCATCATCGGTGGACGAGATGGTCGAGCGCCTGCGCTACGACCTTCTCTACCTTGACAATATGTCCATCACAACGGACCTGAAAATCATGGTTTACACCGCCAAAATCATCCTCCAAGGACGAGGAAAGTAACTCACCCGGATTCCACCGCCAACACCTAATCCGAAATTCGGACGAAAACCCTGTTTTCGCCCTATCAACACCCTATCAACACCCACCATGGTGGGACTTGGTAGGGAGTTGGTAGGGAGTTGATAGGGACTTTATAAGGAGATGGGGCTGATTCTGTGGTAGTTAAATGCACAGTATTTGCAAGATATCTCCTATTATATTATATATCAGAGCATTATATATTACGACAGGAATTTAATTCAACTTTTTTGAAAATTTTTGAGCAATGTAAGTAAATTAGTTGTATATTTGCAGACAAATCCGAGTAAGCCGGATTGTGCAAAAGAATTGAATTTTAATCAAATCAGCCAAGATGAAGAACAAATATTATGACCTGATCGACCAAACGTTCGATTTCCCGCAGGACGAATTCCGCACCGAAGACGGCGAGTTGTACTTTCACGACATACCGTTGATGGAAATCATCAAACAATATGGCACGCCGTTGAAGATTACGTACCTGCCCAAGATCAGTTCGCAGATACAGAAGGCCAAACGTTTGTTCAACGTGGCCATAGCCAAGACCGACTACCGGGGCACTTACAACTACTGCTACTGCACCAAGAGCAGCCATTTCGCCTTCGTTCTGGAAGAAGCACTGAAAAACGACATCAACCTTGAGACATCGTCGGCCTTCGACATCAACCTGATACAAGAACTGCACAACCAAGGGCTGATAGACAAAGAAAAAATCATTGTGTGCAACGGCTTCAAGAAGGACCAATACATAGAAAACATCGTCGGGATTTTCAACGAAGGATTCCGCAATGTGATACCGATCCTGGACAATAAAAACGAATACTACACGCTGGACAAGACCCTCGGAGAGTGCAAAGAGCAGATGAACCTCGGCATCCGGATTGCCTCGGAAGAAGAGCCCAAGTTCGATTTCTACACATCGAGACTCGGCATCCGTTACAACGATATTGTCTCATTCTATGAGGAGCAGGTGAAACCGAATCCGAAATTCCGCTTCAAAATGCTCCACTTCTTCATCAACACCGGCATACGTGACACGGCCTACTATTGGAACGAGCTGGCGAAATGCGCCAATGTGTACTGCGACCTGAAACGGGTGTGTCCCGAACTGGATTCGCTGAACATTGGAGGTGGCTTCCCGAGCAAGGTAAGCCTGGCGGCCAACTACGACTATGAGTACATGGCCGAAGAGATCCTCGCCCAGCTGAAGAACATCTGCGCACTGCGAGGTGTTGAGGAACCGAACATCTTCACGGAGTTCGGTAGCTTCACCGTGGGCGAAAGCGGTGCCACCCTCTACAGCATTCTGGACCAGAAACAGCAGAACGACCGCGAATTGTGGTACATGATTGACTCCAGTTTCATCACCACGCTCCCCGATACATGGGGCATCAACCAGAGATTCATCATGCTACCCATCAACCACTGGGACAGCGAATACCAGCGGGTATTCCTCGGTGGATTGACTTGCGACTCGGAGGACTATTACAATGCCGATTCGCATGCCAACGCCATCTTCCTGCCCAAGCTGCAGAAGGACGACCCCCTGTACATCGGATTCTTCCACACCGGCGCCTACCAAGAGAGTCTGGGTGGATACGGCGGCATTCAACACTGCCTGATTCCAGCGCCCAAGCACGTGATTATCGACAAGGATGAAAACGGAGAATACACAACCAAACTATTTGCAAAGGAGCAGAGTTACAAGTCGATGTTGAAAATCCTGGGATACTGAAAAAAAGAAAAGCTGCCAAATATGGCAGCTTCTTTCTTTTCATAGACAGCAACATCAGTCTTTGAACGTCTGATGGAGCTCGATGTCATAAATCATAGGGGTATAGCCGGGAATATTGCCATCGCCAGCAGCACCAAAGGCTAACTGATAGGGGAAATAGAACCTATATGTGCTGCCGGGATTCATCAGCTGAAAGGCTTCGATAAGGCCAGGGAACATCGGCTCGCCCACCACATGGATGATGGGTTCACGCTTTCCATAGGTCTGGTCATAGGGCTGACCGGTAAGCATTAGATAACTACGATAGTCGAACTCTATGCGCTGCGCATAACGGGCATTTTCGCCCTTCCCCTGTTTGAGAACCTCATAGTAGAATCCCTTGGGATGACGCTTTACATTTGGGTTATCTTTCTCGAGACGCTCAAAATATGCACTTTGCTGGGCATCGACGTTCTGCTGGGCATTTTGCGCCTGGTTACGCTCGGTGACGGCATACATGTTCATCACATACTCTATCCCCTGCCTGATAGCCTCGGGGGAAAGGGGCTGGTCGGTATGACCCTCCAGTGTGTAGAGAACAGATTGAACAATAAGCTCGGTATTAAGTTTGCCGAAATAGCCAGTTTGAAGCACACTGGCGATGTTCTGACCATAAGCCCACGAGAGGCTGTCGGTTTGATTTTTCAGTTCGGGAGCCGACGAGAGATGTTTAATAGTTCCGTTTTGCCCACACGATACCAGAGAAATTGCACATACAACAATTAAGAGAATCTGCTTCATTTCAATTTTTTTTTATTTACGAATTAAGAGTTTTTCCATAGAGACACCGCCTGCATGATGAACGCGGAGAAGATAGAATCCTTCGTTAAAGGATTGTAAGTCAACATTGCAAACACCATCGACAGCGGGCAAAGACACAAGCTGACGACCCATAAGATCAAGGACATCAACACGGCGAAGTCCCTCAGCAGCAACCATGCAACGATCGGAAGCCGGATTGGGACGAACAGAGATGTCCACCACGTCAGCATTATCGAGCCCCAAGATGGAATCGGTGAAGGATTTGAAGTAAGGTTTATACCCTTGAGCCGTAATGGAAAGGAAACCATGGTCGAGGTTGAACGACTGAGAGACAGGCAATGAGGCGACGCCATTGCCATTGGCGAAAGCAGCCGAAACAACACTTAAATCGGTTGTGTCGACAATCGCAACATAGGAGTAAGCAGGAGCACTGACCGTTACAGCCTCGGCACTTCGAGAACAATGCGCAGAAATGGTGGAAGCTGTACCCAGCCAAGGGAGCAACGAGGGATCGCCCATAAGCTCGTAGATTTCCCAGTAATAGAGTTTAGACTGGCTGCTGCTAAGCTGGCTGCTGGAGGCGGTGTTGACGGACAGATTGCCCGAGAACAACATGCTACCGGCCGTAACAGCAAAGGAAGATGAAGCCTCATTGTGGGTATGGAAAAGGCAGTCGTACATACCCAGCCGATTGGCTGAATAAGCGGCATTCATCGCATTGCTGATATTGGAGCGTACACCTACAGTCCAGTAGAAATCCTCCGCCCAATAGGTGGAATTGGTTGCTCCGAAATAGACTACAGCACCTGCATTTTCACGGCGAAGGAGAGACTCGCCAAAGCACACTCCCCTGTCGAACTTATTGGACAGGCAGCAGTTGCCGATCATAACGGACGGTTTGCCAGTATTGCTCATACCACCGACATGCGTGATTGAGAAAGAAGGTTTATACCATCGATCCCAGTCGCCGTGAGCGGAATAGTTGATCAACCCAACACCATTATCATAGAGGTTGCGGAGAGCCGAAGATGCATTATTGTCGCTACAATAGCCGCTGACCGTTACGCCGTCCGGGGCATAGTTGACATTGTTCTTATAATAGACAACTTCATCAAAACCATTGGCAGCATTGACATAGAGTTTGGCCAGGTAATCCATCGTGGGATCACAGTAAATCCAAGCATTATCGACCGTCCAACCTGAAGTCTGGTGCGTCCCGTTGTCTTCACCTGCAACAAGAACAGCCCGTCCAAGATAGCTGTCATCGGCAAAAGAGTAACTCTCATAGAGGAGTGTCTTATTGACTATATATCCAAGCGTTACGGTGTCGATAGCAGAGAAACGACCTATATAGCAATCCGGAATAATGTCGCCAGAAGTCCATGTGGTAAAATACAGGTCGGTAATATGAGAGTATTCCGGTTCACCCCATCCGCCAGCCGTCATCCGGGAATTGAACGCAGGAAGGTTCGAATGGTCGCCGACGAGAAGTACATAGGTAGGGGCGGGAGTTTCGGCAGAAGCATTTGTGTACAGGGAGGAAAGATAAGCGGCAATCT
Organism: uncultured Bacteroidales bacterium; assembly: GCA_937884485.1. Classification (GTDB taxonomy): domain Bacteria; phylum Bacteroidota; class Bacteroidia; order Bacteroidales; family P3; genus Colimorpha. The sequence continues at coordinate 15,303 of CALGCG010000127.1, forward strand.
TCGTATTGGAAGACAGACCCTGCTCATCTGTATAGGCGATGTCCACAATCATCCCCTGACGGCGTTTCCAATCGGCAAAAGAAGCAAGGGAATGGCAACGAAGAGCTCCAGAAGCGACAATTACCATACGCACAGGAGCAGTCTTGGCGACATCCTTGGTGGAAAGAAGGCTATTGAGGGTCTGCCCGGAACTGAAAGCAGGCGAATGGTAGAGATCGAAGTGTTGAAGCGTACTTTGAACATCAGAGTCGATATAAGACACTTTGACCGTAGCCTGGCGGCACAAAATAACCTGACCCGATACAGGATTGACTCGAACAGGGCTGAATGTAAGCGTGGCCAAGCGGCGGTCGCGTGCGATGCCCTGGACCTCAACATGTGCAGTTGGCATGCCGAAAAAACTATCGGTAGAATAGCACTGAGAATCTACAACAGGCATGGGCGTGTCTAATTGCGATTTGGAGCGACTGGGCTGCAATGGATAGAATCTGGTTTGGGCAAATTCCAATGTATCATAGACAGCATCCGTGACTTCCACACTGACAGATTGGCAAAAAGGAATTGTTATCAGGTCCGTGCGCACCGGAAGTGCGGGGGCGCCATAATAACCTCCGTTAATATAGCCATCCATTTCAAAGACAGTGTGTTTTTCGCCATTGAAGGAAACAGTATGTGAAGTGAGTTGGGGTGAGATATAGCGCACCTCCAACCCGTCGAAATTGTCGACTGTCACAATTTGAGCCTGCAAGAATGCCCCCATGAACAAGGCAAAAAGCATGAAAAAAAACGCTTTCTTCATAACATTATATAATATTAAACATATTTTGTATTGACGGGCATGGTGCCGTAATGGTCATACTCTCGTGAGTCACGGGGTGTTCAAAAGTGATAGAATAGGCATGCAGAGAAATGCTGCCATCTTCGTTGCTTCGTTGTGCACCGTATTTCAAATCGCCTTTGATGGGGCACCCTATATTCGCCAACTGGCACCTGATTTGATGATGGCGTCCAGTATGAAGATTGATGTCAAGCAAATGATATCCACCAGCGCTGACTGCTATCTCTTTGTATTCGAGACGTGCAAGCTTGGCATTGGGACGTCCAGAAGAGACCACAAACGATTTATTCCGTTCTTCAACTTTAACAAGCCAGTTTTCCAATGCACCTGCAGTCTGGGGCGGGGCATTTTTTACCACTGCCCAGTAATGTTTCTCAAACTCGCGTGTGCGAACCTTTTCAACCATACGAGAGAGGGCCTTGGAGGTTTTTGCAAGGAGCACCACGCCCGACACAGGCCGGTCAAGTCGATGGATAACACCGCAATATACATTCCCCGGCTTGTGGTCGCGTTCCTTGATGAAAGCCTTCACCAACTCGGCCAACGGGGCATCGCCGGTTTTGTCGCCCTGGGTAATCTGCCCTGGCAACTTGTTCAGCGCCAGCAGATGATTATCTTCGTATAGTATTTGGTCGGCGATCATATTCAAACTATTTCAGCTATAGGGCTGATGGCGTTTTTCACCTTGTCCTGAAGGGCCACATTGATAGGGAAGTCGAGGGGCAGGAAGAGGTCGACGCGCGAACCGAAACGGATGAATCCCAGCTCCTGATTCTGTTTGACACGTTCACCCTCTTTGGAGTAGCACACTATGCGGCGTGCCATGACGCCAGCCACCTGGCGGATGAGGATGCGCTTGCCGTTGTCAAGGAGCATGCCTATCTCGGTGCGCTCGTTGAGGTCGCTGCTCTTGGGGTAGGATGCAACAAAATAGTTGCCACGGCGGAACTTGACATATTCCACCAGGCCGTCACAGGGGTAGCGGTTGACATGCACGTCGGTGCCGCTCATAAAGATGCTGACCTGCATGCACTCGCCTTTGATATAGGTCTTTTCGTTGACCTGCTCGATGGTGACAATGGTGCCGTCGGCCGGCGAAATAATCTCATTGGGGCTGTCCGTAAATATACGACGTGGGATGCGGAAGAATGCCACAACCATAAAGCCGAAAATGAGCAGAGCAGCGACGAAAAGATAATGGACAATGTTCCAGTCCTTGACCAGCAACAGAAGCAACAGCACAATCAAGAAGATGGCCGAGCCAGTGATGAATATTATTTTCTTCCCTTCACGATGGATTTTCATACTCTGGGTATTATAAGTGTTATATATGCAAATGCAAACGGCATGATGATAAGCAGGCTGTCAAAACGGTCGAGGAAACCGCCATGACCGGGCATGATATTGCCGCTATCCTTCACTCCAACGGAACGTTTAAGCATACTCTCCACAAGGTCGCCAAGGGTGTCAACCACACTGCAAATCAATCCAAGTGCCAACCAGTGGTACCATGCCACGGCAGGCTGTATCCATGGGCCGACGAAAACCGCCAACAGGATGGTCACCAGCACACCGAAAACAGTGCCTTCCCATGTCTTTCCCGGAGAATGGCGCTCCCACATCTTGTGCTTGCCGAAGAGCGAACCGCCGATGTAGGCGGCCGAGTCATTTACCCACACCATTACAATCAGCATCAGCACCACACGGGCTCCCACATCGGGAACAAGCGCGGCCATAAGGCTCAACGGAAGAGCGATATAAAGCATCGGCACCATAGTGTAGGCGGCATCACGGAAAGGCTGGTCACTCTTTGTCCACAACTGCACAATGGCCGACAAGGCAAAAGCACAGGGGAAGAGCACAAAACCCGCCAGCATCAGCGTGAAGCCTCCAAGGGTGTTGCTCAACATGGGTGACACCACAAGCATGGCAAAGGTCGCCAGGCAATAAAGCACTGCCAACGGAATACAGGCTTTGGACCCCTGGGTCTTGACCATGCGGAAGAACTCAAACGTACCTCCCAGCATGACAAAACACAGAAAGACAGAAAAAATCGCCAATCCCGCCACAGCGTTTTTAAGCAGGTATCCGCTCAGCAGAGAGCCGAGGAACAGCACAGCGTAGACAACAGCGCTGGCGGTACGTATCCAAAATGTTTTCATATCAATTCATTTTTATTGTCGGTCGAGTCTGTTTGCTCCGGTAACTCCGGCTGTTCAGGGGTTTTCTCCTCAATAGCCGGCGTCTCCCACGGACGCGGACCATAGATGCGTTCCAGGTCTTCTCGGAAGAGCACCTCTTTTTCATAGAGCTGCGCGGCCAGCTCGTCGAGCTGCTCGCGGTGCGAGGTAAGGAGTTCTTTAGCCTTGCTGTAGGCCTCTTCCACCATGCGGCGCACCTCGCGGTCGATGGTCTCGGCGGTCTTCTCGCTGAAGGGCTTGGTGAGGCCGTAGTCGTTCTGGCCCGTGGAGTCGTAGAAGCTGATGTTACCCACCTCGGGACTCATGCCGTAGTAGGTCACCAGGGCCTGGGCCATCTTGGTGGCGCGCTCGATGTCGTTGAGGGCGCCAGTGCTGATCTTGCCGTAGACAATCTCCTCCGAGGCACGGCCTGCCATGAGCGAGGTCATCTCGTCGAACATCTGCTCGTAGGTGGTAATCTGGCGCTCCTCCGGCAGGTACCAGGCGGCACCGAGGGCTTTGCCTCGCGGCACAATGGTCACCTTCACCAGAGGGTTGGCCCAACGCAGCAGCCAGCTCACCGAGGCATGACCGCTCTCGTGGTAGGCGATGGTGTGCTTCTCCTGGTCGCTGAGCACCTTGGTGCGCTTCTCCAAGCCGCCGACGATACGGTCGACGGCATCCAGGAAGTCCTGTTTGTCAATCTGTTTCTTATTCTTGCGGGCAGCACAGAGGGCAGCCTCGTTGCACACATTGGCGATGTCGGCGCCCGAGAAGCCCGGGGTCTGCTTGGCCAGGAAATCCCTGTCCACAAAACCTTCCGAGCCTTCTTTGTTGTTCAGTTTCAGATTCTTCATATGGACAGCGAAGATAGCCTTGCGCTCTTCGATGTCGGGCAACTCGACGTAGATCTGGCGGTCAAAACGGCCGGCACGCATCAGCGCCTTGTCCAGCACGTCGGCACGGTTGGTGGCGGCAAGTACTATGACATTCGTGGTGCTGGAGAAACCGTCCATCTCCGTAAGCAACTGGTTCAGCGTGTTCTCGCGCTCGTCGTTGCCGCCGGTGAACCCACGGCCGCCACGGGCGCGTCCCACGGCGTCAATCTCGTCGATGAACACTATGCAGGGCGATTTCTTCTTGGCCTCCTCGAACAATCCGCGTACTCGCGAAGCACCCACGCCGACGAACATCTCCACAAAATCGGAGCCGCTCATCGAGAAGAAGGGCACTCCAGCCTCGCCGGCCACAGCCTTGGCCAGTAGGGTCTTACCTGTACCCGGAGGGCCAACCAGCAGCACACCCTTGGGTATCTTGCCGCCGAGCTCGGTATAGTGCTTGGGATTCTTCAGGAAGTCCACAACCTCCATCACCTCCTCTTTGGCACCGGCCAGGCCGGCCACATCCTTGAAGGTGACGTTGACCTGCTTGGTGGCGTCATATTGCTTCGCATTACTGCGGCCGAAACCGAACATGCCGCCCAGACCGCCGCCGTCGCCTCCCATCTGCCTGCGGGCCACAGCGCTGAAGCCCCAGAACATCAGTATCATCAGCAGCAGCGGGCCAAACCATACCAGCAACTCGCGCCATGCACTGGAGCGTGTCTCGGGTTTATAGCTGATGTGTTCGCCAGTCTTTGCCTCTATAATGGCCAGTTCCCTGTCGAAGTGGTCGAGGCTGCCGATATTGTAGGTATACAGACCTGCCGGGGCCTCGCCGCCCGTCACGTTCGTTTGCTTCAATTCTTTGAAGAATTCCGGCTTGGCCTTGATGCACTCCGGCTTGATGCGGATTTCGGCAACTTCTTCATTTATAACCGTTATACTCTCGTAGTCATGGTTTTCGAGGACGAGAGCCAACTTGTCCCACTCAATGGGCACCTTCGAAGACCCTCCTCCTCCAAACATGCCGAAAAGCAGGGCAATCATGATGACAATGTATATAGTATACAGCCATTTTGCACCTTTAGGCTTGTTCCCTTTGGGAGTGTTTGGGGAGGTGTTCTTAGTTTGTTTTACCATATTGCTGTTCAATTAGTTTTTCGCACTTACTGCCACTTCCTCGCCGTCGCTCCACAGCTCGTCCAGGCGGTAGAAAGCGCGTTTCTCCTTTTGGAATATATGTATCACCACGTCGAAATAATCCATCAATATCCACTCGGCATTGTTGTAACCCTCAATCTTGTGGGGATTGAGGCCCGTGGCCTTCTTCACCGTCTCGAACACGGCATCGCTCAACGCGCTGACATGCGACGGCACATTGCCCGAGGCGATGACAAAATACTCGGCCGGAGCGCCAGGCACCTTCCTCAGGTCCAGTATGCGGACATCTTCGCCCTTCTTGGCGTCGAGGGCCTGGGCGGCGAGCCGTGCCAGCACTTCCGATTCTTTTTCCTTATTATTCATATTCTTTCTTTTTCAATTATCCTTTCTTTCCGCCACCAGTGTGCGCACTCCGTTGCTTTCCTCAATGTCCACCCTCACATAGCGCTCCGGCAGCAATTCTCCAACCTTTTCGGTCCACTCCGTGAAGCAGTAGAACCCGCTGTAGAAGTATTCCTCATAGCCAAGGTCGTAGGCTTCACCCAGGGTCTTCAACCGGTAGAAGTCGAAGTGGTAGACCGGCTCCTGTAGCGCCGCCGTCTCGCCGGCAGCCTTGCCGCGAACCGGGCGGCTATACTCGTTCACGATGGCGAACGTCGGGCTGCACACCACATCCTCCACTCCCAGCTGAGTGCATATCTCCTTTATCAGCGTGGTCTTGCCCACACCCATCGACCCGAAAAAAGCGAAAAAACGGTCGTCCGAAAAAGTTTCCAGCAATTTCCGTGCCACATCGGGCAACTGTCCTACATTGTCAAACTGTACTTTCACACTAAACACTTAACACTAAACACTTAACACTCTCATCTCAGCCTGTCGGCCGCCTTCACCAGGGCTTCGTCCTTCTTGATGGCGCGCTGCGCCTGGAAGAAGAACACCATCGATGCCAACGGTGCAAAAGCGCCGAGGTTCCATGCCACTTCGGGCTTGGCTCCGCCCATGCCGGCCGCAAGCAGGTCCGCGTAGTGGTCCACGGCCCAGAAGAACAGCAGGAAAGCATCCACCACGCTCAGGATGAACCCGAAAGCCGAAAGGCGAGCCTGCAGCGAACGGCGCTTGAACAGGAACAAGGCCGCTATCGCCACAGCCATACACACCACCACAATGGTCACCAACGGCCATGTCTCCATGCCGGTCAGCCGCTGGCTGTACTGCGACACAGGTTCGTTCATCTGCGGAACCAGCATGGCGTCGCCACGGGCAAAGAGGTCAAGCCGCGCCTCGACGCGCTGCCCCTCGGCAGGCATATCCACAAACTGGTACTTCGCCACCGGCACCAACAGACACAGCCCCATGCAGCACGCCGCCAGGAGCAGCCATAAAGATTGAATTCTCTGTATCATAGTCTTTTTATTCTTTTATTTTTAACTCCTCTGCTTTGCGGCCCTTGTCCACCACGACGGCATCCTGCACATACACGAATCCCGGGTTGCCACGCAGTATGGTCTTGATGGCCGTGGCGTCGGCGAAGAGGTAGTCCAGACCTTCCACCTGGTTGTCGTACATCCAGCCCTGGATCTCCTCCGGCAAGGCCGCCGTGAGCAGCACAATCTGCTTGCCGTTCTCTTCCGCCACCTGCTGGGCCAGTTTCACTTCCTCCACGCCCTTGGCGTCCATTTTGTCGAGCGTGTGGATGGTGACGATGATCAAACCGTCCTCGGACTGTATGAGCTCCACGGCATGGTCTTCCATCATCATGTCCATCATGCTGAACCCGTCGGCCTTGAGCTCGAAGGGCTCGTCGCTGGTGGAGTTGACGATTTCCCATTTCTCAAAGTCCTTGTACTCTGCCGGCACCTGGTCCCAGCCGCCGCTGGGGTAGTCCACCGTCACCTCTTCGCCCGACGCAATGTTCTTGAACGTCATGTGGTTCATGGCCGCGCGCTCCTCAATCATCTTGTTGCCGATCTTCCAGGGGCGGAAGTCGATGATGGGCTCGTGCTTGATGTTGTAGATGCAGAAGATGAGCATTGCCGCCACCGAAGACACCAGGACGATGCAGTCGCGCTCGAAACGGCGCTTGCGGCGCAGGCGGCACGTGAGGAGTATCCACACCGTGGGGATGTCGAGGGCGACGTTCTTCCAGAAGGTCTCCCAGTTGGTCAGCTTCACGGCGTCGCCGAAGCAGCCGCAGTCCGTCACCTTGTTGGTGACAGCGTCGACAAACGTGGTGACCGTGAAGAAGAGCATCATCAGCGCAAGCAGCCACGCCGTCATGCGGCGGTAGGAGTTGGTGATGAGCAGCACGCCCACCACAAACTCGGCGCAAATCAGGGCGCAGGAGAGCACGCTGGCCAGCGGCAGCGCCCACTCGAAGGTGAGGCTCCCGATGCTCCAGGCGGTCATGTATTCCTGCACCTTGTAGACGGTGCCCAGCGGGTCGACACCCTTGACGAACGACGAGAAGAGGAACACCAGTCCCACCACCCATCGGCATACCACATTCAGCGTGTAGTTGAGGTTTGTATCCTTGATTTTCATAATTTTATATTTTCTTCTTCAGTGAGTCTGACAAGACAAAAAAGCGAGTAGTTGACGATGTCCATGTATCCGCCCTCGACGCCCTCGCTCACCAGCGTGCGGCCCTCGTTGTCCTCTATCTGCTTGATGCGGAGGAGCTTCATCAGTATCAAGTCCACCATCGAGCTGACGCGCATCTGGCGCCAGGCCTCGCCGTAGTCGTGGTTCTTGTCCATCATCAGGTCGAGGATGCGGGTGACGTGCTTGTCGTAGAGCTTCATGGCCGCCTCCAGCGGCAACTCCATCGGCGCCGCCTCGGCCTCGCCCTCCAGCTCAATCTGTATCAGCGCCATGACGGCATAGTTCACCATAGCCACAAACTCGCCCCTCACGCCGTCGCCCACGCGGTTCTCGCCGCTCTCCTGCACACTGCGTATGCGGTTGGCCTTGATGAAAATCTGGTCCGTCAACGACGGCAGACGCAATATGCGCCACGAGGTGCCATAGTCGCGGGTCTTCTTCTCGAAGAGCGCACGGCAGGAAGCCACCTCGCTCTCCATCTCGCTCCGCGTCGTCGGTTTCGTCTGTTCATTTTTACACATAACCTACTAAAAACGCCTCCTGTCTACTTTTATTGTATAAAAAGCAAAAAAAACATCGCTTTTTTCGCCCGCCACCCACTAACGCCATGCTACCCAACGCAATACCCCTCCCCTCCCCCGGCCCGCACACCCCGCCCCCGCACAGCCTTCCCTGCGCCTTTTCCTGCAATCCTCTTCGCCCCCGATTCGGGACGGATTCGGCCCTTCCTATATAGTTCACATATAGTTCTTATATAGTTCTTATATGCGGTATATAGGAACTGTATAAGAACTATATGTGAACGATATAAGAACTATATAAGAACGGCCGAACAAGGGGCGAAGTCGGGGCGAAGAAGGGGCGCAGGAGAAACCGATTTCCAACGTCCTCGTCACGCGGTGGCAGAATAAAAGAAAGGCCGCGGCAGAAAAAAAGAAAGGCTGCGGCAGAATAAAAGAAAAGGCACGGCACAATAAAAGGGAAAGGGGTGCGTTAATAGGGCATGATGAAACAACCGGAATTCACACCCTTCAGCATCACGGTGCGCGGACGGCTGGTCACCTTCCGGCGGCCGGCGGTGATGGGCATACTGAACATCACGGCCGACTCGTTCTACGACGGAGGCCGCTACCGCGACGCCGACGCCATGCTGGCGCAGGCCCGCAGGCTGCTGGCCGAGGGCGCCGACATCGTCGATGTGGGCGCAGCCTCGTCGCGCCCCGGCGCCGCGCTGCCGCCGCCCGAGGTGGAGGCGCAGCGCCTGAAGGAGGCCGTAGGGCTGATACGCAGCGAGTTGCCGGAGGCCATCCTCTCCGTCGACACCTGCTACAGCCTGCCTGCACGCACGGCTGTCGAGGCCGGGGCGGACATGGTCAACGACATCGGCGGCGGACAGTTCGACGAGCAGATGTTCCCGACCATCGCCGAGCTGCAAGTGCCTTATATACTGATGCATAACCGTGCCCTGCCGGAGGTCATGCAGCAGATGACGGGCTACGACGACATCGTGGCCGACCTGACGCGCTATTTTTCCGAACGGCTCGACGCCCTCTACCGCCTGGGAGTCAAGGATGTATGGATAGACCCCGGCTTCGGTTTCGCCAAGAGCGTGGAGGAGAACTACGAGCTGCTGCACCGCCTGGACGAGCTGACCTCGCTCTTCCGCGAGCCGCTGCTCACGGCGCTGAGCCGCAAGAGCATGATATACAAGCGCCTGGGCACCACGCCCGACGAGGCGCTGACCGGCACCGTGGCCCTCGACGCCATAGCCCTGGAGAAGGGCTCGCGCCTGCTGCGCGTCCACGACCCGCGGCCCGCCGCCGAGACCGTCAAACTCCTGTTCAGTTAAGAGCTTGTTCAGTTAAGAGTTAAGAGTTATGAGTTAAGAGTTTTTAAATCAATCTACAATAAAACTGCAAAAACATGTTGACAAACGCAATCCTGGGACTGCCGCAAATCCATCTCATCGACATCATCGACGTCCTCGTCGTGGCCGTGCTGGCCTTCTACATCTACCGCATGGTGCGCGGCACCAACGCCATGCTCATTTTCTGGGCCCTGGTGATCATCGTGGTGGCCTGGCGCGCCACAGAGATGCTGGGCATGCGCCTGCTGGGCGCCATACTGAGTTCCATCGCCGGCATCGGCCTCATCGCCCTGGTGGTCATCTTCCAGCCCGAGATACGTCGTTTCCTGCTCTTCCTCGGCACCAAGACGCAGCTCGACCAGTCGTGGATAAAACGTTTCCAGTTCTGGAAACACAACATGCAGAACAAGCAGAGCGTCAACTATGAAGCCTACATCAACGCCTGCATGCACATGTCGCAGTCCAAGACCGGCGCCCTCATCGTTTTCAAGCGCAAGAACGAGGTGGAGGAAATCATAGGCACCGGCGAACGCATCAACGCCATGGCATCGTCGGCGCTGATCGAGGCGTTGTTCTTCAAGAACTCGCCGCTGCACGACGGCGCCGTCATAGCGCATGGCAACCAGATACTTGCCGCGCGCTGCATACTGCCCGTCACGTCGCGCCTCGACATCGACCCCAACCTCGGCCTGCGCCACCGCTCGGCCATAGGCGTCACCGAGCAGCTGGACGTGCTCAGCGTCATCGTCAGCGAGGAGACCGGAGCCATCTCCTATGCCCTCGACGGCGAGATACACCACAATATCAGCCCCGTAGAGCTGCGCCAGGCACTGGAAAAATACGAGTGTTAGACCCTTTGAAACAAAAGAAATATAAAATAAATTTTTCTATTTATAAAATCTTTCCTATCTTTGCACTTCAAACCTTTGTGCAAAAGGTAGGCTAAATATATACAAAACAGCCATTAAGGGGAAATAAAAACAAAAAAAATAAAACTAACAAAAAAAAACAACAAAACATGAGAAAATCGATTTGGATTGTGCTGCTGACGCTGGTCCTCGGCGGCACCTCTTTCGCCCAGCTGCCCGGCGCTGGCACCAAAGAGAAGAAAAGCGACCTGAAAGCCCAGGTGCCCCTCGACAAGAAGGTCGTCTACGGCAAACTGGACAACGGATTCACCTACTACATCCGCGACAACAAGAAGCCCGAGAACATGATTCAGTTCCGTCTGGCCACCAACGCCGGTTCCATCATGGAGCGCGACGACCAGCAGGGCCTGGCCCACTTCTGCGAGCACATGGCTTTCAACGGCATCAAGGGCTACCCCCACAACACCATGATTCAAAAGCTCCAGGAGCACGGCATCGAGTTCGGCCGCGGCATCAACGCCTGGACCTCCTTCGACGAAACGGTCTACTATGTCGACATCCCCTCCACTGACCCCGAGATGGTGGCCATGGGCATCGAAATCCTCGACGGCTGGGCCGGCAACATCCTCTTCGACCAGCAGGAGATTGAAAGCGAGCGCGGCGTCATCCACGAGGAATGGCGCGGCGGCGTGGGTCACGGCGACCGCATGCGCAAGAAGACCTTCCCCATCGTCTTCCGCGGCTCGCTCTACGCCGACCGCCTGCCCATCGGCAAGGAGGAGGTCATCATGAACTTCAAACGCCAGGCCATCGTCGACTTCTTCAACGACTGGTACCGCCCCGACCTGCAGGCCATCGTCGTGGTCGGCGACCTCAAGGACTTCGAGTACAACGGACTGAAGGGCGCCAAAGCCATGGAACAGCGTGTGCGCGACGTCTTCGGCCAGCATGCCAAAGCCGCCAACCCCAAGCCCCGTCCTGTCTTCACCATCGAGGGCAACAGCGAGCCCCTCGTGGCCATAGCCACCGACAAGGAGGCCACCTCCTCCTCCCTGGCCTTCATCTGGAAACACCCCAAGGAACCCGTCGGCACCGTCGGCGACTACCGCCGCGACCTCGTCGCCTCGCTCGTCGGCATGATGGTCAACGAACGCCTCGGCGACCTCTGCGAGGACCCCGCAGCACCCATGATGGGCGCCAGCGCCGGACGCGACGGCTTCATAGCACGCTATGTGCGCCAGGCCGGCGACTTCACCCTCTCCGCCTCGCCCAAGGAGAGCCGCATCGACGAGGCTGCACGCCTCCTCCTCACCGAGATGCGCCGCCTCGACCAGCACGGATTCCTCCTCTCCGAACTGGAACGCCAGAAGGAAGCCCTCGTCTCCTTCTACACCCAGATGGCCAAGGAGGCCGACAAGACCGAGAGCGACGCCCTCGCCGGCGAGTACACGCGCCACTTCCTCAGCGGCGAGGTCATCCCAGGCATCCGCCAAGAATGGCGCTACGCCAAGGAGTTCGTCCCCGAGGTCACCCTCGACGAATGCAACCGCATGGTATCCTCCTGGATCACCGACGACAACCTCGTCGTCTACCTCACCGCTCCCGAGCGCGACGGCTACCGCGTGCCATCGGAGAAAGAACTCCGCAACATCATCGCCGACTGCCGCCAGGCCCAGACCGACCCCTGGGTGGACACCTACAAGGAAGCACCCCTCTTCACCGACGACGTGCCCGCCGCCAAGCCCCAGCTCGTACTCCACAACGACGCCATCGACTACACCGAGTACCGCTGCCCCAACGGTGTGCGCTTCGTGGTGAAGAAAACCGACTTCCAGGCCGACGAAATCATCTTCTCTTCCCAGAGCTTCGGCGGCTCCTCGCTCTACAGCGACGAGGACTACTACCTCGTCTCCAACACCGCCAGCCTCATCGACGCTTCCGGCATCGCCGGCTTCACCGCCAACGAGGTGGGCAAGAAACTCAAGGGCCGCTCCCTCGCCGTCTCGCCCTACATCGGCACCGAAGAGCAGGGCTTCGCAGGCTATGCCGCACCCAAGGACCTCGAAACGGCCCTCCAGCTCGTATGCCTCTACTACTCCGCTCCGCGCACCGACCCCAACGTCTTCGCCCGCACCACCGAGCAGCTGCGCTCCCAAATCAAGCTCGTGGCAGACAACCCCCAGGTGGCCTTCGCCCAGGCCTACCTCCGCACCGCCTACCCCGGTGACCGCCGCCGCGTCCTCATCCCCACCGAGGCCCAGATTGCCTCCCTCGACCCCGACCGCGCCCTGCAGATCTTCCGCGAGCGCTTCCACGACGCCTCCGGCCAGGTCTTCTTCTTCACCGGCAACATCTCCGACGCCGACATCGACCTCATTGCCCGCTACCTCAACCACCTGCCCGCCGACGGCAGCCAGCGCGCCGAGCGCTACATCGACCGCACCCCAGCCTTCGCCCGCGGCATCGTGCACGGCGAGGCTGTCAAAGGCATCGAGCGCCAGGGCATGCTCATCGTCCAGGGCGAGATGGACGTTGACGCCACCAAGCTCGACCCGCAGACCCGCGTGGCCCTCGACGTGCTCAGCAACGCCCTCGAGATTACCACCCTCGAAATCATCCGCGAACAGAACGGCGACGCCTACAGCCCCTCGGCCGGCATCAGTTACCAGCGCATGCCGCGCGGTCAGGTCTCCTGGCAGTTCACCATCGGCTGCGACCCCGACAAAATCCAGAAAATCGAGCGCGACTGCCTCGACATCCTCCGCCAGTACCAGAAGCGCGGCTGCGACGAGAAGACCCTCGCCAAGGCCAAGGAACAGATGATCGTCAACTACGGCACCAACCGCCAGAACAACGGCTACTGGAACGGCCAGATTGCCAGCGCCTACTCCTTCGACGAGGACCACGACTACCTGGCCCGCTACGAGGAAATGGTCCGCAGCGTCACCGCCAAGCAGCTCCGCGACCTCGCCAAGCGCTACATCGACCTCAAGAACTACGCCGCCGTCAGCCTCCGCCCCGAGAACCCCGACGCCGGCCAGGCCGACTGACCATGCCACCGCTGTAGAGACGCGGTATGCCGCGTCTCTGCCGGCGGGACGCCGGCGCTCCATCTGGGTATGCCGTGTCTCTGCCGGCGGGACGCCGGCGCTCCATGCGTGCACGCCGCGCCTCTGCAGGTAGGGTCTGATTCGTATCCAATTCGGGTCTACTTCGCCCCATGTCATATAGTTCTCATATCGTTCTTATATAGTTCTTATATAGTATTTATATACTGTATATAAGAACTATATAAGAACGATATGTGAACGATATAGGAACTATATAAGAAGGGCCGAATTGGGTACCTCTTGGGTACCTATCGGGTACGGTGAAAACAAAAAAAATCGCCACGGCTCCTTACGGGGTCGTGGCGACAACGAATATGAAAAAAACAATTTTATTTCTCGTTTAGTTCACGCGGGTGAACACGAGGGTGGAGGGGAGTTGGAAGGGTATTTCCTCGTTCTGCAGGAGCTCTGCAGGGGTTTCGATGACGATGGTGTCGTCGTCGGGGTTGTAGGTGAAGGGGATGGATTCGGAGCTGGTGCCGGGCATACTGCCTATGGCGGTGCCGGTGTGGGTGGTGGCGTCGTAGGTGTAGGTGAGGTTGATGGTCTGCTCGTCGCCGATGGGCAGGGGCATGCCCATCATGGTGGCGGAAACGGATACGTTCATCGTGCCGGTGTTGCCGGTGGCGTCGAAGGTGAGGTCAAAGGCAATGTTGACGTCGACGGTCATGTTCTCCTGGGTCATCTGGGTGGAGAAGGTATAGTTCCAGGCGGTGCCGGCGGGGAAGTCGGCGGGGTCGTCACCGGGGTTGGGGTCGTCGCCGGGGTTGGGATCGTCACCAGGGTTGGGGTCATCGCCGGGGTTGGGGTCGTCGCCAGGGTTGGGGTCGGGGTCGTCACCGGGGTTGTCGATGCGCACCATGTGGACGGAGACATCGCCCTGCATGTCGGTGCCGGGGACCACGGTGCCGATGATGTTGGCCTCGGTATCGGTGAGGAGGGTGATGGTGTAGTCGAACGAGCTGCCGAAGCCCGTGGGGGTGATGGTCAGCGTGGTGCCGTTCTGGTTCCAGCTGAAGGTGAGGGTGGAGTTGGGACGCGAGACGACGCCGGTGCCGTCTTGGTTGACGAGGATGGCGATGTCGAGGCTGTCGGTGTTCATGGACATGCCGTTGAGGGTCATTTTGTCCACCTTCCAGGTGCCGACGATGTTGCCGTCGGTGTTGCCGCTGGCGGGCTCGCTGTTGTCTTTCTCGCAGGCCGTGGTGAGGCCCAGGGTGGCGATGGCGACGAAGGCCATCATCATTTTACGTAATGTTTTCATAATAATGTTTTTTTTTTCGGGAAACGCCATGTCGGCGTTTCCCCGTTGTTTTGGTTATCTTTGTTGTCGTTTATAAAATTACTGAAGGTAGAATTTCACCACGAAATTATCCTGCGTACCTACCAGGGCGGTCTTGTCGCTGTTGAGCGTCAGGTAGAAGGAGCTGGTTTCGCCATCTTCATCTGTCTGCGTGATGGTCACCTTGCTGCCGTCGAAGGTGTAGGTGAAGTCGACGGTTTCGTTCGTCGGCTCGTTGAAGGAATGACCCATGACGGAGGAGGACATGGTGAAATCGGCAATGCCTTTGCCGGCGGTCTCGGTGGTGAACTTCAGGGTTACCTTGCCTTTGATGGACATGGTCATTTCCTGGCCACCCTCGGTTTCGGTCATGCTCTCGTTGAGGTTGGCCACCCAGGTGGTGCCCTTCAGGCTGTCGCCGGAGAAGACTTTCTGGTCGTCGTCTTTGCTGCAGCTCGTGGCCAGCAGCATGCTCGTGGCCACGAAGGCCATCATAAGGATTTTTTTCATCATTTTTTTTGTGTTTTATTGGTTGATATTAATTTCTAGTTTTTAATTATTGTGCCGTGTGCTCGATGGGCTTCACCTGGTCGTGGTTGACGCCGAAGGGGTCGGGTTTTTCCTGCGGGGTTGCGGCGGCGGAGTCGCGGCGGTATTCGAGGCCGCGCTCGGGGCGGTTGCAGTCGCTCATGGCGGCCTGTATGCGTGCCACGTCCGCGGGCGTCAGGGGGCGCTGGTTCTTGGCGAAGCGCTCGCGCTGGAAGGGGAACACCTCGGCCAGCTCGCCGCTGTAGTAGAAGTCGAAGCCCAGGGCGCCGAAGGTGTAGGTAGCGTCGCCCACCTTGATGTGGCTGCCGCCGGGCACGGGGTTGGCCTTGGGTTCGGACTGCGAGAAGCCTACGTTGAAGAGCGTGAAGAGCACGTCGGGGCGGTCGCTGATGTCGTAGCCTGCGCGGCGCCATTGCAGCATGGTCTGGTGCAGGATGCAGCCGGTGTAGAGGTAGGAGTAGAGGTGGTTGCGGTAGTCGACGAGGCGGTTGTAGCGCTCGGTGACGTGGTCGTCGGTCTCGAAGTCGAGCAGGTGCTCGTAGGCGGGGCCCATGTAGTATTCCGACGTGGGGTCTTTCAGGTGGTCTTCGACGGCCTTGGCGGTGAAGTCCTTGATGCCGTTGACGCCGTAGCTGAACTGGCTCTGCACGCTGAGCACCTTGACGGGGCCGAGGTATTTCTTGAACATCTCGCGCTTGGAGTTGAAGAGCCTTATCTGCTCACCCACCAGGCAGCCCACAATCAGACGGGGCTCTACGCCCGTGAGGCGTCCGGCCTCGCGGATGAGGGCGCTGTCGCGCATAATGGCCTGCTTCAGGGCGGGCCATTCGGGACCGTCCATCCAGGGGATGACGTTGCCGTTCTGCTGCTGGGACACCTTCTGCAGCTCGGCGCAGAGGTGGTCGCCCAGGGCGTCGAGGTCTGCGTGCTCGTCCATGTAGATCTTTGCCGCCTCAATCATGCGGTCCACCACCAGTGGGTCGTTGCTGTGCTGCGCGCCGTTGAGGATGAGGCGTGCGTTGACGGGGTAGTAGCGTGCCAGGGCGGCGAGGCGTGCATAGCGCAGCGCCCATTCGGCATCAAGTTGTTCCTGCGTCAGTTTGGCACTTTTCAGGTCCTCGATTTCCGACACTGCAAGCAGCGAACGGTAGTTTTTGTCCACCGCACCGCCGTTGTTGGTGACGCCGAGCTGATAAAGCCCCCAGGCGCCGATGATGGCGGCGCCTGCCAGGGCGAAAAGGAGGGTTGCGACGTTCAGCGCCTTGCGCCACCAGGGACGCAGGCGCCACTGCCGCCATGCTATGCCAAGTCTCTTAACCATGCCACTTGCTCAAAGAGGGTAACATCCATCAAGATGAACACAATGGCTCCGGCAATGTAGCCTGCCAGGGCGAGGAGGGAGATTTTCTTGAGGTACCAGATGAAGTCGATCTTTTCCATGCCCATCACGGCCACGCCGGCGGCGGAACCGATGATGAGGAGGCTGCCACCCGTACCGGCGCAGTAGGCCAGGAACTCCCAGAAGGGATGGTTGACGTCGAAGATGGCGCCGTCGCCCAGCGGGTACATGCCCATGGCGGCAGCCACCAGGGGCACATTGTCGACCACGGCCGAGAGGACACCGATGATGAGGTCGATGAAGAAGAAGCCCGGGGCTTCGGTGCCGAAGGCGCCGTTGAGGCCTGTGGCCAGGCTGCCCAGAATGCCGCTCACCTTCAGGCAGGAGACGGCCATCAGGATGCCGAGGAAGAAGAGGATGGTGGGGGTGTCGATGTGCTCGAGGGTGGAGACTGCCGTGGGCAGTTTGTGACCCTCTTTCTCGTACTTGCGGCTGAGGATTTCGGTGGTTACCCACAGGATGGCCAGTCCGAAGAGCATGCCCAGGTAGGGGGGCAGATGGGTGATGGTCTTGAAGACGGGGACGAAGATGAGGGCGGCGATGCCCATGAAGAGGACGATTTTGCGCAGTTTGACGGGAATCTCCACGCCGCTGTTAGACTCTTCGGGACGCTGGATTTCGCCTTTCAGTGTGGAACCGATGATGAGCACGGGCACCACCATGCAGACAAGCGAGGCAATGAGCGTTTTGACGATGATGTTGACGGTGGTCACCTGGCCGCCGATCCAGAGCATGATGGTGGTCACGTCGCCGATGGGGCTCCAGGCGCCGCCGGCGTTGGCGGCGAGGATGACCATGCCGGCGTAGAGCCAGCGCTCCTTCTTGTCGGCAATGAGTTTGCGCAGCAGGGCGACCATGACGATGGCGGTGGTCATGTTGTCCAACAGGGCCGAGAGGAAGAAGGTGAGGATGCTGATGACCCAGAGGAGCTTCTTCTTGTCGGTAGTGGTGATCTTGTCGGTGATGACGCGGAAGCCCTGATAGTCCTCAATCAGGGTGACGATGGTCATGGCTCCGAGGAGGAAGAAGACGATTTCAGCCGTCTCGCCAAGGTTCTCCACCAGGTGGCCGCTGATGAACTTGTGCCATGTGTCGGAATCCATCGAGGGGTCGAAGGAGGCGTTGCAGAAGACGAATACCGTCCAAAGCAGTGTGCCCAGCATCAGCGCCGATGCCGTTTTGTTGATTTTTAGCGGATGCTCCATCGCGATGAAGAAGTATCCGATAATAAATATTGTTACAAGGGTTACAACCATAGTATTTGTGTTTTAGGGATTGATATTATCGTTTGTTGTTCTGCTGCTGTTTCTGCATCTGCTCGGCCATTTTCTGCATCTCCTCGAGGCGCTTGGCGAAGTTGCTTTTCTTCTTGGGCTTGCCGTTGCCGTTGGCGTGCTTCTGGTCGTAGGCGGCCATGTGGGCGCGCACCTTCTTCTCGCTGGTGAAGCGGCGGATGAGCATCATGGTGGCCATGGTGAAGGTGAGGGAGATGAGGTAGTAGAGGTTGAGTCCGGCGCTCTGGCTGTTGAAGATGAAGAGCATCATGAAGGGCATGAAGTACATCATGAATTTCATGCCGGGCATGCCGCCGTTCATGTTCTGGTTGCGCATGGTGTACCAGGTGTAGAAGAACTGCATGCCGAACATCAGGAGGCAGAAGAGGGAGATGTGGTCGCCGTAGAGCGGTATGTTGAATCCGAAGTCGAGGATGGAGTCGTAGGTCGAGAGGTCGTCGCACCACAGGAAGGGCTTCTGGCGCAGCTCGATGGCGATGGGGAAGAACATGAACATGGCTGTCAGGAAGGGCATCTGGATGAGCACCGGCAGGCAGCCTGCCATGGGGCTGTAGCCCGCTTTCTTCTGCAGGGCCATCATCTGCTGCTGCTTCTGCATGGCCTGTTCGGGCTTGGGATACTTGGCGTTGAGGGCGTCCATCTCGGGCTTGAGGATGCGCATGATGGCGCTGCCGCGGTAGCTCTTGTACACCAGGGGCAGGAGGATGAGGCGGATGATGAGCGTGAAGAGGATGATGATGAGGCCGTAGTTGGTCAGGAAGTTCTCCAGGAAGTTGAAGGCCGGGATGATGAGCCAGCGGCTGATGCTCTTGGAGATGATGGTCCAGCCGAGGGGCAGCATCTTCTCGAAGCCGCGGTCCATGGCCTTGAGGTCGCGGTATTTGGTGGGGCCGAAGTAGAAGCCCATGTTCACCTGCTGGGTCTCGGGGGAGTAGGGGATGCCGATGACGGCGTACATGTCGGTGAGGTAGCGGCTGTTGGTGTCCTTGCTGTCGGTGACCACCTTCATGTCGGCGTTCTCGAAGGGCTCGCCTTCGGCGGTGATGATGGCGCAGAAGTACTGCTGCTTGAAGGCTATCCAGTCGAGGTTGGTCTTCACCTGCTCGTCGTCGTCGCTGCCCATGGAGAGGTTCTCCACGTCGTCTTTGGGGCTCTTGTAGTAGATGCTGCTGTAGTAGCGTTCGCGGTCGCTGTTGCGGTTGCCTTTGCCGCGGTTGCCGGCGGAGACTTTCTCCTGGCGGGCCATGCTGTTGTGCCACTTGAGGTCGAGGTAGTTGCTGGTGCGGATGACGTCGGCGAGGCCCACGAAGTTGATGTCGAAGTCAACCTCGTAGCTGTCGCCGCGCACGGTGTAGCAGAATTCCAGGTAGCCCTCGTGGAGGCTGTCGGCAAGTTCGGCGCGGAAACTGACCACCGTCGAGTCGCCGCCCGTCACGGCGGCGGAGCTCTGGCCGTTCCACGGCGTGCCGTTGAGGTAGGGGGTGAAGACGAGGTCTTTGGTGTTCACCACGCGGTTGTCGGTGGTGGAGAAGACGAGGTTCAGGTTGTCGGCCGACGGGGTGATGAGCTGCAGCTCGTTGCTGTCGTAGGTCTTGTATTCGTTGAGCACCAGGCTGTTGATATGGGCACCGAGGTTGCTGAAATGGATGTTCATGAGGTCGGTGTGGAGCTCGAAGGTCTGCGCTGCGGTCTGGTCGGCGATGCCGAAGACACCCATGTCCATGGCTTTGGGACCGTTGGCGGCGAGGGCCGTGCTGTCGCCGGCGGCGGCCAGCGAGTCGAGGCGTGCCTGCGCCGTGGCCACCGAGTCGGCCACGCGCTGCGCGTTGGCCATCGAATCCTGCATGTGCTTCCGTTCGGCCTCCATCTTGGCGCGCTCCTCGGCCGAGGGCGACACCCACCACATGTAGCCTACAAAGATTCCGAAAATCAATACCAGTCCAATAATCGACTTTTTATCCATACTTGTCTGTTCTTTTACTTTATTTGTTATTATATTACAATTCCTTACATGAAAATATCCATCTGCAAAGAAAATGCAAATATACGAATTATTTCCTTAGCGGCCAAATCTTTTTCTCGCGCCGCCTCCGGCCTCCCCGGCGCCGCCGTTTGTTATTCGGATTTTATGTATCGCGAAACGAATAGACATTATCGCGGAACAATAAAACTGTGTTCGTTTATAACATGCTGGTATTCAGTACCGAAAAGGCACCATCTTCTTCCCATCTTCTTACCTCGTTTTTATCCTCCAGTTGTCCTCTTTTTTTCCGGAAGAAGATGGCAGGTGGCTGGAGGGTGGGAGGGAGGGCGTTTTTGTTGCAGGGTGCACAATAAATTTTTCGCGGGTGCGTTATTGTTACAATATGAAAAGATTGACGTCGTATATCCTTTTCTGCGCCTTGGCGGCGGCATCGGAGGCGCAAGACTTCTCGCTGACGGTCGGCAGTGGTCAGACGCTCTATTTCAACCTTGTGGCCGGAGGCGTGGAGGTGACCTATCCCAACCATACTGGCCTGGCGGTCAACGGATGGGATGGCTACACGCGCCCCACGGGCGACCTGCAGATTCCGTCGAGCGTCAGCTACGGCGGTGCGGTCTACAGCGTTCTCCGCGTGGGTCAGTTGGCGTTCTATGGCTGCACGGGACTGTCCAGTGTGGCGGTCGGCAATGGCATTACATGGCTGGGAAACAGCGCCTTTAACGGTTGCAGCGGCATAAGCACGGTGGTTGTGCCCTCCTCGGTCGACACCGTCGGCTTGCGGGTCTTCGAGGGGTGCTCGGGGCTGTCCGATGTGTGGTGCAACAGCGTCGCTCCGCCTCGCACCTCGCCCTATGCTTTCTACAATCTTGCGCTGGATTCCAGGACGTTGCATGTGCCGTCCGGCAGCCAGCCGGCCTATGCGTCGGCGGTGCCGTGGAGCTCGTTTGGCAGCATCGAGGCCGACGGGCCGTGGGTGAGCCTCATGCTGACGGTCAACGATCCGCTGCGCGGGAGTGTCGTTGGCGGCGGCGAATACGATGTGGGTACGAGCGTGACTTTCAGCGCCCTCCCGGCGCCGGGCTTTGCTTTCATCTGCTGGAGCGACGGCGACGAGCGCAACCCGCGCACGGTGATGCTCACCGCCGACCTCAGTCTTTGCGCAATGTTTTTCGCACCAGTGCACGACACAATAGAAATGACTGATACCATGGTGGTTGAGGTGCATGACACGGTGGTGGTGCGCGACACCGCCGACCTTGTTTTCGCCCAGCTCCGCGTGCGCTCCTCCGACGACGATCTGGGGGCCGGAGTCGGCACGGCGGAAGTGCCTGTCGGAACGTCGATTGAGGTGTGCGCACTCTCTTTCGGCGGGCGTTTTGCGGGTTGGAGCGACGGCTCGCACGACAATCCGCGCCGTGTGACCGTGGCTGGCGACATGACGCTGACAGCTTTTTTTGAACAACTTGCCAACCCCGATGCCGAACAGCTCCGATGGCACCTGCACACCGAGGGAAGGACGCTGGTGGTCGTCGGCGCAAACGACTTGGAAATAAGTGTTTATGATGCTGCCGGACGGTGGGTTTCGGCCTGTCGAACTGCCGATGGCGAGGCCCGGATTGCCCTCCCGGCGGCGGGAGTTTATGCCGTCAAAGTGGGCGATTGGGGAGGAAAGAAAGTGTGTGTTGAATAACTTTTTTTGTTGCAATTGGAGAAAAGTTTGTATATTTGCATTTTGAAACAAAACTATAAATAACAATGAAACTGCAATTTATGGGCGCCACCCGTGAGGTGACGGGCAGCAAACACATGATAACGACCAAAAGCGGGCTGAAAATCCTGCTCGACTGCGGCATGTATCAGGGCAAGGGCCTGGAGACCGACGCCATGAACCGCGACCTGGGATTCAACCCTGCGGAGATAGACTATCTCATTCTTTCCCACGCACATATCGACCATTCCGGCCTCATACCGTTCATCTACAAGCTGGGCTTCCGCGGCACCGTGCTCTGCACCCCCGCCACGCGCGACCTCTGCGCCATCATGCTAGCCGACGCCGGCCGCATACAGGAACAGGACACGCAGACCTTCAACAAGAAGCGCAAGGCCCAGGGTCTCGACCCCGTCGAGCCTATCTACGACGAGAAGGACGCACAGGCCTGCATGAGTTGTTTCATCAGTGTGCCCTACCACAAGAAGTTCAATATCGAGGGCGAAGTCACCGTGGAGTTTTTCGACGCCGGCCACATCCTCGGTTCCGCCTGTGTCTATCTGGAAATCAAGGACGGACGCCGCAAGATACGCCTCGGGTTCACGGGCGACATCGGCCGCTACGACAAGCAGATTCTCAAGGACCCCGAGCCCTTCCCCCAGGTAGACTACCTCATCATGGAGAGCACCTATGGCGACCGTCTGCACGAAAGCATTCAGGATGCCGAGCAGGAACTGCTCATGGCCGTGCTCGACACCTGCACCAAGAAGAAAGGCAAGCTCATCATTCCCAGCTTCGCCATCGGCCGCGCGCAGGAGATTATCTACGCCCTTGACCGCTTGGAGAACGCCAAGCTGCTGCCGGACATCGACGTCTTCGTCGACAGCCCGCTGAGTATCAGTGCCACCAACATCATGCGCCTGCACACCGAATGCTTCAACCAGAGCATTGCCGACTACTGCCAGAACGACCCCGACCCCTTCGGTTTCAACCGTCTGCACTACATTCAGAGCGTCATGGAGAGCAAGCAGCTCAACATCCGCCACAAGCCCTGCGTCATCATTGCCGCCAGCGGCATGATGGAGGCCGGCCGTGTGAAGCACCACCTGGCCAACCACATCGACAATCCCGCCACCACTATCCTCTGCGTGGGCTACTGCGAGCCGTCGACCCTTGGAGCCAAAATCATGCGCGGCGATGAGGAAGTCTCCATCTTTGGCCAGCGCCACAAGGTGCGCGCCGAGCTGCGCCGCATCGACTCCCTCTCGGGCCACGGCGACTACGAGGAGATGATTCGCTACATCTCCTGCCAGGACAAGAAGAAGCTCAAAGGCATCTTCATCGTCCACGGCGAGGAAGAGACGCAGCAGCACTTTGCCCATACCCTCGGCGAGCGCGGCTGGAAGCATGTCAGTGTACCGGCGTTCCGCGAGGAAGTTGAGTTGTAAGAGAATTTGATAATGGGTTGCAGGTTGTTTATAGTCAACATGTTTGCGGCGGCAGTCTTCATGCTGTCGGGGTGCTTCAGGGGAACGGATGCTGTGGCCCAGGTTGTAAGTGTCAAAGCTCCCGACGGGTTGGAGCTTCCCGCCAGCAGCCCCGACGAGGACATTGTTGTCCGTCTTGGCTATACGGCTTCCTATAACCATCAGACCCTCTGCCCCGACTGGGTGGCGTGGGAGCTGACGGCCGAGGAGGCCGACGGGCAGAACGACGGCCAGTTCAGCTTCAGCCGCGACCCCGGAGTGGCATGGCCCAAGGCCAGCCGCGAGGACTATTCGCGCAGCGGCTGGGACAAAGGCCACATGGCTCCGCGCGCCGACATGAGGTGGAGCTGCCAGGCCTTGGAGGAGAGCTACTACTTCACCAACATCTGCCCGCAGGACCACGAGATGAACTCGCAGGCCTGGCGCAAGATTGAGGAATTGTCGCGCCGCCTGGCCAAGCGCTACGGCAGCGTGTATATTGTCTGCGGTCCCATTTTCGACGGCAGCGACCGCCGGATTGGCTCTGTCGCCATACCCAGCGCCTTCTTCAAAGCCTTGGTAATCAACACTACCGACGGCTACAAGAGCGTGGGATTCCTGGTGGACAACAATCCGCAGAGCTTCTCCCCGCGCCACTATGCCGTCAGCGTCGACAGCGTGGAGGCAACTATCGGGCGCAACCTCTTCCCCCTCGTCGACGAGGCGGCCGAGGCGGACTACAATTGGAAAGTTTGGAATCATTAATGTATATATTTAATATGAAGAAGAGTACGATTTCGACGGTAATGGCTCTGATGGCCCTCACGATGCTGCCTGGCTGCAAGCAACAGGGTGCCGAGGTCGACAGTGTGCAGGAACCATCCTCAAGTGCCGACACTGTGGAGTTGACGCTGGCCCCCATGGAGACTCCGGCTTCCGAGCCTGAGGTCGAGCCCGCCGTCCGCACAACTGCCAAGCCTGCCGCCACCGTGGCCAAGACCTCTGCCCCCAAGAAGGCCTCTGCCCCCAGGACCAGCGGCAAGGCCGAGACCATCTACGTCGAGACCGAGGGCGCCCAGGGGCGTGTCTGGGGCCATGTCACCATGCGCGGCGACCGCGGCACCGGCACCATCCACGACTGGGACGAGAACACCCTCGCCGTCACCGTCACACGCCACGGCAACGAACTCTTCGCCGTCGACCAGAACTCGCGCCAGTATGTATTCAAATTAAGAAATAAATAAAAGTAATTCATAATGAAAACAACAGCAGAACTTCAGCAGATTGCGACGCAGGTGCGCCGCGATATTTTGAGAATGACCACCAACGCCAAGAGCGGCCACCCCGGCGGCTCGATGGGCACGGCGGACTGGTTTGTGGCCATGAACTGGAACATCATGGACTTCGAACCCAAGAACTTCACCATGAGCGGCGACGGCGAGGACATGCTCTTCGTCAGCCAGGGCCACATCACGCCGGTCATCTACAGCACCATGGCGCGCCGCGGCTACTTCCCCGTCAGCGAGCTCAACACCTTCCGCAAGTTCGGCACCCGCCTGCAGGGCCACCCCTCCACGGCACACGACCTGCCGGGCATCCGCATGGCCAGCGGCTCGCTGGGCCAGGGCCTCAGCGTCGGCGTCGGCGCCGCCCTCGGCAAGAAAATGACGGGCGACAAGCACCTCGTCTACACCATGCACGGCGACGGCGAGCTCGAGGAAGGCCAGATCTGGGAGGCCGCCATGTTCGCCGGCGCCAAGCACGTGGACAACCTCATCGCCACCATCGACTACAACAACCAGCAGATCGACGCCACGGTCGAAGAGGTCATGTCCCTCGGCAACCTCAAGGCCAAGTTCGAGAGCTTCATGTGGAAGGTCGTGGTCATCGAGAACGGCAACGACATGCAGCAGGTGCTCGACGGCATGGCCCGCGCCAAGGCTCTCACCGGCCAGGGCAGCCCCGTGTGCGTCATCCTGACGACCAAGATGGGCTACGGCGTCGACTTCATGCAGGACACCAACAAGTACCACGGCGCCGTCCTCAGCGCCGACGACCTGCCCAAGGCCCTCGCCCAGCTGCCCGAGACCCTCGGCGACTTCTAAACCCTTCGGGGAACCCCTGTGTGGCCCCGGCCGGTAACGGCCGGGGCCATTCTTTTCAGGCAGGCCGGAACGGGGAAACGGACGTTTTGCCTTCCGGCGCGGCTTCACTCATGGCTGGCTGGATTTTTCCCCATCGCGACGCAGGCCGCGACCCGTACCCAATAGGGGACGAATAGGTACCTGATTCGCCCCTTCTCATATAGTATTTATATCGTTCTTATATACTTCTTATATAGTTCTTATATACACTATATAAATACTATATAAGAAGTATATAAGAACGATATGAGAACTATATGACATGTGCCGAAGAGGGGGCGAATTTGGCCCCTATTTGGCACGGGGTGTGTTGCGTCGCCGCGGGTGGGGCAGGGGAGAGAAAATAAATTTTGCCATGTCGGCAAAAAGTCGTATCTTTGCAATTTTGTTGGGGGTGGATGGTGTGGGTGAAATGTTGATTAAGAATTGAAAATAAAGTATATATGACAAAGATAGACGTACTGTTGGGCCTCCAGTGGGGCGACGAAGGCAAAGGCAAGATTGTCGACGTGCTGACGCCGCGCTACGACGTGGTGGCCCGTTTCCAGGGCGGCCCCAATGCCGGTCACACCCTCGAATTCAACGGTTCCAAGCATGTGCTGCACATCATTCCCAGCGGCATCTTCCACCAGGAGAAAATCAACCTCATCGGCAACGGCGTGCTCATCGAGCCCCGCATCTTCCGTCAGGAGATCGAGGCGCTGGCCGAGAAGGGTGTCGATGCCGTGAAGAACCTCTTCATCAGCAAGAAGGCCCACCTCATCCTGCCGAGCCACCGCATGATGGACGCCGCCAACGAGCAGGCCAAGGGCAACAGCAAGATTGGCTCCACGCTGAAGGGCATAGGCCCCGCCTACACCGACAAGATTGCCCGCACGGGCATCCGCGTGGGCGACATCATGGCCCCGGATTTCATCGAGCGCTACGGCCTGCTGAAGCGTCAGCACCTGATGATGGCCCGCGCCATGGGTTTCGACGTCGAGGCTTTCCGCATCGACGACATGACGCTCGGCGAGTACGAGAAAGTGTGGCTCGAGAGCCTGGCCACGCTGAAGCGGTTCCGCTTCGTCAACAGCGAGTACTTCATCAACCAGTGCCTCCGCGAGGACAAGAAAGTCCTGGCCGAGGGCGCGCAGGCCATGATGCTTGACATCGACTTTGGCACCTATCCCTTTGTCACCTCGAGCAACACCATCACCGCCGGTGTCTGCACCGGTTTGGGCGTGGCGCCCAGCACCATAGGCAAGGTGATGGGCATCACCAAGGCCTACTGCACCCGCGTGGGTGCGGGTCCGTTCCCGACGGAGTGCTTCGACGAGGTGGGCAGCCGCCTCTGCGAGCTGGGCCACGAGTATGGCGCCACCACCGGCCGTCCGCGCCGCTGCGGCTGGCTGGACATCACCGCCCTGCGCTACGCCTGCATGATCAACGGCGTCACCGAGCTCTACGTCACCAAGCCCGACGTGATGAACGACTTCGAAGCCGTCAAGATGTGCACCGCCTACGACATCGACGGCCAGCAGACCGACGAGATACCCTTCGAGTACAACACGGCGAACATCAAGCCCCTGCTGGAGTCCTACCCCGGCTGGTGCCAGAGCCTGGAGGGTATCACCTCCTACGGCCAGCTGCCCGAGCGCCTGCGCTCCTACCTTGCCGCCATCGAGGAGAAGACCGGCGTGGCCATTGCCGCCGTCAGTATCAGCCCCGACCGCAAGGATGTGGTGTTCAAGTAAATATATTTTTCGCCGACGCAATAAAAGCAAGAAAGTCGCGTTAACGTTGCAATAAAAGCCCCGAAGAGGGTACTGAATAAGAAAACCCAAAGATATGAAGAAGTTTGTTTTTGCCCTGGCCATGCTGCTGCCCCTGATGGTGGGTGCACAGACCAAAATCAAAGAGACCGCCGTGCCGCGCTCGGTGCTGCTGTCGCTCGAAAAGACCTACGACTCCTATAAGGTCAAGACCTGGTATCAGGCTCCGGGACAATACATTGCCGAAGTCATTATCGACGGCCAGGAAGGCCGCAGTTTTTTCACCGCCGGCGGCGACTGGCAGTATTCCTCTTTCCCCGTCAAAATGGAGGAGTGCCCCACGATGCTCACCAGCTACTTCACCAACAACTATCCCGGCTACCGCGTGAAGACCCTCGATTATGTCGAGGAGATGAGTGGCGACAACTACTATCGCGTGATTATCACCAAGAAAGGCATCTCTGATACCGACTTCGAGATGATTTTCGACACCCGTGGCAAGCTGCAGAAGAGCAACGCCCCCGACCCCGCAGCCGTCAAGCGCGACTATTACACACACAACAATCCCGACGCCACGGACGACGAAATCACCAAGGCCACCAAGACCGAGACCAGTCGCACACGCAACCGTCCGGCCCCCAAGGCCGACGAGCCCCAGGTGGAAGCCTTCGCCCCCTGCCAGGCCGCTGTGGACAACTTCGAGAAGGCCATCGGCAAGAAGCGCTGCAAGGCCGGCCCCGAATGGCTCAACCGCAACGACCAGTACGCCGTGGCCTACTTCACCGACAAGCAGAAAGTGGAGAAGGAAGCCGTGTACGACATCAACGACGGCACCCCCATCATGACCGGCAAGTTGCTGCCCAAGGACCGCTACAGCAACGGCATCCTCAAGTATCTGGCCGAGAAGTTCAACGGCGAGAAATACAAGATTGAGAAGATGGTTGTCTACGAGTACAACTCCAAGTTCCGCGGTGCCGACGGCAAGAAGCCCAAACCCTACACCTATGTGGTCATCAGCCAGAAGGTCAAGGGCACACGCCAGATCAAGTTCACCCGCATGGAGTTCGACAGCAAGGGCAACTTCCTCAACCTCCTTGCACAGCCCCTCGACGACAAGGACGTGCAGTAGGGGAGTGGCTGAGTGATATTAAAAAAAAGGTTCGAGATTTACTCTCGAACCTTTTTTTATGCCTAAGCCACTCCCTTTACGCCGTCATCAGGCGGAGGGTGGCCAGGGCCTGGGTGATGGACTTGATGTTGGCAATGGAGACGGTGAGCTTGTCGGGGGTCTCCTTGAGGCGCGTCTCTTTGGGGTGGTTCTGGATGTAGGTGATGACCTTCATGAAGTTGTTGCTCTGGTAGAAGGGGCTTTGCTGGTTGCTTACGAGGTGGAGCACCATGCGGTCCTGCTTGAGGACAATCTTCTCGATGCCGAACTCCTTGGCGATGCGGCGGAGAGTGATGGTGCGTATGAGTTCGTCTGTGGCCAGAGGCACGGGACCGAAGCGGTCCTCCAGACGGCTGCGGTAGGCTGCCAGCTGGGCGTCGAGGTCAGTGGAGGATTGCTCTATTCCGATGTCGTTCAGCTCCTTGTATAGCAGCAGGCGCTCGGAGACGGAGGTGACGTAGTCGTCGGGTAGCAGCACCTCGAGGTCGGTCTCGATGGTGCACTCGCGCACGTACTCCTTCTTCTCCTCGGCTTCAGTGGCGAAGAGGTCCTTGAAGTCGCTCTCTTTCAGTTCTTCTATAGCCTCGTTGAGGATTTTGTGGTACATGTCGTAGCCTATCTCGGAGATGAAGCCGCTCTGTTCGGCGCCGAGGATATTGCCGGCACCGCGGATGTCGAGGTCGCGCATGGCGATGTTGAAGCCGCTGCCAATGGTGGAGAATTCCTCGATGGCCTTGAGGCGCTTCTGCGCGTCGGGCGTCAGGGTGAGGTAGGAGGGTATGAGCATGTAGCAGAAGGCCTTGCGGTTGGAACGGCCCACGCGGCCGCGCATCTGGTGAAGGTCGCTGAGACCGAACTGGTGGGCGTTGTTGATAATCATAGTGTTGGCGTTGGGGATGTCCAAGCCGTTTTCCACGATAGAGGTGGCCACGAGCACGTCGATGTCGCCCTCGAGAAAGTGCATCAGCGTCTCTTCGGCCTCCTTGCCGTCCATGCGTCCGTGGGCCATGGCCACGCGGGCGTCGGGCACCAGTCGTTGCACCAGGCCGGCCATCTCGGGCAGGTTCTCCACGCGGTTGGAGATGAAGAAGGTCTGACCGCCGCGGCTCATCTCGAAGCTGATGGCGTCGCGGATGAGTTCCTCGCTGAAGTCGCTGAGTTCGGTCTCGATGGGTTGGCGGTTGGGCGGCGGTGTCTGGATGACGCTGAGGTCGCGGGCGCCCATGAGCGAGAACTGGAGGGTGCGGGGGATGGGCGTGGCGGTGAGGGTGAGGCAGTCGACGGAGGCTTTCATCTCCTTGAGCTTCTCCTTGACGCTGACGCCGAACTTCTGCTCCTCGTCGATGATGAGGAGGCCGAGGTCCTTGAACTTCAGTTGCTTGTTGGTGATGGCATGGGTGCCGATGAGGATGTCAATCTTGCCGTCTTCGACGTCCTTGTATATCTGGTTCTTTTCCTTGGTGGTGCGGAAGCGGTTGAGGTAGTCGACTCGCACGGGCATGCCTTTGAGGCGTTGGCAGAAGGTGTTGTAATGCTGGAAGGCGAGGATGGTGGAGGGCACGAGGACGGCCACCTGCTTGGAGTCGCAGCAGGCCTTGAAGGCGGCGCGGATGGCCACCTCGGTCTTGCCGAAACCCACGTCGCCGCAGACCAGGCGGTCCATCGGGGCGCGGTCCTCCATGTCGTGCTTGACGGCGAGGGTGGCCTTCAGTTGGTCGGGCGTGTCCTCGTACTGGAACGAGGCCTCCATCTGCTCCTGCAGGGAGTTGTCGGCGCTGTAGGCGAAGCCCTGCGAGGCTTTGCGCTTGGCGTAGAGGGCTATGAGGTCCTTGGCGATGTCCTTCACCTGGCGCTTGGTCTTCTGCTTGAGCACCTGCCAGGTGTTGCTGCCGAGGCGGTTGAGCTGCGGCGCCTCGCCTTCGCGGCCCACATAGCGCGAGATTTTGTGCAGGCCGTGGATGGAGATGTAGAGGACGTCGTTGTTCTTGTATATCAGTCGTATGAGCTCCTGGCTCTTGCCGTCGACGGTCACTTTCTCCAGACCGCTGAAACGGCCCACGCCGTAGTCGATGTGGGTGACGAAGTCGCCGGGCTTCAGCTCGAAGAGTTCCTTGAGCGTCAGCGCCTCGTGGGCGGCGCTGAGGTTCTTGACGGTGTATTTGTGGTAACGGTCGAAGATTTCGTGGTCGGTGTAGCAGAGGACGCGCTGGTCATGATCGATGAAACCGTGGCTCAGATTGAAAACGATAAACTGAAAATTGAAGTTCTCCGGGAGCACTTTTTCCAGGCGTTTCATCTGGCTGTCGTTGCTGACGGTGATGAGGAGCTGGTAGCCGCGCTCGGCGTAGTCGGTGAGGTTGGCGGTGAGGAGGTCGAACTGCTTGTTGAAGGCTGGCTGGGGCTCGCTCTGGGCTTTCAGCTGCTCGGCCTGGCTGAAATAGTGGCTGTTGCCGTATTCGACAATCTTACACTCCAGCAGGCGGTGGAGGAACTCGTTGGCGGAGCAGGAGATTTCCTCGGGCTTGGGCAGTGTGCCGGCGATGGGGTGGTCCTTGTCGGCCAGGCGCTCGGCGTAGGCTCTGCGGGTGTCTGCCAGTATCTTCTCCAGGGTTTCGGCGGTCATCATGAGGCTCTGTGTCCAGACGATGTCCTCGCTGCCGAAGTATTCCATGAGGGAGACCATTTTGCTTTCGTTGGATTGGGCATCCTCCTGGGCGGCGGGGTTGTTGAAGTTGGGCACAATGTCGATGCGGTCCAACTGCTTGACGCTGAGCTGCGACACGGTGTCGAAGGTGCGGAGGGAGTCAACCTCATCGTCGAAGAACTCGATGCGGAAGGGCAGGTCGGAGGCATAGGAGTAGACATCGACGATGCCGCCGCGCACGGCGAAATGGCCGGGGTCGACGACGAAGTCCTCGCGCTCGAAGCCCAGGTTCTCCAGCTTCTCCACGAGGTCCCACATGTCCATCTTGCTGCCTCGCGCCACGCGCAACGTCTTGGCGCCCAGTGTCCGCGGTGCCACAACCTTCTCGGCCAGGGCCTCGGGATAGGAGACCACGATGGCAGGCATGGAGCCGCCGAGGGTCTTCACCACCTCGGTGCGCATCAGCAGGTTGGCGTTGTCGGTGAGGTCGGTGTCGTAGTGGTAGGCCTTGCGGTAGGAGGTGGGGAAGAGCATGACCTGGACACTTTCCACTCCCATCAGGGCCTCGATGTCGTTCTGCAGGTAGAAAGCCTCCTCCTTGGAGGGGGCAATGACGAGTTGGCTCACGGTGGGGCAACGGCGGGCCAGGGACGCGACGAGGACGGCAGGCAACGACCCCACGAGGCCGTCCACATGAAGGCGTGCGCGCTCCTTCCCCAAATGGTCGATTATCTGGGCGAGGAGCGCACTCTCTTGGTAGAGTTCGGTTAGTATCATAATTTATCTTAACGATGAAAAAAACAAAATATTATTTGTGTTTGACAATTAAATGAAAAAAATGATGTAAGCAATAAAAGAGTAAGGAATTCGTTATTTGATGTAAAAGGCGGTTCTTATGAAAATTGTAGACAGAATAAAAAGTTGGGAACTGGGCTATTGGCCGATGTTTTTGCTGTTGTATGTGGCACTGGATGTGGTGTGGCTGGTAGTGTGGGCCGTGGTGCTGGTGTTTTTCAATCCGAACAGGGATTTCTACACGATATTGCAGCCGACGATGGATTTGATGTGTGCTCTGTTCTTGCAGCTGCTGTTGTCCGTGGGGCCCACATTGCTGTACCCGAGGGTGAGGAACTGGAGGTGGCTGATGGTTTTCCCGACGTTGCTGCTTGTGTTTCTGATTATTGGCATGGTTAGCGCAGACGGTTCGATATGGCGGGTCTGTTTGGCTTTGGTCGGTATGCCGATTATCAATATGGCGCATGTGGTGTATGATTACACATGGCAGCTGATTCCGAATGAGTGTATCCGAACTTACGTTTTCTGTTTCTTGGAGGTGTTGTTATATTACCTTGTTACCTTCGCTGCAGCAAAGCTGGCCAAGGGGAAAGAGGACAGTTGAATCTTTTTGTCGGTTTGTACAATATTTTTCGCGGAGCATCGTTATATTGTACAAATAGTAAAAAGAAAAGATATGCAGACCAAGATATTATGGGCCGATGACGAGATTGACTTGCTGAAGCCTCACGTGCTGTTTCTGAAGGAGAAAGGGTGCGAGGTGACGGCAGTGCAGAGCGGCAGCGACGCGCTGGACGAGCTTGAGGGCGGAGGCGTGCTGCCCGACGTGGTGTTCCTCGACGAGCAGATGCCTGGCCTGAGCGGTATCGAGACCCTGCGGCGAATGAAGGAGAAGTGGCCGCAGCTGCCGGTGGTGATGGTGACCAAGAGCGAGGAGGAAGGCTTGATGGAGGACGCCCTGGGCGGCAAGATCAGCGACTACCTGATTAAGCCCGTGAGCCCCAGCCAGCTGTGGCTGATGGTGAAGAAGCATACCGAGCGCAAGCGTTTGGAGAGTGAACACTCGACGATGGGATACCAGCAGCAGTTCCGCGAGATAGGGATGCAGATCGGCGGCCGCATGGATGCCGAGGAGTGGAAAGACGTGTACCGCAAACTGGTCTACTGGGATTTGGAACTGGCTGGCAGCGAGGATGACAATATCCACGACATCTTCATGTCGCAGAAGGAAGAGGCCAACCGTCATTTCTGCCGCTTCTATGAAGAGAATTACCTGAACTGGCTGTCCGGCGGGCAGGGCAAACCGCTGATGTCGCCCACCGTGCTGAAGGAGCGGATGTTCCCGCTGCTCTCGCGGCCCACGTTCTTGATAGTGATAGACAATTTCCGCTTCGACCAGTGGAAGTTCGTCCAGCCGCTGGTGGAGCAGTATCTGCGCACCGAGCGCGAGGATATGTACTATGCCATCCTGCCCACGACGACGCAGTTTGCCCGCAACGCAATGTTCGCCGGCCTGATGCCCAGCGAGATAGAGAGGATGTATCCCCAGTACTGGGTGAATGAGGACGAGAAGGGGTGGAAGAACCAGTACGAGGCCGAGCTGCTGGGCGAGAATCTGCGCCGCAACGGCCTTGGAGTGAAGATGAGCTACAACAAGGTGCTCAACGCCCAATATGGAAAGAAACTGGTCGACCGCCTGCCGGAATTGATGCGCAACGGATTGAATGTCATTATCTACAACTTCATCGACATGCTGAGCCATGCGAGGACCGACAGCGACATCGTGCGCGAACTGGCGGAAGACGAGAAGGCCTACCGCAGTGTCACCTTGAGCTGGCTGGAGCATTCGCCACTGATAGAAATACTGAAAGCGCTGAGCGAGAAGGATGTGAACGTCGTCATCACCACCGACCACGGGAGCGTGAAGATAGACCGTCCGGTGAAGGTGAAGGGCGATCGCGAGGTGAGCGTCAACCTGCGCTACAAGCAGGGCCGACTGCTGGACTACAACCCGAAGGATGTCTTCGAGGTGAAGGACCCGAAGCGGGCTTTCCTCCCCAAACTGCACGTGACGAGCCCCTACATCTTCTGCCGCGGCAACGACTTCTTCGCCTACCCGAACAACTACAACGAGTATGTGCGCTACTACACCAACACCTTCCAGCACGGAGGCCTGTCGATGGAAGAGGTGCTGGTGCCGTTTGTGGTGCTGAGGAGCCGTAGGGCCGCAGAATGATGGTTTCATTATGTAAAATGTGTTTTTTATGAAGAAAATATTCGCTTTTTTGATTTGTGCGTGTGGAATGTGGAGTGTGTCAACGGGTCAGATAATCACTGTTTCCAAGGGCAATCCCGGCAAGGAGATGGACGAAGAAGCAGTGAAAAATGCTTGGTATCTCGGACAGCGTGGCGAGCACGAATGCTGGCTGACGCGGACCGAGGACGGACCGAAGAGTTTTGTGAGAAGAGACGACTGGCAGGTTGTCGAGGTGGACCGCAATCTGGTGGTTCGGAGCCGCCTGGAACTGCCGATGAGCAGGCTGTGCGAGGTGGTGGTGGCCAGGAAAATCGACGACAGGGCCGACGTGATATTGGTGGACAGCAGCGATTCCCGCGGACTGACGTTGATGGGTGTGCAGGTGGACCTGGACAGCATGCGGCTGCGCAATCATAAGATAGACACCCTGGCCCATTATGACATTGATCCCAAGGACAGAAGTTATGTATGGGGCGCATCAAGCAGCAGCAGTGACTATATGGGAGTGCTGGTCGTGCTGCAGAAAACAAAGGCCCAGCAGTATGCGGCGGAAGCCGTGGTGTACGACAGCGAGATGGAAGAGTTCTGGCGCCGGGAGTATGCTGTGGGTTCCACCAGCAGCATGGGTGTGAGCGACGCTGGCGAGATGGTGACGCTGGGATACGACGGCGAGGACGACGGGGTGCGCTTCACAATCAATGTGCTGGGTCGCAAAAGCAGCGACTCCTACGGCATGACAATGGAGTGCGACAGGATCAGATATATGCAGATTGTCGATATCAGGAATCGCAAGGTTCAGTGTGCTGGACTGTTCTCGCCGTTGACGAGCGATCCGAAGGAAAAGATGATTGGTGGAACGGTCTCGATGATGTTCGACATGGATTCGACGACGGTGACCCGTTTTTTGGTGCGTCCGTTCCAGAACGAGGATGTGAATATCCTGGTAAACAAGAAGACGAAAAAGGTGCAGCATGATCAGGAAGCGCCGATGGTGACGCCGCTGGCCTTTGCACGGATGCCGTATGGCATCGTCATGGCGGTAGGCCATCGTCATGTGTTGAGGTACAAGAATGCCAACGGCACCAGGGAGTCGAGCTACTACGCGCAAGGCATACACCTTGAGGCGTTCGATGAGACCGGCAATATCATGTGGTCACGAAATATCCGCCGCAACGACATGCAGAAGGACAGCGATGAAAAGCTGTACATCGCCCTGTTCTCGTCGGGCGATGATGTGTGCCTGGTGAAGAGTGAAAACAGGAAATACCCGTCAGGCTACGATATCGCCAAAGAGGCGAAAGAATTTGAGCTGGGAGACAAGTGCAACCTGGTGATGTACAAGGTGAGCGTCGACGGAGAGGTGAGCAAGACCATCCTCGAACAGAGGACGAAGCATTCGCTGGTGTCGGCAGCCAAGCGGGGAGAGGGGAATGTTGTGATGCTGACGCTGGACGGCGCAAAGAGCCGAATGGTCGATATGAAGATTGAACAATAACAACTACAAGAGAGCAAAGGCATTAGAGCGTCAAGGGAAAATGGATATATTTATCAAGGGAGCACGGGCTAATAACCTGAAGAATATAGATGTCACCATACCGCAAGGGAAGTTGGTGGTGGTTACCGGACTCAGCGGCAGCGGCAAGTCGTCGCTGGCTTTCGACACCTTGTTTGCCGAAGGGCAGAGAAGGTATGTGGAGAGTATGAGTTCGTATGCGCGCCAGTTTTTGGGGCGCATGACAAAACCCGAGGTGGACTACATCCACGGTCTGGCTCCGGCCGTGGCCATCGAGCAGAAGGTGAATACGTCGAACCCTCGGTCGACTGTGGGCACGAGCACGGAAATCTATGAATATCTGAAACTGCTTTTTGCAAGGATTGGACGGACGTATTCGCCGGTATCGGGATGCGAAGTGAAGAGACACTCGGTGAGCGATGTGGTGGACTATGTGCTTGCCCGAGAGGAGGGGGAGAAGGTGTTGATAATGGCGCCGCTGGAAGGAACCAGTGAGCGGCCGCTGAAAAGCCAGTTGGAGATACTGAAGCAGGAAGGATATGTGAGAGTGATGGTGAAGGGTACGATTGTGAAAATAGAGGATTGGCTGGAGATTTGGAACGGGAAAGGGGCGGATTCTGCGGAAGAGAGATGCATGCTGGTGGTGGACAGAATAGAGGTGCGTCGCGGTGACGACGAGCAAGCCGCAAGAGTGGGGGAGAGTGTGCAAAGCGCTTTCTTTGAGGGAAGGGGTGCATGTGTGGTTGGCAGTGCCGGAGGGCATTTCCAGGAGTTTTCGAATCGCTTCGAGGCCGACGGTATCACATTCGAAAAGCCCAATCCTAACTTCTTCTCGTTTAACAACCCTTACGGAGCGTGCCCTACGTGCCAGGGCTATGGCAGCATCATTGGCATAGACGAAAATATGGTGGTGCCAAACAAAAGCAGGAGCATTTATGAGAACGCTGTCGTCTGCTGGAACGGAGACAAGATGCAGGATGTGAAGAAGGAGTTTATCCGTCACGCCGCGATAATCGATTTCCCGATACACACACCTTACTATCAGCTCACTGAAGAGCAAAAGAACATCCTGTGGCATGGCGATGGGGTGTGGGAAGGCATAGACGGCTTCTTTAAGTGGGTGGAGAGCCAAAGTTATAAGATTCAATACCGTGTCATGCTGGCGCGATACAGAGGAAAGACCGTCTGCCCCGACTGCAAGGGCCGCAGACTGAGGAAGGATGCCGATTATGTGAAGATTGACGGGAAGAGTATCAGTGATTTGGTCGAGATGCCGGTGTCTGGCTTGACGGCCTGGTTTTCTGGCATAGAGCAGCGTTTGAGGCCTCATGAGGTGGAAATGACCACGCGGTTGATTGCAGAGATAAAGAACAGGTTGGGCTACCTGATGGATGTCGGGTTGGGCTACCTGACACTGAACCGGGCGAGCAACAGCCTCAGCGGTGGCGAGAGCCAGCGCATCAACTTGGCCACATCATTGGGCAGTTCCCTGGTGGGGTCGATGTATATTCTCGACGAGCCGTCGATAGGGCTCCATTCGCGCGATACAAATCAGTTGATCGGAGTGTTGAAGAAGTTGCGCGATTTGGGCAATACGGTCATTGTCGTGGAGCACGACGAGGACATTATCCGGTCGGCAGACTGGCTCATCGACATAGGCCCTGGTGCCGGCCGCCTGGGTGGCGAGGTCGTCTATGCGGGAGCTCCCAAAGGGTTGTCAAAAGCCAAGAACTCCCTGACGGCGGACTATCTGACCGGGAAAAGGGTCATAGAGGTGCCGGCGAGTCGCCGTCCGTGGCGCGACAGGATTTCGATACATGGCGCTTACTGCAATAATCTGAAGCACGTCGATGTAGACATTCCGCTGGGCGTGTTGACAGTGGTGACGGGTGTGTCTGGCTCGGGAAAAACAAGTTTGGTCCGCAGAGTCCTGTACGATGTATTGCAGCACCGTTTCGATGGTGCGGCAGACTATGTGGGCAGCTGCATGGAGATGGATGGAGACATTCGCCGTATTGCAGGTGTGGAGATGGTGGACCAGAATCCCATCGGCCGTTCGTCCCGCAGCAATCCTGCAACCTATATGAAAATATTCGACGAGGTACGCAGTCTTTATGCCAAACAGCCCCTTGCCAAAACACGAGGCTACAAGAGCGGGTTTTTCTCGTTCAATGTTGAAGGCGGCCGCTGCGAGAACTGCCAGGGGGAGGGGTATGTGACAGTCAGCATGCAGTTTATGAGTGACGTGCATCTGCTTTGCGAAGAATGCCATGGAAGTCGCTATACCGACGAGGCTCTGGAGGTGCAATACAAGGGGAAAAATATCAGTGATGTGTTGGATATGACTGTCGACCAAGCCGTTGATTTCTTCGACGATGATGAGACCCGTTCTATCTATTCACGTCTCACCCCATTGCAGGATGTCGGTTTAGGATATCTCAAGTTGGGTCAGTCTTCCAGTTCGCTTTCGGGTGGCGAATGCCAGCGTATTAAGTTGGCTTCCTATCTTGTGAAAGGGGAAGCCGAACAGCCTATGCTATTCATTTTCGACGAGCCTTCGACGGGATTGCATTTTCATGATATACAGAAATTGCTGGCGGCATTCTCACGTCTTATCGAGCGTGGACACAGCATTGTTGTCATTGAGCATCATCACGACATTATCAAGGTGGCCGACTGGGTGATTGACATGGGGCCTGAGGGTGGCGAGGAAGGTGGCAATGTGGTTTTTGCCGGCACGCCTGAGGAACTTGTTAAATGCAAGCAATCATATACTGCTAAATTCTTAAAATTATAAAGATTTATGTACGAATCCGAAACAAAAAAAATAAAACGCAGTGCGCAGTTGGGCTTATGGGGGTCTGTGGCGGTGGTGATACTCGCATCCGTATTCCTTTATGCCAGTCCGTGGCGTTTTTCGGCACAGAGTGAGTATACCAGACATTGGATGCTGGTGGTGGGCAGTGTATTGGCTGTGCTGTCGCTCAGTATGGCGCTCTTGGTTATTCGCAAGCAGGTGCCACGACTGCGTCAGGCCGAGGGTCTTGAAGCCAAGCTGACGGGTTATGCCAACCACATACGCTCGCTCTTCCTATCCATCCTGACGGTGGTGGTCATTCTTTGCCTTATGACTGTGGTCTCCGGTCAGAATGTGCTGTTGATGCTTGCCATGGTGACTGTGCTGATGCTCATCTTGGCTTATCCGAATATCTACAAGGTCAAGGTGGATTTGGGACTTACCGATGAGGAAATGTCTTCAATCTACGGTGACCTTTATGTTGTTGAAAAAAAGGATGAAGAATGATACTATAGCGGCAATCTCCACCCCGAGGGGTGTGGGCGGAATGGCGGTGGTGCGTCTTAGCGGTCCACAGTCCACAGCATTGGCATTGTGCCATCTGTCGTTGGATTCCTTTAGGCCTCGTCATTCTCATTTTGCTGGTTTCAAGGCGAATGGTGCGCTGCTGGACGAGGTGGTGGCCACGTGGTTTCCGTCGCCGCACAGCTATACCGGCGAGGATGTGGTGGAGCTGTCATGTCATGGTTCAATCTATGTGCAACAGGCGGTGCTTCAGGCTTTGGTGAATAGTGGTGCCCGCCTGGCTGAGCCTGGCGAGTTTACTCAGCGTGCCTTCCTTAACGGTCGTCTTAATCTGTCTCAGGCCGAGGCTGTTGCTGATTTGATACACTCTGTTACTCCCGCCCAGCATCGCTTGGCTATCAGTCAATTGCGCGGTGGGTATGCAGAAAAACTCAAATCCTTGCGACAGCAGTTGCTCGACCTGACCTCGCTGCTGGAGTTGGAGCTTGACTTCAGCCAGGAAGATGTGGAGTTCGCCGATAGAAAAAAAATGTCGGCTTTGGTGGGCAACATCGCCGTCGAAGTGAAAACTCTCTTGCATTCTTTCCAATTAGGCAATGCTCTTAAGAATGGCATTCCTGTAGCCATTGTCGGACGTCCCAATGCTGGCAAGTCGTCGTTGCTCAATGCTCTTCTTTCTGACGACCGTGCCATTGTGAGTCCGATTCCTGGCACTACGCGCGACACCATCGAGGAACTTCTCACCATTGAGGGCATAACGTTTCGCATTATTGACACCGCAGGTCTCCGCCATAGCGACGATCCCATAGAGTCGCTTGGTTTCGAACGTTCCATGAAGGCGGTCCGCCAGGCTTCCGTCGTGCTCTTTGTTCGCGATGCTACGGAGTGTGCCGACACGGAACCCTCCGGTGATCTCGATATCATTTTCAAGGACATTCCCCGTGAAGGGAAAATGGTTTTTGTGGTCCAAAACAAGGCCGATTTGCTGCAGCCGCCCTATCCACAGGGGGTTGCGGTCTCGGCGCGCACGGGCTTCGGTATCGATAATCTCAAGCAAAGTATTGTCGGAGCTGTACGCCGACGGATGACAGAAGCCGATGGCGCTATGCTTGCCAACCTTCGCCATTATGAGGCCCTATGCCGTGTGGAGGCCGCTCTCGGCGAAGTGAGTAAGGGGCTCGACGCAATGCTTCCTTCCGACCTCGTGGCTGTCGACCTCCGCGATGCTCTCTACCATCTGGGCACCATCACCGGGGAAGTGACCAACAATGAGGTTCTTGGCAACATATTCTCCCGTTTTTGCATCGGCAAATAATTATGAAACAAACAAGAAATGTTATGAAAAAATACGCAATCACAATTCTCCTGGCTCTGCTGCCATTGATGTCGGTGGCAGCCAAGCCTGTTTATAAAATCACCTTCGTGGCCGAGGGAAATAAAGACTCGGTACTGTTCATGGGCTTCTATCTTGCACAGCACAAGTTCTTTTGCGACACCGCCTACAATAACGGCAAGGGAAGATTTGTCTTCGAGGGTGACAAGGAACTGGAACCGGGGCTCTATTACATCACCAATAATAGTAACCGGTTTGTAGAGTTCGTGGTTTACAACGAGAAACAGAACTATACCCTGCGTACCGACAATGAGAACTGGAAACTTGGCATGTCGGTCAAAGGCTCTCGCGAGAACGAGGTGTTTTTCAATTTCAATCGCGCCAACGAATCACTGTATCAAGATTTTATTGCTGCCAGCAAGACGATGGATTCGGCCGAGTTTCACGATGTCTACGCCCCTGCCCAGCGTCTGCGCCTCGACAGTGTCCGTCTTGAGTTCATACATCGTTATCCTGACTGTATGCTCTCGCGCATGATGTTGGCAACCAAAGATGTGGATGTTCCGACCGTTACCCCTGACGGTAATCCTATGTCCGGCCGTGAGCGTTTTGACTGGCTCATGGATCACTACTTCGACAATGTCCCCCTCGACGACCCCTTCATCCTCCGCACACCCAAGGAGGTCTTCTACGACCGCGTCATGGAGTACGTCGACAAACGCATGAATCGCATGCCCCCGGACATGATCTGTCCCCTGCTCGACAGCCTTATCGACCGCTCCAAGCCCGCCCCCAATGTCTATCGTTGGCTTATCCTTAATTTGACCAACCATTTCCTGCAGAGCAAGGTCATGGTGTACGACGAGGTCTACGTCCATCTCGTAAAGCGCTACTTCGCCACCGGCGAGGTCGTCGGACTCGAGCCGTCGGTTATCGATGAACAAATCGAGCGTGCCACCAAGTGGGACCGCCTGCTGGTCGGCAAGGTGGCCCCCGAGCTTATCCTTTTCGACACCAACCACCGTGCCTATTCTCTTCACCACATGAAGGGTAACTATACCCTCTTGCTCTTTTGGAGCCCCACCTGTGGCCACTGTCGCGACATCATCCCTGCGGTATACAATGTTTTCGAACGCTACGCCGACACCATAGGTCTCAGCGCTTTCGCCATTCTCTCGGAACCCGACGACCAGACCACCGTCAAGTGGAAGGCATTCTTGCGCGAGCACCAGATGACGGATCCTCGGTGGGTCAACCTCAACGGTGGCGAGGCCAATATCGACTGGCACGACGTATACGACATCACGACAACACCGCAGATCTACCTTGTTGACAACCGCGACCACAAGTTTGTCGCCAAAAAGCTCAATGCCGAAATACTGGAATCCATCCTGCAGGCACTCTTGAGAAACAACGAATAAATTATCAATCATTATAATATTATGAAACGCACATTAATCATCGCCGCAGCGGCCGCCATGCTGGTCAGCGGCTGTAAAAATCAGAAAGATATGGACAACCCCTTCTTCTCGGCGTGGAACACGCCCT
This sequence comes from uncultured Bacteroidales bacterium, assembly GCA_937884485.1. GTDB lineage: Bacteria > Bacteroidota > Bacteroidia > Bacteroidales > P3 > Colimorpha. Next base: position 56,971 of record CALGCG010000127.1, read on the forward strand.
ACGAGATTCCCGACTTCTCACGCATCAAGACCGAACACTACATGCCTGCCTTCCAGGAGGGCATGGCACGCCAGAAAGCCGAAATCGACGCCATCGTCAACAACTCCGAAGCTCCGACCTTCGAGAACACCATCCTCGCCTACGAGTATAGTGGCCAACTCCTCACCGATGTCAGCAGTGTCTTCTTCAATCTCTCCGAGTGTGAAAACAGCCCCGAGATGGAAGCGATAGAGGAGGAGGTGACACCTCTGCTCGCCGCCCATGGCGACGACATCGCGCTCAACGTCAAGCTGTTTGAACGCATCAAGGCTGTCTACGACCAATACAAGGCAGGTGAACTCGGTCTTAAGCCCGAACAGGCCCGCCTGCTCGAGGAGACCTATAATGGATTTGTCCGTTCCGGCGCCAATGTCCCGGCCGACAAGCAGGACCGCTTCCGCCAGCTCAACGAGCAGATAGCCTCGCTCACCATGCGCTTCGCACAGAACGTGCTCAAGGCCACCAATGCCTACAAGAAAGTGCTCCCCAACGGCGACACCGTCACCCTCGACATCCCCACCTGGGAACCCTTCATGCAGACCTGCCCCGACCGCAAGCTCCGCGAAGAGGTTTGGCATGCCTATGCCGACCGCTGCCAGAATGGTGAGTTCGACAACACCAAAATTATCGACACCCTGGTCAATCTCCGCCTCGAGCGCGCCAACATCCTCGGCTTCCCCTCCCATGCCGACTATGTGCTCGACGACAACCTTGCCAAAACCCCTGCCAATGTCTACCGCTGCCTGATGGACATCTGGGCTCCCGCCCTCAAGACGGCCAAGTATGAGCGCGACCTGTATCAGAAGATGCTCGAGGCCGACGAGCCCGGTGCCAAGCTCCAGCCTTGGGACTGGCGCTACTATGCCGAGAAATACCGCGTGGAGAAGTATGCCATCGACGACGCCGAGGTGCGCCCCTACTTCAGCCTCGACAGTGTCCGCGAAGGCGCCTTCATGGTGGCCAACCGCCTCTATGGGCTGACCTTCAAGGAGCGCACCGACCTGCCCACCTACGACAAGGAAGCCCGCACCTTCGAGGTGCTGCAGGGCGACAGCACCGTCGGCATCCTCTACATGGACTTCCATCCCCGCGCCAGCAAGCGCAGCGGAGCCTGGATGACCGAGTTCCGCGGCCAGCATCGCACCCTCGACGGACAGAACGTCATGCCCATCATCCAGGTGGTGTGCAACTTCACCAAGCCCACCGCCGATGCCCCGTCGCTGCTCAACTTCGACGAGAGCGAGACCCTCTTCCACGAGTTCGGCCATGCCCTCCACGGCCTCCTCTCCGACTGCTCCTATCCCTCCATTGCCGGCACCAATGTGCCGCGCGACTTCGTCGAGCTTCCCTCGCAGGTCATGGAGAACTGGTGCCGCCACCCGCAGGTGATGAAGATGTACGCCCGTCACTACCAGACTGGCGAGGCCATCCCCGACACCCTCATCCAGAAGATTGCCGCCGCCCAGACCTACGGCCAGGGATTTATGACCACCGAGCTCCTCGCCGCCAGCCTCCTCGACATGGACTACTACTCCATCCGGGAGAAGCAATCCATCGATCCGCTGGCCTTCGAGGAGGAGCACATGCAGAAGATTGGCCTCATCCCCGAAATCATCAGCCGCTATCGCAGCCCCTACTTCCAGCACATCTTCACCACGGGCTATGACGCCGGCTACTACAGCTACACCTGGACGGCCATCCTCGACGCCGACGCCTTCGAGGCCTTCGCCGAGAGCGGCGACCTCTTCAACCCCGAACTGGCCGCCAAGTTCCGCCACCTGCTGGAGAGCGGCAACACCGTCGAGCCCATGGACCTCTACCGCGCTTTCCGCGGCAAGGACCCCAGCCCGAACGCCCTGCTCAAGCGCAAAGGTTTTATCCCTGCCAAATAAAAAACAGAATGAACCACAACAGAGACAACATAACGATGCCGGTGCATCATAAAACAAAGCACGTGTTGTGCTTTGCCGATTGTCTTTGTTGTTTCGGTTGCCGTTAAAAAAAAGAACAATGGAAAACAACAACAGCTACCGGCGCCTCACCCGCAGCACCTCCGACCGACGCATCGCAGGTGTCTGCGGCGGCATCGCCAAATATCTGAACATCGACCCCACCGTGGTCCGCATCCTTTTCCTCATATCCATCTTCTTCGGCTTTATCGGCATCTGGGCCTACCTCATCGTCTGGATTGCCGCCCCGGAAGACAACCGGATTGAGCGATAAAAAAAATCCCCGCCATTCGGCGGGGATTTTTTTTGTTGTGTGGCATTCAAATCTGCTGCATCACCTGCTGCGCCAGCTCGTTGGCGCGGGCCTCGGTGGCGGCTTCGCTGTAGATGCGGATGATGGGCTCGGTGTTGCTCTTGCGCAGGTGCACCCAGCCGTCGGCGAAGTCGATTTTCACGCCGTCGATGGTGGTCACCTTCTCCACACCGGCCATGCCGTTGTAGAGCTTGGCAACTTTGGCCAGCAGGGCGTCGACATCCATGTCGGGTGTCAGGTCCTTGCGGTTCTTGCTGATGATGTATTCGGGGTAGGTCTTGCGCAACTCGCTCACCTTCATGCCCTTCTTGGCCAGCAGCGTGAGGAAGAGGGCCACGCCCACCAGGGCGTCGCGGCCGTAGTGCAGCTCGGGGTAGATGACGCCGCCGTTGCCCTCGCCGCCGATGACGGCCCCCGTTTCGCGCATGAGCGTGGTGACGTTCACCTCGCCCACGGCAGCGGCGTTGTACTCACAACCCGCGTAGCGGCGCGTCACGTCGCGCAGGGCGCGGCTCGACGAGAGGTTGCTCACCGTGTTGCCCGGCGTGTGGCTGAGCACATAGTCGGCCACGGAGACCAGCGTGTACTCCTCGCCGAACATCTCGCCCGTCTCGCACACCAGGGCCAGACGGTCCACATCGGGGTCCACCACGATGCCGAGGTCGCAGTGGTTGTTGCGCACGCAGTCGCTGATCTGCGTGAGGTTCTGCGGTATAGGCTCGGGATTGTGGGCGAAGTGGCCCGTGGGCTCGCAGTTGAGCTCCACCACCTGCTCCACGCCCAGGCAGCGCAGCAGGCGCGGGATGGCCAGGCCGCCGGTCGAGTTCACGGCATCGACGGCCACTTTGAAATCAGCCTTCTTGATGGCTTCCACGTCGACCAGCTTCAGGCCGAGCACGCGCTCGATGTGGCGGTCGATCCAGTCCTCCTCGACAACGACCTGTCCCAGGTCGTCGACCTCGGCATACTGCAGGTCGGGGCTCTCGGCTAAGCGCAGCACCTCCTTGCCTTCCTTGTCGCTGATGAACTCGCCCTTGGCGTTCAGCAACTTGAGGGCGTTCCAGTGCTTGGGGTTGTGGCTGGCGGTGATGATGATGCCGCCGTCGCAGTGGCCGTCGATGACGGTCATCTCGGTTGTCGGGGTGGTGCTGAGGCCGGTTTCCAGCACGTCGACCCCCATGCCCTGCAGGGTGCCCACCACCAGGCGGTCCACCATGGCGCCGCTCAGGCGCGCGTCGCGCCCCACGGCCAGGCGCAGGCGCTTGCCGGGGTTCTGCTGTTTCAGGAAGGTGGCAAAGGCTGTGGTGAACTTCACCACGTCGATGGGGCTCAGTCCCTCGCCGGGGCGGCCGCCGATGGTGCCGCGGATACCGGATATGGATTTGATAAGGCTCATGATATTATATATTTATGTATTCAATAATATGTATTTAATACTCCCCATAACGCAACCCCTGCGCTTTTATTGTGCGGCGGGCGAAATTTCTTTGGGGGTGAAATGCGACGTTTTTGTTGATAAACAATAAGAAAAGCATCGGAAATCGCCCATCTGTAACTTGCATGTTTTCAGTGTCTTTGTCATATCATCTTCTTCCCATCTTCTTACCCTCTTCTTTCCCCCTTCATACCCTCCACTTTTTCGGAAGAAGATGGTAGGCATAGGGTAGGGCGGAGGAGACCCTGCGAGCCGTGTTGCGGACCAGCAGGGTGGGGGAGATGAAAAAATATTTTGCCAGTTTGAAAAAAGTTCGTATCTTTGCAGTCTGTTAATTTAATAACAAATAGTAATAACAATTTAAAAAACAAACAATTATGCCAGCAAGAATTAGACTTCAGCGTCATGGTAAAAAGAATCAGCCTTTCTACCACATCGTTGTTGCGGATGGTCGTGCACCTCGAGATGGAAGATTTATCGAGAAGCTTGGCACCTACAATCCGTTGACCAACCCTGCCACCATCGACCTCAACTTCGACCGCGCCGTCGAATGGGTGAAGAATGGTGCCCAGCCCAGCGACACTGTCCGTCGCATCCTCAGTTATAAAGGCGTTCTGCTCCGTCGCCACCTCCAGATCGGCGTCGAGAAGGGTGCCATCAGCCAGGAGACCGCCGATGTGCGTTTCAACGAGTGGCTGCAGGCCAAAGAGGCCAAGATCAACAACAAGCGCAGCGACGTAGAGAACGACGCCCGCAACACCCGCAAGGCTCGTCTCGAGGCCGAGAAGAAGGCCAACGAGACCAAGGCTGCCGCCGTCGCCGCCAAGCGCCAGGCTGCCGCCGAGGCCGAAGCTGCCGCCAAGGCCGCTGCCGAAGCTGCCGAGAACGCCGAGGGCGATGCCCCCGCCGCCGAGACCGAGGCTCCCGCCGAGGCCTAAGGCTCCTGTCTTTCAGACGACAACAGCTCTGTTCCCCTTCAAGGGCAACAGAGACAACAAAAACAACTTTGGGAAGCGCACAACACTGCGCTTCCCTTTTTTTTGAAGACAAGAAGGACAAAAAAGACAAAACCTTCTGTTTATTTATTCTTAACGACAACATAGACAACAGAAACAACGTGCTGCCGCAGGCCGTGGAAGCGCATGTCGCGCTTCCCGAAGTTGTCCGTGTAGTCTCCGTTGTCGTAAGAAGAACAATGTTGTTTTTCTTGTCATTCTTGTCGTCTAATAAAACAAAGAACAAAACAATAAAAGCCGCCCGTTGCCGTTATCCCAATAAAAAGAAAGACTATGAATATTGACGATTGTTTCTATCTGGGGCGTATCACCAAGCCCTGGGGTGTGAAGGGGCAGGTGGTGATGTTCCTCGATGTGGACACGCCCGAAGACTACCTGGAGCTCGACTCGGCTTTTGTGGAGATTAAGGGACAGCTGGTGCCTTATTTCTTCCACCTCGACAACCTCAACGGCAACAAGTCTGTGGCAACCTTCGAGGACCTCCCGTCCGACCAGGCCGCCGCTCTTGTCGGTCATGCCCTCTACCTGCCGCTGGACCTCCTGCCCAAGCTTGAGGGGAATAAGTTCTATTTCCATGAAGTGGTGGGTTTCAGTGTGATAGACGATGAGAAGGGCGATATAGGCACTCTCGAACAGGTCATCGACTACCCCGCCCAGCCCCTCTTCCAAATCATGAAAAACGGTGTGGAGATATTGGTCCCCGTTATCGACGAGGTGATAAAAAAGGTGGACCGCGAGGGGAAAACACTTTACATCAGCGCTCCTAAGGGGCTGATTGATTTGTATCTTGGTGATATCAACAATTAGTGTTGATATATTTTCTTCCCCCATGTGTGAAAAAATACCTATTTTTGCATTCGAAAAGGAGACACTACTATGGAATCAAAAGTTAAACAACAGGAGAAAAACCGCTATTCTCCCGAGGAACTGCAGGAGTTCAAGAAGCTGATCCTTGAGAAGATAGCAAAAGCAGAAAAGGATTTGGAGTTGTTGCAGCAGGCTGTCGCCGGCAGTGAGAACGACGTCAGCGACACGGCTCCGACTTTCAAGACCCTCGAGGAGGGAAGCAATGTGTTGTTGAAGGAGGAAAACCAGAAACTTGCCGCTCGTCAGCAGAAGTTCATCCGCGACCTTCGCGCGGCGCTCATCCGCATCGAGAACGGCACCTACGGCATCTGCCAGGCCACGGGGAAGCTTATCCCCAAAGAGCGCCTGATGATTGTGCCCCATGCCACCATGACGGTGGAAGCCAAGGAGGCCAGCAAGAAGCGCCGTTGATTGACAGCAAAGAGGATATTCACAATCACCATACGCATTTTTTTTATTCAGACGAGTTCCATGACGGGCAAGCCTTCATGGAACTTTCTGTTTATGGTGCGGGGGTTCGGTGGCGGCTATACAATACGGGGTATGGCGTCGATGAGCGTGCGTGTGTAGTCCGTCTTCGGGTTGCGGAACAGCTCGTCGGGGTCGCCGCTTTCGACAATCTTCCCTTGCTGCATCACCATGATGCGGTCGGACAGGAATTTCACCACCGAGAGGTCGTGGGTGATGAAGAGGTAGGTGTAGTGGTATTGGCGTTTGAGGTCGTTGAGCAGGTTGAGCACCTGGGCCTGGACGCTGACGTCGAGGGCCGATACGCTCTCGTCGCATACCACCAGTTCGGGCCTCAGTATCAGTGCCCTGGCGATGCAGACGCGCTGGCGCTGGCCGCCGCTGAACTCGTGGGGGTAGCGGTTGTACCAGTCGGGGTCCAGCCCTACTTGCTGCATCAGCTCCTTGGTCTTCTCCACGGTGTCTTCCGTGCTTCCGATGCCAGTCTGTTTTCTGTGTACCCGCAAGGGCTCGGCGATGGCCTCGCCGACGGTGATGCGGGGATTGAGCGACGAGTAGGGGTCTTGGAAGATGATCTGCAGCTTGGGTCGCAGGGCTCGCATCTCGCTGCTGCTGAGGCTGTCAAGGCTCCGGCCACGATAGAGGATGCTGCCTGACGAGTGGTCGATGAGGCGCAGCAGGGCGCGTCCCAGGGTGCTTTTGCCGCAGCCGCTTTCTCCCACCAGGCCAAGCGTCTCGCCTTCCATGATGTCGAAGGATATGCCGTCCACACCTTTCAGTGTCTGCAGCGGTTTGCCGAAGAGGCTTTTCTTTAGCGTATAGGTGACCGAGAGGTCGCTGATGCGGATCAGTGGGGTGGTCTTGGCGGGTTTGGGGGCGTCGATGCCGTCGGGGGCGGAGAGGTCCTTGATGCTCTCCCCGGAGAGGTATTCTTCCACCGTGGGTAGCCGCCTGGGACGGCTGTCGAGTGGTGGGCGGCAGGCTAAAAGGCCTTGGGTGTAAGCTTGTTGTGGACGATGAAGGATGGCGTCGGCACTGCCATACTCCACCATTTTGCCCCGATACATCACCATGATGTCGTCGGCCACCTGGGCGATGACCCCCAGGTCGTGGGTGATGAAGATGATGCTGGTGCCATGGCGCCGCTGCAGCGACGTCATGATTTCCAGTATGGTCTTCTGCACCGTCACGTCGAGGGCAGTGGTGGGTTCGTCGGCAATGATGATGTCGGGATTGTTGATGAGGGCCATGGCAATCATCACGCGCTGTTTCTGCCCGCCGCTGATTTCGTGGGGGTAAGAGTCGAAAATCTTCTCGGGGCGGGGAAGGAACACCTCGCGGAAGAGTTCTATGACGCGCTCCCTTCCGTTTTCCGCTTTCTCCGTCCTCATCATCTCCAGCACCTGCTCGCCGCATTTCTGCACCGGGTTGAGGCTCGTCATAGGCTCCTGGAAAATCATGCTGATGCGCTTGCCGCGAATCTCGCGGAATCCGGCCTCGTCGAGGTTCAACAGGTCAATCCTGTTTGTCCCGTCTGTCAGCCATGCCTCGCCGTTCACGGTGGCGTTTTTGGGCAACAGGCCCATCAGTGCCAGCGTGCCCATGCTCTTGCCGCTGCCGCTTTCGCCCACAATGCCCAGCGTTTGGCCCCGCCGCAGGGTGTAACTAACGTTGTCCACCACGGTGTTGCTGCCAAAGGCTACGGTGAGGTTCTTCACTTCAAGTATCTTGTCGTCCATTCTCTTGTAGTCTATATTGATGGTTTTATAATTCAACACGCTGTTGTCTAACCAAGTGGGGGTATAATTATTTGTCAGCTGTTGAAATATTGGTCGTTGCAAAGGTAAGTGTTTTTCTTCAAATGACAAAATATTTTTGCTTTGTTCATAAATATTTTGCTCACATTTGAAAATAATGTGTATATTTGCACTCGTGTTTTGGTAACATAATTTAACAACATAAAACATTATAACTATGACAAAATCAGAACAATTCATGGAGATGGAAGCCCGCTATGGCGCCCATAACTATCATCCGCTGCCCGTCGTTCTCGCCAAGGGTGAGGGCGCTTTCGTATGGGATTGCGAAGGCAAGAAGTACTACGATTTTCTCTCGGCTTATAGCGCTGTCAATCAGGGCCACTGCCACCCGAAGATTGTAAAGGCTATGTGCGACCAGGCTCATGAACTGACCCTCAGCAGCCGTGCTTTCTACAACAACTGCCTGGGTGAGTGGGAGAAGTATGTCACCGAGTACTTCGGTTACGACAAGGTGCTGCCCATGAATACCGGTGCCGAAGCCGACGAGACGGCCTTGAAGCTGGCCCGCCGCTGGGGTGTGGTGAAGAAAGGCATTCCCAACGACGAAGTGATGATTGTCTGCTGCGAAGGCAACTTCCATGGCCGCACCATCACCATCATCACCATGAGCAATGACCCTGAGAGTTATGCCAACTACGGCCCCATGACCCCCGGTTTCCTGCGCATCCCCTACAACGATCCCGACGCCCTCGAGAAATGCTTGGCTGAGCATGGTAAGAAGGTGGCTGGCTTCTTGGTGGAGCCCATCCAGGGTGAGGCCGGCGTCTATGTGCCTGACGAGGGTTACCTCAAGAAGTGCTACGACATCTGCAAGAAATACAATGTGCTGTTTATGGCCGACGAGGTGCAGTGCGGTATTGCCCGTACCGGCAAGATGCTGGCTTGCGACCACGAAGGTGTGCGTCCCGACCTGCTCATCCTTGGCAAAGCCCTCGGTGGCGGTGTGATGCCTGTCAGCGCTGTGTTGGCCGACGACGACATCATGCTCAACATCAAGCCCGGCGAGCACGGCTCCACCTTCGGTGGCAACCCCATTGCCGCCAAGGTCTCCATCGCTGCCCTCCAGGTCATTAAGGACGAGCACCTCATGGAGAACGCCGAGCGCCTCGGCAAGATCTTCCGCGAGGAAATGAGTGCCTTCAAGAGCCCGATGATTGAGAAGGTGCGCGGCAAAGGCTTGCTCAACGCCATCATTATCAAGCCCCACAATGGCAAGGAGGCTTGGGATGTGTGCCTGAAGATGCGCGACCTCGGCGTCCTCGCCAAGCCCACCCACCAGCACATCATCCGCTTTGCTCCCCCGCTGGTCATCACCGAGGAACAACTCCGTGCTGCCATGGAGCTCATCAAAGAAGCTATTAAATCGTTTGAATAAGAAATTGTCCAGATTTCGACGAGAAAGGGCGATCCCTCCTGAGGGGTCGCCCTTTTTTTTATTTTGTCATGGAGAACATCTTGGTGGTGCTGTTGCCGCAGGCATCCGTGACCACCACGCGAAGCTCGTTGCGGCCTGCCTTGACTTTTCCCCCTTCGCCAATGACAAGCGTGGCGCTTTTGCCGTCGTATTCAGCCAGGATCCATTGGCCGTTGAGGTAGCAGTTATAGGTGTCGATGCCACTGAGGTTGTCGCTGATACGTACCATTATTGCGTTGGCTCTCAGACGTCCACCGTCCTTGAAGTTGACGGGGGCAATGTGTGGTGCAGTGGTGTCTAAGGTGACGGCAAAGCGACCCCAGTCGCGTACCTCGGCGGTATACCACTCGCCGTTTTTCCGGGTCGTGCAGGCGGTCTCTTTTTTGCCGTCAATTCGCACAATGACAGCATGTTCTGCACTGGAGGTGGCTTTGATGGAGAGGGTGTACCTCTTGTTCGGTGGCTGCGGATTGTCGTTGGTTTCGACGGTGCATATCGGAGAAAGATATTGGGGAGCCGGGGAGGTGTACATGCTCAGGTGGTCATTGGCATAGAGTGTGTTGGCGGGCATGATTAGTTTCATTTGTTCGCCATTGACTTTCAATGGTCTGGAATATTCAACGGGGTAAGTGTTGCGTTTTTTCGCGGGAACCGCGTCGGGCGGTGTTGCGGTTGGCAGGGCCTTGACATTGAAGCTGCGTTCGGCGAGATTGCCTTTGATGTCGTAGACACGCACGGTGATGCCATGCTCGGTGCCTTCCGCAAAACGCATCCAGCCGTCGCCGTGGCACACCGCTATCCATTCGCCCAAGGCTCCTGGCAGCTTGCGCGTCAGTATATATGGTTCGCGTGTGCGTGCGTAGTGGGCGAAGTCAATCAGTGCGTTGGACATGCGGCTGCTGTCCAAGGGGAAACCTGTGGCGGTGAGACGGAAAAAGAGCATGCCGTCGACGTAGATGTCCATGCGGTCGAAGCCGTTGCGCTGGGTGGAGCCTTCGGCGGCATCGGTGGCATAGACGCCAAGGTGGAACGGCCCGGCGATGGAAACCTCGTCGTCCTTTCCCAGTGCAAGGGGCTCTCCTGCAGAAGGATATAGGCGTATGCCCCTTATGATGGGGGCGATGTTGTCGGTGTAGGGCAGGCCGAAAAGCAGGGGATTGATGGTGCGGCCGTCTTTGCGCAACTCAAAATGGAGGTGGGGACCTCCGCTGCTGCCGCTGTTGCCGCTGTAGGCTATCACCTGGCCTTTCATCACGGGCAACGTTCCCTCGGGAAGCTCGCGTACCAGGCTGTAAGTATGGTCTTTGTATTGCTCGCGTTTGACATAGCGCCCGATTTCCCCGGCATAGCCGTCGAGGTGCATATATACCGATGTGTAGCCGTTGGGATGCTTGACATACAGCATCTTGCCGCCGCCCCAGGGTGAGATTCTCACACCGCACACGTAGCCGTCGGCCACGGCGTAGACGGGCTTTCCGACGGCGCCTCCGGTGCGTATGTCGAGGCCGGTGTGGAAGTGCCCCATGCGTATCTCGGAAAAAGTGGCGGAAAGACCTATGTCGCCATCGAGTGGCAGGCGGAAATAGCCCTGTGGCAACTCCTGGCAGTTAAGAGTTAAGAGGTATGAGTTAAGAGTTAGGCTGACGCAGGCAAGAATTCTGAAAAAACGTTTCATCGTGCTGAGTTATAGAGTGCTATGCGGTTGATGACTGGCGGGGCCATGCCCTCGAACTGGAATATGACACGGCGCCATTTGACGGGGTGGGGGAGACGGATGATGCGTTTGTAACCAACTGTGGTACAGGCGGGTTCGTCTCCGTCGGTGTAGGAATAGAGTCCATCGCCGAAATCATAAAGCAGTTTGACGCTGGTTATGCGCTGGCCCAGAGGAATATACTCCTGTATGACGATGATGTCGAACTCGGTCACGGAGTCCATCTCCAGCGTCAGTTCGGCGCTTTTCCCGGTGGCGGCCCAATAGGTGTGATAGGACGTGTCGAGCACGTTTTTTGCTTTGTGGCCCGGACGGTGCCAGGCATTGACTTTGGCGTTCTGTGCCAGGTCGTTGGCGAAAATGCGGTCGCGCTCGGCGCGGAAGGCCACAAGCACGGCGCTGTCCTCGGCGCAGATGCGGCCGTTGGTGTCCGGCGGCACGTTGAGCAGCAGCAACCCGTTGCGCCCCACGGAGTTGAAGTATATCTCCATCAGCTCGTCCACCAACTTGGGATGCTCGCCGGGATGCCAGAACCACCCGGGGCGGATGCTGACGTCCACCTCGGCCGGAACCCACTGGCTGCCACCTTGATGGCCCACCGTCAGCACTTCGGGGGCAGGTTTGTTGTCGGAAGGGGTGGCCCCTTCGGTATTGAGGGTGCTCCAGCAGGTCTCGCCCGCGCGGCCTTCCTCGTTGCCCACCCAGCGGCAGCCCGGACCGATGTCGCTGAAGACTATGCATTGGGTGTTTAACTCGCTCATAGTATGCATGAAACGGGGCCAGTCGTAGTTCTGCTTCTTGCCATTGGGGCCTTCGCCGCAGGCGCCGTCGAACCACTGTTCGAACAGGGGGCCATAGTTGGTGTGCACCTCGCGCAGGGCGTTGACAAACACGTCGTTGTACTCCTCGGTGCCATAGGCGGGATGGTTGCGGTCCCAGGGCGAGATGTAGACTCCGGCCTTCACCCGGCCCCGGCAGGCATCGGTGAACGCCCGCAGAATATCGCCATTCCCCTCATTCCATGTGCTTTGCGCCACGGTGTGAGTGCTGAAAGCGCTCGGCCACAGGCAGAACCCGTCGTGGTGTTTGGCGGTGAGAATAATGCCCTGCATGCCAGCCTGTTTGGCCACGTCGACCCACTGGCGGCAGTCCAGTGCGCGAGGATGGAAAAGACTCTCGGGCTCGGAGCCGTCGCCCCATTCGGCGCCGCTGAAGGTGTTGGGGCCGAAATGACAGAACATGTTGATTTCCATGCGTTGCCACGCCAGCTGCTGCGGCGTGGGCACGGGCCCGAACGGTTCGATGGTTTCGGTACATGACGACGCCAGCGCCAGAGGTGTCAGTGCAATCATCAGGCGTAGGGTCCGGTGTTTCATAAAAAAGGATTGCAGTCAGTTAGATACGTCGTCCCCAGCGGGCATATTCGGTGTCCATGGGCACATACTGTATAGCCGAGCAGTCGTGGATGAGCCATTTGGCCGGTTTGCTGGAGACCAGGAGGCGGTGTTCCTTGATGAGCGCCAGCATTCGGCGCTGGTGGGTGATGAAACGGTCGCGGTCGAGGGCGATGTTCTCCAGCAGCGGCACATATTCGTTGGGGTCGAAGTCGGGATTGCATTCCAGAATCCAATCCACAAATGCTTCGTTATTAATGGATTTGTCTATCAGGTCGGGGTAGATGTCGTTGAATGAGCGGCGGTATTCCTCGCTGATGCCGGTACGCAGCTTGATGTTGTTCCAGATGCGGTCATAAGTCCCGTCGAGAATCTTGCGGTGGGCTTCCGACTCATCGCGCAGTGTCTTTTCCTGTTTGTTGTAGTAGACCGACAGGAAATGCGCCGCGATTCCCACCGGAATGAGAATCAGCACAAGCAGCACCACGAGGACTATAATCCAACCAATCATTCTTTTATAAAAAGCTATTTTTTGAAATTCAAGACTGCAAAGATACGAAATAAAATCGGATTTCGGCGCCATGACGTTCAATTTTGTTTCGGATTTTTGTTTGCAAAGTCGCTAAAGTGCATAAAACAAGTACTTTGCATTGTTAAAATATTCTTCTTTCGGGCATGTTTTCCCACCTTGGAAAAACCGCCAAAATAGCTCATTCGCAACTGACTGAAAAACAATTCCGTAGTGGTATCATCTTCTTCCCAACTTCTTACCCTCCTGTTACCCTCTTCGTACCCTCCTTCCCTTGGGAAGAAGATGGTAGGTGGAAAGGCGGTGGGGGAGGGGGTTGCGCTGCGAAAGAATGGCCAGTGGGGACGGAATGCAACGGCATTCTTGTCCGGGACAAAAAACAGGGGGCCACGGTATGTGTACGGAAAGTCGCCAAAGTTTTGATAACATGTGTTTTGTGTTCTGCCGGAGGCTCGGCGTGCGGGATGGCGGTGCGGGGCGTCTCCTGTCTGTTTTGCGCAGCCCTTCGCGATGACGTGTTTTTTCGTGGATGCCGCATGATGCAGGATTGCAAAAAATGTCGAAAAATTGTTGTCCGATGGTGCAAAATATGCCGTTTGGACGTTTTCGACGGCCGAAAAGGTAAAAAATATTGGGCTGAAAACATGGATGTTGCATTTTTTTTTGAATTAAATTATTGTCATTTGAAAAATTCTTTGTAATATTGCAATTTGATTATAGGCCTATAATATGTCAAACAAACGAATGAAAAGGGGACTGAAACATGCGATTCTGGGAGCCATGCTGATGCTGAGCGCAGCGGCTGGAGCTCAGGATGTCGGGTTCTCCCAGTTCTATGCCAACCCACTCTATTTGAACCCTGCCTTTGCGGGTTCTGCTGTGGCACCGCGTATCTCGCTGACCTATCGTGCGCAATGGCCGGGATTGGTCAGTGCGTTCACAACGGTCTCCGCCTCCTACGACCAGTATTTTCCCGACCTTCACGGAGGTTTGGGTTTCATTGTGATGACCGACCGTGTCGGCGACCATGGAGCCTTGTCTACCAACTCGTTGGGTGCCATGTACTCCTTCCGGTTCCAGCTGAGCCGCGACATCTACATGAGTGCCGCCTTGCAGGCCACGATTGTCAATACGCACCTGAAATGGGACGAAAATCTGCGCTTCCCCGACCAGATTGATCCCGAGTTGGGTTTCTCCTATAACACCGGCGCCACGCCTCCCGACAAGCTGAGCCAGTGGACTCCCGACTTCAATGCCGGTCTCTTGGTCAATGGTTCGAAATGGTATGCCGGCATTGCCGCCGCGCACCTCACACAGCCCAATGTTGCTTTCTATTCCACCGACCCGGTGCCGATGAAGTTCACCGTCCATGCCGGAGGATTGATTAACGTGGCCGAAGAGGGCCGTCGCCAGTCGTCGCTCGGTTTGGGCACGCCCATTATCTCGCCCAATATCGTCTACCAGTATCAGGGCGGGTTCCACTATTTTAATTATGGTGTCTACCTCGACTGGATGCCTTTCCTGGTGGGTGTATGGTTCCGCCACGGAACGGAGAACACCGATGCATTCATCTTCCAGGTGGGCGTGCAGCAGGACTACTTCAAGGTGGGCTACAGCTACGACGTGACGGTGTCGAAGCTGGCCAACAGCACCGCCGGAGCACACGAGATTACCGCCGGATTCCTGCTGCCCGTGCCCGAGCACAAGAAGAAGGTCAAGGCCATCCGCTGCCCCTCCTTCTGACGCAATGAAACTTTTTTTGAAAAAAAACGTTATAAAGACAAATAAAATAAATAGAAATATGAAAGTGTTCAAATTCTCGAGCCTGATGTTGGCTTCTGTGATGCTTCTGGCCTCGTGTGGTAACAAGGCCGGCCAGTCTGAGACCACAGGGTGGAACTACAATGACCCGCAGTGGGGTGGCTACGATGTCTCCAACCGCACCAACCAGACCACGGCGCCCGGACTGGTGTTCATCGAAGGCGGCTCGTTCGTCATGGGACATGTCAACGAGGACACCCGCTACACATGGGACAATGTGGCCCACACCGTCACTGTCTCCTCCTTCTACATGGACGAGACCGAGGTGAGCAACAAGCAGTACGGCGAGTTTGTCTACTGGATGCGCCGCGCCTATGGCGAGGAGTACCCCGAGAAAGTGGCAGCCATCATGCCCGACACGGCAGCCTGGCGCGACCGTCTGGCTTGGCGTGAGAGTTTTGTCGACCATTATTTCCAGAGCCCCAGCTACCAGGACTATCCCGTGGTGGGCGTCTCCTGGAACCAGGCCATGGCTTTCTGCACATGGCGTACCGACCGTGTCAACGAGAAGTTGCTCGTCGACATGGGCATCCTTATGCTCGACCAGGAAAACCTCGGTACCAACGCTTTCCAGACCGATATCTATCTGGCTGGTCGCTACGAGGGCGAAACGAAGCGCGGTATAGAGAACCTCGACCCCGCGGCTGGTGGCGAGGAACGTCAGGTGCGCAAGTCCGACGGTATCCTGTACCCCTACTATCGCCTGCCAACAGAGGCTGAGTGGGAGTTCGCCGCCCTGGGCATGATTGGCAACACCTACGACGAGCGTGTCACCGAGCACAAGACCTATCCTTGGGCTGGTCATAGCCTGCGCTCGGCAAACAAGAAATACTACGGCCAGTTCCTTGCCAACTTCAAGCGCACCCGCGGCGATGCCATGGGCGTGGCCGGCAACCTCAACGACGGTTGGGACTACACCTGCCCCGTGAAGTGGTACTTCCCCAACGACTACGGCCTGTACAACATGGCTGGCAACGTCAGCGAGTGGTGCAAGGATGTCTATCGTAAGACCGTCAACCCCATTGGTGCCGACGACCTCGACCCCTACCGTGGCAACATCTATATGACCCCCGAGCTGGATGACGACGAGGAAGTCTTCATCGGTGAGGATGGTATGATGAAATACAAACCTGTCGACTATCAGGCCGACCGCCGCAACTACCGTCAGGCCGACAATGTCAACTACCTTGACGGCGACCGTTCCTCCAGCCTCGGTCAGGCCGAGCGTTGGATTGACGATCCTGATGCCGAAGGCGAGGAGGAAGAGTACGAGGAGGAGACCTCGGAAGAGACTTATGAAGAGGAAGGCGAAGAAGAGGTGGAAAGCGAGGAGCTCACTGGCGAAGACAGCTGGACCAACAAGATGTATCGCCGCAAGGCTACCGACAAGGAGCATCCCACGTCGTCCCTGGTGAATAACAAGGTCCGCGTCGTCAAGGGCGGCAGCTGGAAGGATCGCGCCTACTACCTGCAGGCAGCCTCCCGCCGCTACTACGATCAGGACAAGTCGACCTCCTGGATTGGATTCCGTTGTGCTATGGATCGCCTCGGCTCCCGTGTTCAATAAGAGATTCATCCATAGTGAAATAGTAGAGACGTGGGATTCCACGTCTCTACATTATTTTTAATAACGGCACGCAAGTGAAGAAGATAGTCCTCCTGGTGATGCTCCTTGTGGGTGCCATGGGCACCGGTACGGCGCAGAAGCTTATCGAATACTCGTCGGGCATCGGTTCGCGCGACCCCCGCAATGGCGACGTTTGGGTGCTCTACCGCCACGTCACAGCTCGCCATGAGGGGATGACCCTCACCTCGGACTCCGCCCATTTCAACACTCGTGAGAACAGCTTCACTGCCTTCGGATCTGTTGTCATCAAGCTGTCGGACACCACATTCATCTATGGCGACCGCCTTTTTTACGATGGCAATACCCGCGTGGTGGACATCTGGGACGACACGGTAGTGCTTGTGGACGGCGGCACGCAGCTGCTTGCCAATCATATCACCTATGAGCGCAATGCTGCCACGGCTTACTATACCGAATGGGGCCATGCCCTCAGCGGCGTCCGCACATTGGACAGCCGCCAGGGTGAGTACAACTCGGATTTGAAAGAGTTCTTCATTTACAACGATGTAGTGCTGTCGGACACGGGAATGGCTTTGTTGACGGATACCCTGATCTACAACACCACCACCGAGGTGGCTCATTTCGAGAGTCCAACGCACATTTACACCGACTCCTCTGTCATCTACAGCGAGCTCGGCGACTATAACACCAAAACCCGTTTTGCCATTTCGTATAAAGCCTCGCATGTCGATAATCAAGGGCGCACCATCGACAGCGACACCCTTTTTTATGACGACGAAGAGCGCTACGGCAAAGCCCGCGGAAATGTGAAGATCTTCGACTCGGTGAACAACATTACCTGTTCCGGCCGCTACGGCGAGACCAACCAGGTCCGCAACTTCTCTTTCGTCACTGGCCGTGCCCTTGTCCTCTTCATTGATCGGGGCGATTCTCTTTTCCTGCATGCCGACACGGTCTATGTTACCACCGACAGTGCCAATCGACTGCAGACGGTTCGCGCCAATTATAAGGTCAAAGTCTTCCGTCGCGATGCGCAGGCAATGTGCGATTCTGCCTTCTATAGAGCTCCCGATTCGCTGCTGTCGCTTTTCAAAGACCCGGTGTTGTGGTATGAGCACTACCAATGCAGTGCCGATACCATAGAATTGCTGCATGACACCAGCGGTGTGCACCGTGCATGGCTGCGTTCGTCATGCTTCGGCGTACAGCAGGTGGACAAGGAAAAATTCAATCAGCTGAAAGGCAAGCAGGGAATAGTCTATTTTGAAAAGGGGGAACCGAAATATGCCGATGTCCTCGGCAATGCGCAAATGGTCTTCTACATCACTGAGGGCGACAGCAATACGAGTACATCGCTCCTGGGTGTCAATGTCGGTATAGGGACTGACATGCGTATTTATTTCGATTCCACGCGCGCCCCTTCGCGTGTTGTCACCTACGATAAGCCCGACCTCCAAACCTACCCCGTTTCGGCCGTTCCGGAAGAATGGCGCCGACTGAAAGACTTTCGTTGGCTCACCCACCGTCGTCCCCGCAAACCGGAAGATGTCTTCGTATGGTGACAAAATGTCAGTCTGACTGCCAATGGCAGTCTTTTTGATATATATATGTCAGTTAAAAAATAATCAGCAATAACTATGAGTAACAAAGATAAACATACTGAAAAAGAAGAGCAAGTAAATAAAGAAGAACTTGACAATCAGGAGACTCCGCAGGAAGAAACCTCGCAGCCCGAGGCTGAAGCCACAGAGGCTGACAAGGTTCAGGAAATGGGCGAAAAACTGGCAGAACTAAATGACAAATATCTTCGTCTCTATTCCGAGTATGAGAACTATCGCAAGCGTACCAATGTCGAGAAGGCCGACCTCCTTCTCAATGGTAGCCGGGAGATGATGAAAGCCATCCTGCCCGTGATTGACGATTTTGAGCGCGCGTTGGCAGCCACTGCCGATGAAGGTGTTCAACTTATATACAACAAAATGCTCAAGATTCTCGAGCAAAAAGGCCTCAAGGCAATGGAGGTCAAAGGCGAGAAATTCGATGAGAATCTTCATGAGGCCATTACCCGCATCCCTGCCGCTGACGAAAGCCAGAAGGGTACGGTGGTGGATGTGGTTGAGAAGGGCTACTATCTGAATGACAAAGTACTGCGCTACGCGAAAGTCGTAGTGGCTTTCTGATAAGAGTTTAGGAGAAACGAGTTATGGCAAAAAGAGATTACTATGAAGTGTTGGGTGTTGACAAAAATGCAACCCCCGATGAGATGAAAAAGGCCTACCGCAAGTTGGCCCTGAAGTACCATCCTGACCGCAATCCCGGCGACAAGGAGGCCGAAGAGAAATTCAAGGAGGCTGCCGAAGCCTACGATGTCCTCAGCAATCCGGAAAAGAAAGCCCGTTATGACCAGTTTGGCATGGCAGGCATGGATGGCGCCTATGGGCAGGGAGGCATGGACATGAATGACATCTTCTCGCAGTTTGGCAGTATCTTTGGTGACCTCTTTGGAGGTGGTGGATTCCGTACCGGATTCTCCGGATTCAGTGGCGGTGGCCGTGGTGCGCGCCGTGTGTTGAGAGGTACTAATCTCCGCATCAAGGTAAAGCTTACACTTGAAGAAATAGACCGTGGGTGTGAGAAGAAAATCAAAGTCAGCAAGTATGTCCCTTGTAAGAGCTGTAATGGCTCCGGCTCCAAGGACGGGAAGACTGAGACCTGCCCCCATTGCCACGGCACAGGCGTGGTCACCGAGACCAAACGCACCATCCTTGGCATGATGCAGACCCAGAGCGCCTGCCCCCATTGTGGAGGCGAAGGCAGTGTGGTCAAGGATAAATGCCCCGACTGTCATGGCGACGGTATAGTCAAGAGCGACGAAATCATCACCATCAATATCCCCGCCGGTGTGCAGGACGGCATGCAACTGGCCATGCAAGGCCAGGGCAATGCGGCCCCGCGTGGCGGTATCGCGGGCGACCTTATCGTCCTTGTTGAGGAACTGGAGCACGACACCTTCGAGCGTCAGGATGCCAATCTCTATTACAATGCTTTCATTACTTTTGCCGATGCCGCCATGGGCGCTTCGGTCGAGATACCCACCCTCAACGGCAAGGTGAAAATCAAGATAGACCCAGGCACACCATCTGGACGTGTTGTCCGCCTGCGTGGCAAAGGGTTGCCTGTCGTCAACGGCTACGGCCGCGGCGACCTTCTCGTATGCCTCAACGTCTGGGTACCAAAAGAACTCACGCGTGAAGAAAAGAAAATGCTTGAAGAGATGCAGAAGCACCAGAACTTCCAGCCCAATCCCACCAAGCAGGAGCGTGGTTTCTTCGACAAGATGAAAGAAATGTTCAACTGATGACAGAAGCATTCCTACATTACATCTGGCAACACCAAATGGTGGCGCGCGACTTGTCCACCACCGACGGGCGCCCTCTCTCTGTTCGCCGTGCGGGCGACCTCAACCGTGATGCAGGACCCGACTTCTTCAATGCCCAAATCACCCTCGACGGTGTCGATTGGGCGGGCAATATCGAGGTGCATCTCCGCTCCTCCGATTGGAATGCCCATCGCCACTCGCAGGACCCTGCCTACAACAATGTCATTCTTCATGTTGTCTATGAGCACGACGTTGAGATACACCTCCAGAATGGCTTGGTTCCACCTACCCTCGAGCTGCGCCGTTTTGTCCATCCCGCCCTTGTGGCCAATTACGATTACCTGATGGAGCCCGCCACTGACGACTCCATTCCCTGTGCCCGGCGCCTTCCCCAGGTGCCGGCTTTTATTGTTAATTCCTACCTCGAACGCCTAGTGGTTGAACGCATCGAGACCAAGTCGCAGGTGGTTCGCCGTTTGCTCGACGAGAGCCGCGGCAGCTGGGAGCAGACCTGCTATTGGCTCCTGGCCCACTACTTTGGCGGCAAGGTCAACGCCCTTCCGTTCGAACTCCTGGCCAAGGCCACCGACCAGCGCTTGCTGGCCCGCTGGAAGGACAATCCCCGCCGCGTCGAGGCGCTCCTTATGGGGCAGGCGGGACTGCTGGAAGGCTATTTCGAGGACGACTATCCGCGCCTCTTGCAGGCCGACTATGAAGCCTTGCAGGCCGGCGCCTCGCTAAAACCCATCTCGGGATTCCTGTGGCGCTTCTTCCGTCTGCGCCCGTCGGCCTTCCCCACCATCCGCATCAGCCAGTTTGCCCATCTGGTCTCGCTCTCCTCCAATCTCTTTTCCACCCTGCTCGAAACCCACGATGCCGACCGCCTGGAGAAACTCTTCGACTGCCAGGCTGCCGACTATTGGAACAACCACTATCGTTTCGACCAGGCAACGGCGCGCTCCTCCGTCAAGCGCCTGGGGCGCATGCAGGCCCATCTGCTCATCATCAATGCCTGGGTGCCGCTGCTCTTTGTCTATGGCGAGGTGCGGGGGCAGCAGCAGTACAAAGAACAGGCCGTCGCCATTCTCGAACAGCTTCCTCCCGAGGACAACGCCATCCTGCGTTGTTTCCGCGCCGTGGGCCTCACTGCCGCCAACGCCGCCCAGAGCCAAGCCCTTATACAGCTCCGCAACAATTATTGCACCAGCCGCCAATGCCTCAACTGCCGCATTGGCCACTCCGTCATCAAACAACTAAACCCTCAAGAGTCATGAAAGCTTCCGAAATTTCCAGTGTTATCCGTCCTGTCGAGGCGTTTCTGCGCCGTCCCGACGACCCCATACTGCATCTCCTTACCGACAGCCGCACGCTCGTCTCCTCCCACGGCACCGTTTTCTTTGCCATCCCCACCAAGCGCAACAGCGGCTGCCGCTACATCGACGGCCTCTATCAGGCTGGTGTGCGCCAGTTCGTGGTGCCGGCCGACTGCGACATGGATTTGCCCGAGGCCAACATTTGGCGTGTTGACAATGTCCTCGACGCCCTCCAGCGCATCGCCGCCCACCACCGCTCGCAGTTCGCCTATCCTGTCGTGGGCATCACCGGCAGCAACGGCAAGACCATCGTGAAGGACTGGATAGTCCAGCTCCTCTCGCCCGACCGCCGCATTGTTTCCAGCCCCAAGAGCTACAACTCGCAGATCGGTGTGCCGCTCTCGGTGTGGCAGATGGAGGCGGGCCACGAGATGGCCGTCTTCGAGGCCGGCATCTCCGAAACCGGCGAGATGACGCGCCTGCAGAAAATCATCCAGCCCACCATAGGCATCTTCACCAACGTGGGCCAGGCGCACGACGAGAACTTCCTCACCCGCCAGCAGAAGGTGGCCGAGAAGCTGCAGCTCTTCACCCATTGCGAGGTGCTCATCTACTCCACCGACCACAAGGATATCCACTCTGTGCTCTCCGACATCGAGAGCTTCCGCCATATCAACCGCTTCACCTGGGGCTCCACGGCCGACAACGCGGTGCAGCTCCTTTCCGCCACCATAGGTGAACGTTCCAACACGCTCTCCATAGCCTTCAACGGCAGCGTTTTCTCTGTCGTCATCCCCTTTGTCGACCGTGCTTCGCAGGAGAATGTCATGCACTGCATCACCCTCATGCTCTACCTCGGCTACAGTCCCGCCGACATCGCCGCGCGCTGCGCCAAGCTCACTCCCGTCGAGATGCGCCTCGAGATGAACGAGGGCATCAACAACTGTCTTCTCATCAACGACAGCTACTCCCTCGACCTCAACTCCCTCTCCATCGCCCTCGACTTTCTCCAGCACGAGCATCAGCACTACAACAAGACGCTCATCATCAGCGACTTCATGCAGACCGGAGTGCCCGACAGCGAGCTCTACACCCAGGTGGCGCAGCTCATAGCCCAGCGTGGCATCACGCGCCTCATCGGCGTCGGCCCGGCCCTCTGCCACAATCGCGAGTGTTTCGCCGGCATCGAGACGCTCTTCTTCCCCTCCACCGAGGAGTTCCTCCACGACTGCGACTTCAACCGCTTCCAGAACGAGGCCATCCTCCTCAAGGGCGCCCGCCTGTTCGAGTTCGAGAAGGTGGCCAAGCTCCTGCAGCGCAAGTCGCACGAAACCATCATGGAGGTCAACCTCGACGCCATGATCCACAACCTCAACTTCTACCGCTCGCGCATCAATCCCGGCACCAAGCTCATGGCTATGGTCAAGGCTTCGTCCTATGGCGCCGGCAAGGTCGAGGTGGCCAGCGCCCTGCAGTACAACCATGTCGACTACCTCACGGTGGCCTATGCCGACGAGGGCGTCGAGCTGCGCCGCAACGGCATCCACCTCCCCATCATGGTGATGAACCCCGAGGAGGCCTCGTTCGACGACATCGTCAAGTACCGTCTCGAACCCGATATCTACTCGTTCCGCATCCTCGAGCTTTTCTCGCAGCGCGTGCGTCTCTACGGCGAGCGCATGTCCATCCACATCGAGTTCGACACGGGCATGCACCGCCTGGGATTCTCCGGCGACGACGTCGACGCCCTTGCCGAACGGCTCAACTCACTGAAAGACACCCTTCAGGTGCGCAGCATCTTCTCCCACCTGGCCTGCAGCGAGGACCCCGCGATGGACGATTTCACCCGCGGGCAGATCAGCCGTTTCCGCACATGGAGCGACCGCCTCGACGCCGCCATCGACCACACCGAGCCCATCCTGCACCACATCCTCAACTCTTCGGGCATCACGCGCTTCCCCGAGGCGCAGATGGACATGGTGCGCCTCGGCATCGGCCTCTACGGCGTGGCTCCCGAGGCCGCCGTGCAGGCGCAGCTGCGCCAGGTGTCGCGTCTGGTGACGCGCATCTCGCAGATCAAGGCCATCCCCGAGGGCGACTCCGTGGGCTACAACCGCCGCTGGATAGCCCAGCGCCCCTCGCGCATCGCCATCGTGCCCATCGGCTACGCCGACGGCCTCAGCCGTCACCTCGGCTACGGCCACGGGCGCGTGGACATCCTCGGCCGCGAGGCGCCCATCATCGGCAGCATCTGCATGGACATGTGCTTCGTCGACATCACCGACGTTCCCTGTGCCGAGGGCGACCCCGTCGTGCTCTTCGGCGAGGGCGACCTGCTGCAGCGCAACGCCGAGGCCGCCGGCACCATCCCCTACGAGATGCTCACCGCTGTCTCGCCCCGCGTCAAGCGCGTCTACTTCCAGGAGTGACACCCCCTCCTCGCCAAGGGCCACGCTGCCCAGATAGAGGCTCGGCGACGCCTCCCCGTCGTGGTCCTGCACCATGGCGTAGAGGTGCACTTCCTGCGGCAGCCACCACTGCGGCAGGTCGATGCTTGCGCGCTTCTTGTAGCGGTAGGAGGGCAGCCCCAGCTCGGCCTCCTGGTTGTCGGCGCCCACGGCCACGAGGTACACCTTGTCGCCCCCGCGGCCGAAGGTGTGCTCCGGCGTGGGGAGGAAATCCAGCGCCACCCCGCGCCCCTCGGCCTGCAGGCCGACAGCCGCTACCGGCGCCACCGCCCCGTCGCTCAGCAGCATTTGGGCATAGTCCCCCTGCAGCCGCCCGCCGCTCATGCCGAACAGGTGCTTGTTGACCCTCACGAAGAGGTTCCCCTCGGTCATGTGCATCTCCTTCGACCGCTGGCGCAGGCCGACGCGCACCACCTCCGTCATGCGCGAGGCCATCCGCACCGCCTCGGCGAACCATCCGCGCTGCTCCAGCTGCGCCGCCGAACGGCGGTCGTTGATCTTGCGCGGGTACGACCGCATGCACCACTTGCCGCGCCACTGGTAGCCAATCACTGTGCCGACCTTGCCGGCGAATCCTCCGTTGATGCCTTCCGTCTGTTTTGCCATAAATAATGATGTTTTAAAGGGTGAATGAATAATGGTTTTGTTCCGTGCAGCGTCGCCGTGACAAAACAGGCGCCGCTGTTTATTATATAAAATAAGCCCTTTTCAGCGGAAGCACTTTTTTTAACTCTTTTTTAACTTTTATGTATCGTTTTGCAGCAAATCTTTTCCGCTCTTCGTTCTCCCGTCTTACCCTCTTCTTCCCTGGGGAAGGAGGGAAAATGGCGGAAAAGAAGAGGGGAACAGGTTGGGAAGAAGATGGTGTGGCAGGGGTGCTGGTTGTCAGCGTTTTGCGTCGGTGCGGTTTCCTTGCTGGTGGGGTGCGGCGTGCGACGTGCCGCGTTGGCATGCTTTTTGTGGTAATAATATATTTAGTGGGCAGGTTTTTTGTGGGGTGATGAAACATTTTTGGATGTTATACGTTTATTCTTTTATGCTCCGGCAGTGTGCCGGGTGCCGATTTTAAATAAAGAGACTGAAACTGAACTATGAAATATAGCGATTTTGACGAATTGGGAGAGATGCTTTCGCGCGGAATGAATGTGAAGGCGAGTATAGTGCCGGTGGTGGACGACGGCGACGAGGATGTGCTGCTGCACGACGACGCCATCGAGGGCGAGATGCCCATACTGCCGGTGATGGACCAGGTGCTGTTTCCCGGGGTGCTGATTCCCATCGCGGCGCAGCGCCTGCGTTCGCGCCAGCTGCTCGAGGCCGTCGACGGCACGGGGCAGCACATCGCCGTCTTCCCCCAGCAGACCAAGAGCGACAATCCCACCGAGGTGGACCTCTACCCCGTGGGCGTGGTGGCCAAGGTGCTGAGGGTGTTCAATTTCCGTCAGGATGTCACCGTGGCTGTGGTGCAGGGCGTGATGCGCTGCCACTCGCTGGAGGTGACCTCGCGCGAGCCCTATATGCGCGGCCACGTGACGATGGCTCCCGAGTCGACCGAAAATATCGGCACCCAGGCTTTCAAACGCCGCATGAAGCTGCTGCGCAAGCAGTATGGCGACATGATGAAGAGCCGCATGCAGGACGAGGAACTGGCCCACATGCTTTCCGGCATCGGAAGCGACAAGATTTTCGTCAACTTCGCCGCCACGCACATGGACATCGACGTGGAACTGAAGTACAGCCTGCTGGCCTGCGACAACTACTTTGAGCGTGTGGAAAAGATGCTGGAGCACCTGAACACCCTCAAGGGGCTCGACGAGCTGCGGCGCGAAATCGACAACAAGACCAAGGAGGAGATGGAACGCCAGCAGAGGGAGTATTTCCTGCGCCAGCAGATGAGTGTCATACAGGAGGAGCTGTCGGGCAACGGCGGCAACGAGAACCCCTGGGGCAATCCCGACCACGACGAGCTGCGCAAGCGCGCCGCCGAGAAGGAGTGGCCCGAGCAGGTGGCCAAGACCTTCGAGCGCGAACTGGCCAAGCTGGGCAAGATTTCGCCCATGTCGTCGGACTATACCGTCGAATACTCCTACCTGGAGACCCTGCTCGACATTCCGTGGGTGGCGCCCAAGGAGGATGCCGCGGAGTACGACATCAAGCGTGCCCGCGAGGTGATGGACAAGGACCACTACGGCATCGAGAAGGTGAAGGACCGCATCGTCGAGTACCTGGCAGTGAAGAAGCGCCAGGTGGAGAAAGGCGTGGGCTCCAAGGCGCAGGTGCTGTGCCTCGTAGGCCCTCCGGGCACGGGCAAGACCTCCGTCTGCCGCTCCATTGCCGAGGCTTTGGGACGCCCCTACAGGCGTGTGGCCTTGGGCGGCCTGCACGACGAGTCGGAGATCCGCGGCCATCGCCGCACCTACGTCGGCGCCATGCCGGGACGCATCATGCAGGAAATCGTCAAAGCCGGACAGGCCAACCCGGTCTTTGTGCTCGACGAAATCGACAAGGTGCAGCCCTCGGCCCATGGCGACCCATCGGCGGCGCTGCTCGAGGTGCTCGACCCGGAGCAGAACTGCCACTTCCACGACAACTACGTCAACCTCGACTACGACCTCTCGAAGGTCTTCTTCATAGCCACGGCCAACAATGCCGCGGCCATCCATCCCGCCCTGCTTGACCGCATGGAGGTTATCGATTTCAGCGGCTACCTGCTGGAAGAGAAGCTGGAAATCGCCAAGCGCCATCTGCTGCCGCGCATCATGCACGACGCCGTGGTGGACCGTCGCACCATGCGCTTCACGCCCGAGGTGGTGGCCATGGTGGTCAACGATTATACCCGCGAGGGCGGCGTGCGCCAGCTGGAGAAGCAGCTCTCCAAGGTGGTGCGCCACCGCGTGGTGCAGCAGGAGATGGGAGAGAAGTGCAAGTCGACCGTGGCCGTGGACGAGATTCAGAAGGTGTTGGGCCTGCCCATCCACAGCAGCGACCGCCGTCTGTCCGAAGCCCGCGAGGGCGTGGTGACGGGTCTGGCGTGGACGCCCGTGGGCGGCGAGATACTCTTCATCGAGTGCTCCCTCAGCAAGGGCAAGGGCGCGCTGACGCTGACGGGCAACCTGGGCGACGTGATGAAGGAGTCGGCCACCCTGGCTTTTGAGTACATCAAGGCCAACAGCAGCCGCTTCGGCATCAAGGCCGAGCAGCTGGAGAAGAGCAACCTGCACATCCATGTGCCCGAAGGCGCCACGCCCAAGGACGGCCCCTCGGCGGGCATCACGATGTTCGTGGCCATGGTGTCGGCACTGACCCACCGCAAGGTGCGCCCCGACGTGGCCATGACGGGTGAAATCACGCTGCGCGGAAAGGTGACGCCCATCGGTGGCGTGAAGGAGAAAATCCTCGCCGCCAAGCGCGCCGGCATCACCGACCTGCTGCTCTGCAGGGACAACCGCCGCGACATCGAGGAGATAGAGCCCCGCTACCTGGAGGGGCTGGAGTTCCATTATATCGACGAAATGAGCGAGGCGCTGCCGCTGGCGCTGGTGGACGAGGGCAAGGGGCAGAAGAGAGTGCAGAAGGGCGGGCGCAAAAAGACGCAGAAATAATCAGTCAAAAAAAACAAGGAGAATTATGGGAAACAAATATATGCATTTCGTGGGTACCGTCGGGAAGGTTTGCACGCTGCTGCTGGTGGTGGCGGCAATCCTCGCCCCCCTGCCGGCGAAAGCGCAGGAATCGGCCTTTGTGGCCAACCGCCAGCACATGGCTATCCTGCCGGGGAATGTGAAGAATGTGTCTTTTGTGGACGGAGAGATGTACTGCTACACCGCCGGCGTGATGCTGAAGGCGCAGCGCAGCGGCCAGCAGCTGCTGGGCTTCTGGGCCGACACCGACTATGTGCGGCTGCAGGAGAATGTGGAATATGTGGTGCGTCAGCCGTTGACGGGCCACATCTACGTTACCGCCCGCGACAAAAAAGGGCGTTCGTTCCTGTACTGCTGCAAGAATTTCGGCACCGACGACGAGGCTGTGAAACAGTTGCGCCTGGGCGGCGGCCTGTTCAACAAGGGCATGACCGTCGAGCACCCCACGTTCACCGCCGACGGCAAGATGATCATCTTCACCTCGAAAGACGGGAAATCCGGCAAGGGGGGATATGACCTGTGGTATTCGCAGTTTGACGGCAAGCGGTGGTCAAAACCGGAGAATCTGGGAAGTCGCATCAATACGGCTCACGACGAGGTGACGCCGGTCATCTACCGCGATTGCCTCCTCTTCGCCTCCAATGGTAACACGGAGGACAATGGCCGCCTGAGCCTCTACTCCACGCGCCTGTTGTCGGACAAGGTGGTGGGCGACACGGTGGGCATGCTGCAGATTGGTCGTTGCCGCGTGCAAAGGCTGCCGTCGCCACTCAACTCCGACTATGCCGACGATATGGATATGGCTATCGACACGGTTGCCGACTGTGGCTACTGGGTGTCGCGCCGCGCCTCCAGCGAGAGCGATACCCAGCTCTACTCCTTCTCGGGCGCCTTGGACGGCGTGCTGCTCTGGGGAATGGTGACCGACAAGCATGACCATGCCCTTGCAGGGGTCGCCGTAACGGCTCTGCAGGGAAAGAATGTCGTCTGCAACACCACTACCGACCAGGACGGCCACTACAGGCTGTATCTGCAATGCAACCAATATTATGAGTTGAGCTATCAGAAGGACAACTACTTTGTCGCTTTCGAGCAGCTGAACACCACCAAGGGCGACGACGAGTATCTCATCTCTGAGTCCCGACGCGACGTGATGCTGGACAACCTGCCGTTAGGACAGCGTATTTTCATCGAGGACCTCTTCGGCCCTGATGTGGATGTGGAGCTGAGCGAACGCGGCATGGAACAGCTGGCTCCGCTGGTGCAGTTCCTTGTCGACAATCCCTCGATGAAGGTCAGCATGAGTCTTGTCAACGACCTGACGACGGATCGTAATTTCAATATGCTGCTCACCGACGAGCGCATCCAGACATTGGAAAATTACCTCTATTCCCAGTTGCCGCCAACGGTCAAAATTGAGGTCGACAATGGGTGCATCGGGCGTGACGGATGCAGCAACGCCTCAGGAACCTCACGTTTGACGGTGCTGATAAACAAGTGATTGAAAAATATTTTAAAAAAAATTTGGTCAGTATTGAAAAAGTGTGTACTTTTGCACCCGATTTCGAGAGGAAAAACAATCATTGAAATCACCTAATTGTTCGGGGTGTGGCGCAGTTGGCTAGCGCACTTGCATGGGGTGCAAGGGGTCGAAAGTTCGAGTCTTTTCACCCCGACAATTTAAAAAAGAGAGAGAGGAACCGGAATGGTTCCTCTCTTCGTTTTGTTTGGCGGTGAGTGCAAGGTCATTTCTTGTGGAAGACCACCTGGGTGGTGCCAAGAATTTCTTCGAGCGAAAGACCCATTTCGGTCACTTCGTCAACGTCGGGGATGGGCATGGTGAAGGTGTCGTTGCTTTTGTTGTAGGTCAGCGTGGACACCGCTGTTCCGTTCTCGCTGATGGTCAGGGTGGTGCCGTCGAAGGTGTAATTGAAGTTGCTGGTTTCGCTCTGGTTTTGGTTGGCGGAGGGCATGGCGGGGACTTCAACGTTGAAGTCGGTGGCCATTTGGCCGTTTTCGCTGTCGGTGAACTTCATGTTGAATTTGAGGTCGAAGTTCATGGTGATGCCTTGCATGGTGTAGGAGTTGGAAACGTTGCCAACCCATTGGGTGCCGGCAATGTTGTCGGGGGTGGTTGTTTCTTTCTCATCGTCGCTGCAAGCGCCGAAGGTCATTGTGGCTGCTACGAAGAGCATGGCCATCATTTTTTTGAACTGTTTCATTTTTTTGTGTTTTTAAGTGGTTTATGAATTTTATAAAGAAAACAGATTTGGAGAGGCGGCTAAAGGAGTTCCTCGAGGGTCCAGAGGCGGTTGGTGTTGGAGCCTTTGACGAGGATGGTGGCGCCACTGACGGGGTTGGCTTTGAGCCAGTCGGCTACGGCGGCGGTGTCGGGGAAGCGGAGCATGTTGGCGGGGAGGTCGATGGAGTCGAACTCGGGGCCTACGAGGAGGACGCGGTCGAGGTGGCACTCTTCGAGCTGGTCCACCAGTCTTTGGTGCTCTTTCCGTTCCTCGTGTCCCAGTTCGTGCATGCCGCCGATGATGGCCATGGTCCCGTGCATCGACGAAAACGAGGATATGGCGGCGGCCATGGAGGAGGGGTTGGCGTTGTAGCAGTCGAGGTAGAGGCGGTTGCCGCGGGCGGTTTCGCGGTACTCGGAGCGCTGGTTGGAGGGGACGTAGGCCTCGATGGCCTCCTTGATGTCGAAAGGCTCGACGCCGAAGTGGAGGCCCACGGCGACGGCGGCCATGCAGTTGTCGAAGTTGTAGTTGCCCAGGAGGTGGGTGTGGACGTTGTAGACGTTGTCGCCCACCTCGAAGTAGAAGTGGAGGTAGGGATTGCTGTCCACGTAGGTGCCGCGGATGTCGGCTTCCTGGGAGCGGCCGTAGGTGAGGAGGGAGATGGGCGTTTTGTCGATGGTGGTGGGGACGAAGGCGGGGTTGTCGGGCGCATAGGCGGGGATGACGGAGCGCAGGCCGGGGATGGTGGCCAGGTGCTCGGCCTCGTGGAAGACCCGGACCATGAGGATGCCCAGCAGGGAGATCAGGTTGGAGATGATGGAGGTGATGAAGATGGTGCCCACAAGGGGGATGTAATGGTCGAACTCGGTGCCCATGTTGCCACGGACGAAATTGACCAGAGCGCCCACGATCATCTCGGAAACGGCCTGCTTCCGGGAGATGCCGGTGACGGTCAGTCCCTTGCCCAGCCAGATGCACAGGCCG
>CALGCG010000128.1 GCA_937884485.1 uncultured Bacteroidales bacterium
AGCCACCGGCCCAGGGGTTGTGCAGCGAGGTCTGGTCGCTGCCGAGGTCCACCTTAATACCCTTCTCGGCGCAGTATTCCCAGAGGTCGACCACGTTGCCCTGATAGGCATAGCTCTTGGCCTCCTTGGCAGCAATGGACTTATTGACGGCGGCGAAGAGCTCGTCGAGGTTCTCATGCACCTCGTCGACCCATCCCTGCGAGTAGCGCTTCTGCGTGGCGGCGGGGTTGATTTCGGCGGTAATGGAGACCACACCGGCGATGTCGCCAGCCTTGGGCTGGGCGCCGCTCATGCCGCCGAGGCCGGCGGTGATGAAGAGCTTGCCGGCCGTGCCGCCACCCAGCTTGCGGGCGGCATTGAGGACGGTGATGGTGGTGCCGTGGACAATGCCCTGCGGGCCGATGTACATGTAGGAGCCGGCAGTCATCTGGCCGTACTGCGTCACGCCGAGGGCGTTGTAGCGCTCCCAATCGTCGGGTTTGCTATAGTTGGGAATCATCATGCCGTTGGTGACCACCACGCGCGGAGCGTCCTTGTGGCTGGGGTAGAGTCCCATGGGGTGGCCGCTGTACATGACGAGGGTCTGCTCGTCGGTCATCTCGCTGAGGTATTTCATCACCAGACGGTACTGAGCCCAGTTCTGGAACACGGCGCCGTTGCCGCCGTAGGTAATCAGCTCGTGCGGGTGCTGAGCCACGGCGGGGTCGAGGTTGTTCTGGATCATCAGCATGATGGCGGCAGCCTGACGGCACTTGGCGGGGTACTCCTCGATGGGGCGGGCGTACATCTTGTAGGTGGGACGCAGGCGGTACATGTAGATACGGCCGTACTCCTTCAGCTCTTCGGCAAACTCCTTGGCCAGCATCTTGTGGTGCTTGGCGGGGAAATAGCGCAGGGCGTTGCGGATGGCCAGCTTCTTCTCGGCGGGCGTCAGGATGTCCTTGCGCTTGGGCGCATGGTTCACCGTGGGGTCATAGGGTTGGGGTTCGGGCAGCGGATCGGGGATACCGAGGCGCAATTCGTTCTGGAATTCTTCGAGTGTCATATTGCTATCTTTTTATATATTAACATATTACCATTGCACCCACGCACAAACGCGCGGCGCAAGTCCGAATGCAAAAATACAAATTTTGCCCGACATGGCCAAAAGAAAATTGCCATCGCTGTGCAAAACAACCGTAAAACACTAATAACCAAAGCAGATACGCTTCCCCCACCCCCCGGCACTTCACACCACGGCAGACGGACCCAAGAGGGGGCAAAGAGGTACCCAATTCGGCCCTTGTCATATAGTTCACATATAGTTCTTATATCCTTCTTATATAGTTCTTATATACACTATATAAATACTATATAAGAACTATATAAGAAGGATATGAATACTATATGACAAGGGGCGAATTGGGGCCGACTTGGGGGCGACTCAGACCCCTCTCTGCAGTGACGCAACATGCTGCATCTCTACAGAGAGGGTCGCAATGGTTCCCGGGCTGTAGGGAGGCAGCATGCTGCGGATTATGACAGACAGGCGGCTAATAGAGCACCTGGACGCCGATGACCAGGCGCGGCAGGAGCACCTTGCCGGCGTCGGGGTCGGAGCCGATGCCGTTGAGGCGCAGGCGGGCGTAGATGCCGATCCAGTCGTAGGTGATGCGGGTGGAGACGCCGAAGTTCCACTTGTGGGCGCTCAGGGCGTCGATGTCCTTCCAGGTGGTCTCCTGGTAGTCGGCAGCCGAACCGGAGGGCATGGTGCCGCCGAGGGTGTAGGAGTTGGGGGCATAGGAGCCGTAGACGCCGAGGTCCCAATGGAGGCCGTTGCCCATGAGGCCAAGGGCGCGGAAACGCACACGCTGGAAGAGTTCGAGGGTCCACTCGGTCTGCTCGGCGCGGCGGGTCTCGACCTTCTTGAAGTTATCGAGCATGCTCTGGGTGATGCCGAGGGAGGACTCGAGGTCGTTGATGTCCTGGTCCACGAAGTTGTAGTCGTTGAAGTGCACCTCGGCGCTGAGACCCAGGCAGTAGACCTTGCTGAAAGCGCGGAGGAAGCGGAAGCCGAAGCCCCATTCGGGCGACCAGGCGTCGACCTTGAGTTCATTATTGTCGGCGGTCAGCAGGGAGCCGTACTCGATGAAGAAGTTGAAACGGTACTTGCTGTTGCTGCCCCACTTGGAGGGCGTGTTCTCGAAGTCGGGGTTGCGGAACTCCTCGCCCGAGACGAGGCCTGCGCCGCTGAGGGTGCCGAAGGCGATGCCGCCGGCATAGGCGGTGGAGGCGATGCTGTCGGCGTAGCCGTCGAGGCTGACGACGAGGTTGCGGTTGGCGGGGACGTCGAAGAGGATGCGTCCGGCGGTGTCGGGCAGGATGGCGTTCACCTTGCCGTAGCGGTATATGTGGCCGTCGCCGGAGGTCTCCTTGTAGAACACCGGCTTGCCGAGCACGGAGGCCGTGGGGGCCACGGCGATGGTGCCGTTGGGCTGCACGGCGAAGCGGAAGGTGGGGCTGACGGCCTGCTTGCCGCCGGTGAAGAATGCGGCCTGGGGCACGCCGTAGCCGTAGCTGTAGTCGGCGTAGGGGTAGAGGTCGGCGGAGCGCTGGATGAGGTCGAACATCTGCATGGCGGTCTTGCCGGGCGAGGCCTGCCAGGCGCAGGCGGCGAAACCGGCCACCAAGGGGCAGGAGAAGGAGGTGCCGTGGACGTAGTGGTAGGCCTTGTCGCTGCTGACGTTGGCCGTGCGGGCATAGCCGAAGGCGCAGACGTTGGGCTTCATGCGGCCGTCGGCGCTGGGACCGTAGGAGGAGAAATCGATGTGGTTGTACTCGGTGAGGCTGTTCTCGATGCCGCCGATGCAGAGCACGCTGTCGGCGTCGGAGGGGGTGATGATGGTCTTCCACTGCTTGTCGTCGCCCTCGTTGCCGGCGCTGTTGCAGACGAGGATGCCCTTGCGGGCGGCGAGGTTGCCGGCCTTGGCCACATAGGAGGTGCCGTCCATGTCGGTGGTGTAGTGGCGCTCCTTGCCGTAGCCGAGGGAGGAGGAGATGATGTTGGCGCCGTTCTTGTCGGCCCATTCCACAGCCATCTGCCACCAGACTTCCTCTTTGAAGGGCTCGGAGTTGACCTCGGTGCGCGCCAGGAGGAACTCGGCGCCGGTGGCCAGGCCGAGGTCGACGCCGTTCATGCGGCCTGCGATGCAGGAGAGGGTCATGGTGCCGTGGGAGTTCCAGCCGTAGACGTCTTCCTTGTCCTTGGGGAAGTTCCAGGTCTTGATGATCTGGCGGTTGTCGCGCAGGTGGCGGAAGGCCTCGTGGGTGTTGACACGGGGGAATCCGCCGTCGAACACGGCGATACGAACACCCTTGCCGTCGATGCCTTTGTCGCGGAAAGCTTTGCCGCCCATGCGCACCAACTGGGCCTCGAGGGGGCCGTCGACGGTGGCGATGTCGAAGAGGCCGTCCAACGGTTCGGCGTCGTTGCAGTCGGCCAGCTGCATGCCGTTGCCCTCGATGGGCTGCACTCGGAGCACATAGGGCAGGGCCTCGATGGACAGGATCTGGTCGGGCGTGGCCACGACGCCGAGGGCGTTCATCCAGCGGCTGGCGCCGATGGACTCGGTGGCCAGGGCGCTGACGCCCTGCTCGTAGGCGGCGCTGACGGGGTAGTTGGTGATGTCGTAGAGGTCGGCGCCACACTGCTGGTAGCGCTCGATGGCCTTGGCATCGAAGTAGGTGTAGGGGTCGAAGGTGGTGCCTGCCTTGTCGGCAAGGAACACCCAATAGGCCTGCTGGGCCGAGGCAGAGAAGAGACACGCCAGGGCGAGGGCCAGGATTGCGATGTGTTTTTTCATGTTATTTCAGTATTGTATGTAATATTTCGTGACTGTGAAAATGGGAGAAGCCGCTGAGGTGGAGCTGGAAATAGGCGATGAGTGCGTCGAGGAGGGCTGTACGGTCCTGCAGCGAAGCGGCATGCTGCGTCTCAGCGGAGAGGTATTCGTGGAGGATGAGGGAGAGGCCGGCCGGAAGGGTGGTCTCGTCGGGTTCGGCGACGTAGCGACCCTCCTGGAGCTCGAAGTAGGGTTCCCTGCGGGAATGGTTGTCCATGGGCTCTATACCCATGTGATAGGCCACCTTCAGCATGAAAGTTACCGGGACATCGGCCCGGTTCTCCTGACTGGTGAAAGAATGGTTTTCCACATAATCCCACAGCGCCGGCATGGGTTCTGCTTCGCGCAGCACCTTGTAGAGCACCTCGGTCATGAAGAATCGCAGCGAGTTGTTCACCGGGTCTGACGGCAGCCCCGGATTGCGCGGGGAGAGTTCCTTGACGTAATTGAGGTCAGTCTTAGGATTGTCATAGACCACCATATCGAGGCTGGAGAGAGGTTGCAGCAAGTTCTGCTTGACACGCCCCGACCGTCCGCGGACACCCTTGATGATATAAGAGCGCAGGCCCAGCTGGCGTGTGAACACCTTGGCAACCACCGAGCTTTCGGCGTAAGGAGTGGTATGTATGACGAGGCCGGGCGTGGAAAGGAGCATTTTCTCAGGTATGAGGTGTGAGTTATCGGATGATGAGGACTTTGCCGACGGCGCGGTTGTCGCCCTGCTCATCGGAAGCGAAGACGTAGTAGACTCCCGAGGCCACCTTCTCGCCCTCAAGGGTGCAGCCGTTCCAGATGGCCTGGCCGCCATTGGCGGTGGTGGTGTATACGGTGTGGCCGGCGGCATCGGTAATGTGGACAATGCTGTTGCGCGCAAAGCCCTTGATGGCTATGGGGCCGTCATATCCAGGGCGCACGGGGTTGGGGAAAGCATGCACATCGTCCAACGGATGGCTGACGGCATAGGTGGCAGTGCCACGGTAGGCCTGGAGCCCCTTGTCAGTGCCGACAAAGACCTCGCCACTGCGTTCGTTGATGCCGAGGGTGATTATCTTGTCGGAGAAAAGAGGGCTGTTGGCCGTGGTGAAATGTTCCAGCTGTTCCATGCCATTGGCCGAGAGAAGATAGAGGCCGCCCTTGGCGGTACCCACCCACTTGCGGTTGGCGCCGTCGACAGCTATGGCGGTGATACTCTCGTAGGCCATGAGGTATTCGGAGAATTCACCGTTGGTGATGGTAATGTTGCTGCATGTGACGGGCGACTGTTCTCCGCTGCCGCCATTGTTGAAGGCACGATAACCGTCGTAGATGACCTTGATGCCCTTGTCGGTACCAAGCCACAGGTTTCCGCTCTGGTCCTGTGCCAGAGCCGTGACCATCATTGTCTCCATCTTGCTGCCGTTGTTGGGGTTGACCCGGGCCATGCGGTCCTTGCCGTCATGCACATACAATACATTATTGCGTCCGAGGAACCACAAGTAGTTGTTAATGCTGTCCCACACAAGTTTGTCCACCTCCAGATTGCTGCCCAAAGCAAGCGTGGAGAATCCTTTCCATGTGCCTCCGCTTTGGCGGCATGCCAAAGCATGGGAACTATGCGACACAAGCACCCAGAGGTTGCCCTGACGGTCGAAGGCAACGGCGCCCGTATTGAGTCGCGAGTAATCGCCCATCGTGTAAGGCACCAATGCGCCATCTGTATTGTCGCCATTATAGAAGGCCTGCACACTGTTGTTGCGTATCGAGGCCACACCGTACCCCCAAAGGGCGGCAACAGTCTCGTTGGTGTCCATGGGATTGACGGCGGCATCCACGATGTCGCTCATGCCACCGAGAAGGCCGTTGCTCTGGTCGAGGGAGGTCCAGCGACGTCCCGAGGCAGTGATGAGGTTGGGGGGAAGGTAGGAACTGGCGTAGGTAGAAGTATGGCCGCCGGGACAAAGCATCATGCGATAGTTGAAGGGTTTAAGACGATAGCAGTTGTCGCCGGAGAATGGCCCTGCGGGAAGGAAAGTGTCGTCATTGCCGTCGGCATAGAGGGCCAGCAGTCCTGCCCACGCATGACCCACCCAAAGGGATCCATCGTCGCCGAAAACAGCATCTATGGCATCGATATTGCTCCATGAAAAGGTGTCGCGCATACCGAGATAATTGAGCTCAGCATCGTAGATCTCCACCACGCCGTCGCGGCACACCGCCAGCCGCCCCCCATTGTATTGCATGGAGGTGATTCTGCCGCTGACGACAGTTTCAGTTCCTGCTGAGGAAAAGCTGAGGAGATGGCTGATGTTGGGGTTGGAGCCGAAGCCTGCAGCAAGCAGACAGCCGTCGACTACGCAGAGCTGTGTAATCGTCAGGCTGTCGAGCCGGTGGTCGATGGTCCAGCGGTCGCTGATGACAGGATGGCGTTCGTCGACGGAAACACGCTTTATGCCCTCGCCGGTGGCGGCGTAGATGCTGTCGGCAGCAAAGGCCAAGTCGCGGACCGGTGTATAGGTCCCGCCACTGCCCAGATACCATGTCTCCTTGATTTCCATGCGTCGCATGTCAACCACCACCACACCAAACCCTGTGGCCAGGTAGGCATTGCCCTTGGCAAAACGGATGTGATAAATACGCTTGTCGCCTGAAATATCGCTGCGTTTGATATCGGAGAGGTTGTAGGTGAGGCCCTCGTTGATGATGTCGACATTGGAATTGCTGTAGGCTACCACAAGGCTCTGGGTAACGTCGTCGTAGGCCAGGGCGGCGATGCCGACATCGCTCAAGCCGTCGCCCTTGCTCATGGCGGTGAGGGTTCGGTCCCCGATATTGCAGCAAAAAACACCCCCATTGGCGCCAGCATAGACAAAATTGCCGGCATAGGCTACATGCGACACTTTCGAATAGTCGAGGCACGAGCGCCATTTCCCCACTGCTGTCTGGGCGCACAAAGAATTGGATAACGGGAAAATACAGCCAACGAGAAGCGCAATGCCTGCCACCCATTTCCCCACAGCTTTCTTTTTCATACCGAGGTCTCCTTCTTTATGAATATGTATTGGTACAGAACAGCCAGCAGCGTTGTCACCAAGGTACTGGCCACCGTGGCCAGAAGCACCCCGCCAAAGCTGCGGAATCCGAAGAGTTCCAAGGTAAAGAAGACCAGATAGAATGCCGCGAGCATAAGCATCAGGTAGCTGATGAAGTACTGCGGCGTGACGCTGTAGATGCCGGGGGTGTCGATAGTGACGGGCTCGCCGCGCGTCAGGATGCGTTCGGCGAAGAGTATCCTCAGCATGGCCACCACCGTGCAGGCCATCGCATGGAAACCCAGCATGTTGTTCATCACGTCCACTATCAATCCTGTGCCAAAAGCAATCAACAGCAGGGCCGTACGCTTGATGCCGGTAGGCAACATCAGGATGAACAGCACATAAAGCATCGGCATCACATAGCCACCCAGGTACACATGGTTGAGCACCAGCAGCTGCAACGCCATCAGCAAGGCGAAACGCCCTATATTTCTCCAGACAAGTTTATTCATTTATTTCTTTACTCCTTCCACCGTATATCCTTGGGCCTCGAGCATCTTCAGCACGCCGCGCTCGCCGCAGAGGTGGAACGCACCGACCACGAAGAGCGTGGGCTTGGCCTTCATGATCGCCGGCATCTTTTTCACCCAGTCGGCGTTGCGGCCATAGATGAGTTTTTCGTTGTCCTCGGGGCTGGAGCATTCGTCCTCCTGCTCTTCGAGGTTCAGCTCCTCAAGCTGTTCCAAGTCCTGGGCGAAATAGGCCGCGGTGATGAACTCGGCCATCTCCACGCCGTCCTGGAAGTTGTCCACGAAGCACATCAGCGACTTCACCTGCTTCTCCAGCGAGGCACCGTAGAGCACCTCCATCTGGAAGTCGGCAGTCTCCAGTCCGCCAATGCCCTTGCCCTTTTTCACAGCCTCCTGCTGGAAATAGTTGTCTATAAGGGAGGTGACGTCGAGGGTCGGCATGTTTTTCATGTATACCAGAAGCGAAATCTGAGTCTCCAGCGTGGAAGGCGACAGCTTGTCCAGCTGCGCGGCCACGGCCTCGTTGGTCATGTCCACACCCATCACCTCGCGCAGCAGGGCGTTGAGGCGGCCCATCTGCTCCTTGTCCAGCAGCGACGAGAGCGTCGTGCCTTCGGGCAGCATCATGGCTTTCTGCATCTTCTCCATGTTCTCGGGCTTCAGGGTCTCCAGCATGTCCACCTCGCCATACACCTGCTCCACGGCGTCGAACGCCGCACGGGCACCGGGGATGCTGTCCACGAAGGTCGACGGCGCCAGATGGTAGGTGCCGACGATATAACTCGGCTTCTCAAGACCCTTGCCCGCTATACGGTACAGAATCTGAGCCTCTGCCTGTGTGCCCATCCATCCAAACAGGGCTATCAAGCCCAACAGAAAAAACTTTTTCATATCTATTTTTTTTATCGTTTGTTTTCCTGACTGTTTTCTCGGTTATACATCTGTCCGAACTACTTTTCCAGCATGCTGCTCATCAGTTCCTCCTGTTCCTCGCGGAAACGGTTGTTGATGACATACACATGGTCCAGCTTGTTGAAGTCCGTGGCCAGACGGATCTTCACTCTGTAGAAGCCGCTGCCGCTCAACGGCTCGGCCTCCACCACATAGCCCACCGGCACCCCCTCGGGGAAGTCGTTGGCAAGGCCCGAGGTGACAATCGTGTCGTTGTCCTCGAACTGGTGCGTCGCCGGCACATCGACCACCAGAGCATAGCGGTAGTCCTTGCCGTCCCACACCAGCGAGCCGCTGATGCCCGTGCGCTTCACTTTCACACTGTTGCGGCTGTCGCTGTGCAGTACGGGCATGATGGTGGCGAAGTTCTTCGACACCGACATCACCACGCCCACAATGCCCTCGGGCGATATCACCGCCTGGTCGACCTTGATGCCGTGGCTACGACCCTTGTTGATCATGATGTAGTTGTTCTGCTGGCTCCACGAGTTCTTGATCACACGGGCCTCCGTGTAGCTGTATCGCTGATTATAGGTCGTGTCATTCACCGTAAACACGCTGTCCGTATAGCTGATATACGACGATTCCATCTGCGCGCGCAGACGTGCGTTCTCCGCCGCCAGCCGGTCGTTCTCGCCCTTCAGGTCGAAATACCCGCCCACACTGTGCACTCCCTGATACCACCCTCCAGCCACCGAGTTCGACCATGCCACCAGCTTCGACCCCTGGTAGTAGCTTGTGCGCGACATCAGCAACGCACTCAACGCCACCAGCAGCACGAAGACCACCACATAGTCGTACTTCTTCAGCACACTTATCAGTCGGTTCCTGTTCATCTCCTATCTCTTAACCCTAACTCTTAACTCTTAACTGCCAAGAACTCCTCTATCACCCTGCGCGTCTCGCCGACGGCGCGCTGTAGGTCGTCGTTGACAATCGTCACATCGAACTGCGACGCCTGCTTCAGCTCCTCGGCGCTGCGGGCCAGGCGCTTCACGATGGCCTCCTCGCTGTCAGTGCCGCGGCTGCGCAGGCGCTGCTCCAGCACCTCCACGCTCGGCGGCATGACGAAGATGCTCAGCGCGTCGCTGCCGAAGTATTTCTTGATGTTGCGGCCACCGTTGACGTCGACGTCGAACACTATCACCTTGCCTTCGTTCCAGATGCGCTCAATCTCGCTCTTCAGCGTGCCGTAGCACGTGCCGCTGTAGACCTCCTCCCATTCCAGGAACTCGTCGCGGCCCACCCGCTGCATGAACGCCTCGCGGCTCAGGAAGTAGTAGTCCCTGCCGTCCACCTCCTCGCCACGCGGGGCGCGCGTGGTGGCCGAGATGCTGAACGTAAGGTTCGACGGGTCCAGACGCTCGCTGGGCCCCGAACCCATCAGCTCATTGATAATGGTCGTCTTGCCGCACCCCGACGGCGCCGAAAACAATATCGCTTTTCCCATGGTTATCCTTTATAACTTTAAAACTCTACGCCTCTAAAGCTCTACGTCTCTAAAACTCTACGTCTCTAAAACTTCTTGTCAAACACCTTGTAGAACGACTGCACGGCCAGCGAGCTCTCGTCCCAATGGTACTGCGCCGACACCTCGCTGACACAGAGCAGGGCCTCGTCGCGGTTGTCGATGGCATTGAGGCGCAGGATGAAGTCGTTGTAGGCCTTCATATTGTTGTGGAACAGCTCGCTCATGAAGCTGAACTTGTCGTTGATATTGATGATGGTACGCAGGTCGGAGACCTTCTTGACCAGCACATTCTCCACACGCCGCTCGCCGCTTTCGACGCCGCCGAGGCTCTCGCCGAGGGTGCGCGTCGTGGGCTTCTCCTCCACGGGACGCTTCAGGTAATCCAACAGCGAAGCCTGCGTGCCGGCAGCCTTGTGCTCCGACTCCGCCGCGGCCTTGGGGCTCTCGGCAGGCGCCGCCGTTTCCTCGACGGCCGGGGTATCGTTTGTTTCCGTCCGTAGAGACGCAGCATGCTGCGTCTCCTCATTGGCTGGGGTATCTTCCTTCTCTTCGGGAGACGCGGCATGCCGCGTCTCTACGGCCGGGGCGGGCTCTTCGATAATCACCTCGTCGAAGAGCAGGCTGTTGCCGTTGCCCTCCAGTTCTTCCATGGCGGGCATGGGGGCAGGTTCGGGCTCGGGCTCGGGCTCGGCCGCCACCGTCTCCTCGACGGGCATAACCATTTCCTCCTGTAGAGACGCAGCCTGCTGCGTTTCTACAGCCGGGGCCGGCATCTCCACGACAACCGGGGCGGGCTTTTCCGCCACCGTCGGGGCATCCTGTGCCTCGGCCACCGGCGCCGGGGCCATGGCGGCCATCGTTGCCATCACCGTCGACGACAGAATCTCCTCGTCGGGCATGGACAGGCGTTTCGACTCACGCTTCTCTCCACGCACACCTTTCTCCTCGCCTCCCAATCCCAACGCCACATCGTAGAGGAAACGCAAGTCCTCCAACAGCAAATCGCGCTCTATCGGGCTCACTTCGTCACCCTGAGCCACTATCCGGTTCGCTATGGCACACAGCCGCTGCATGCCTTCCGTCAGTTCTTTGATACCCTTTTTCATATTCAAAAAAATATATTTCTTAACCCTTAATTATTAATTGTTAAATATTTACATCACTTCACCACAACACTTTTCCGAATGTAAAATTACAACATTTTTCCCCACCCTCCGCACCCTTTCACAAAAAGTTATCAAACCTCCCCGTTGAAAACTCCCCTCTCCCCCACCCGCACTGCATCCTCTCCACCTGCGCCACACGCCCCCGACACCCCGCACCGAACTCGCCCCCGACCCGTACCGAATTCGCCCCTTCTTATATCGTTCTTATATCGTTCTCATATAGTTCTTATATAGTTCTTATATGCAGTATATAAGAACTATATAAGAACTATATGTATACTATATGTGAACTATATAAGAAGGGCCGAATTGGGGGCGAATTGGGGGCGAGGCAGGTACGGGGTGAGCTTTTTAATTTGTCGGTTCGATTTTTATTCGTATCTTTGCAGTTGGACATGTGAATATGAAAATAATATAAACAATTAAAATACAGAGTAAAAAAATGAAAAAAGTAAGTGTAATGCTGTGCTTTGTGGCGGCGATGCTCTTCTCGGGCGTGAGCGCACAGAAGTACGAGTACAAGACCTATGACAACGACCCCCTGGGCGTGCGCGAGTACACGCTGAAGAACGGCCTGAAGGTGTTCATGAGCGTTTACAAGGACGCTCCGCGCATCCAGACCTACATCGCCGTGCGCGCCGGCTCGAAAAACGACCCCAGCGAGACCACCGGCCTGGCCCACTACCTGGAGCACATGCTCTTCAAGGGCAGCCACCAGCTGGGCACCACCAACTGGGAGAAGGAGAAGGTGGAGCTGCAGAAGATTGAGAACCTCTACGAGATCTACCGCAAGACGACCGACGAGAAGCGCCGCGCCGAAATCTACCACCAGATTGACTCCATCAGCTACGTGGCGTCGAAAATCGCCATCGCCAACGAGTACGACAAGAGCATGACGGCCATCGGCAGCGAGGGCACCAACGCCTTCACCTCGAACGACTACACAATGTACGTGGAGAACATTCCGGCCAACCAGCTGGAGACCTGGGCCAAGGTGCAGGGCGACCGCTTCCCGAACCTGGTGCTGCGCCTGTTCCACACCGAGTTGGAAGCTGTCTACGAGGAGAAGAACATCGGTATGGCGCAGGACAACCGCCGCGTCAACGAGACCATGATGGCCGCCCTCTTCCCCCACCACCCCTACGGTCAGCAGACCACCATCGGCACCATCGAGCACCTGAAAAACCCCTCGATGAAGAACATCCGCGAGTACCACGCCGCCTACTATGTGCCCAACAACATGTGCATCGCCATGGCGGGCGACTTCAATCCCGACGAAGCCATCAAGATGATTGACAAATACTTCGGCAGCTGGGTGCCCGGGACGGTGCCGACGTTCACCAAGGTGAAGGAAGAGCCCATCACCAGCCCCATCATCCGCCTCGTGAACGGTCAGGACCCCGCCAACCTCACCATCGCCTTCCGCATCGAGGAGGGTAACGGCAGCCACGACGCCCTCCTGGCCCAGGCCATGGAGATGGTGCTCAACAACGGCTCGTGCGGTCTCATCGACCTCAACATCAACCAGCAGCAGAAGGCCCTCGGCGCCTACGCCGGCACCTATACGCTCAACGACTACGCCGCCTTCATGCTCGGCGGCCGTCCCGCTCCGGGACAGAGCCTCGGCCAGCTGCGCGACCTGCTGCTGGAGCAGCTCGACCTCGTGAAGAAGGGTCAGTTCGACGAGAGTCTCATCGAAGCCTCGATCAACCAGCTGAAGCTCAGCATCATGAAGCAGGCCGAGAGCAATAACAGCCGCGCCAGCCAGATGGCCTACGCCTTCGTGGAGCACCGCAACTGGGGCGACGTCTGCAACGAAATCAACGAGCTCTCCAAGATCACCAAGAAGGACATCGTCGACTTCGCCAACCGCATCTGCAAGGACAACAACTACGTCATCGTCTACAAGCATCAGGACACCCCCGACCCGGTGACCAAGGTGACCAAACCCGCCATCACCCCGATCTACGTGAGCCGCGACAACGAAAGTCCCTTCCTGGCCTCCATCAAGGCTGACGCCGCCAAGGCCAAGCCCATCCAGCCCCAGTTCGTGAACTTCAAGAAAGACCTCCAAAAGGGCAAGACCCAGAACGGCAG
Source organism: uncultured Bacteroidales bacterium (assembly GCA_937884485.1). GTDB lineage: Bacteria > Bacteroidota > Bacteroidia > Bacteroidales > P3 > Colimorpha. The sequence goes on from CALGCG010000128.1 coordinate 13,108, forward strand.
CGAGGTGCTCTATGTGCAGAACAAAGAGAACAAGACCTTCACCCTGCAGTACCGCTTCGAGTTCGGCGAGACCGCCGAGCGCAACCTCGACATGGCGTCGAGCCTCATTGACTACCTGAACACCGACCGCCACACTGCCGAGCAGCTGCAGGAAGAGTTCTACAAGCTGGCATGCTCGTGGAGCTTCGGCACCGAAGGCCGCAACTGCTACATCCACATCACCGGCCTGGCCGAGAACATGGAGAAAGCGATGGCCCTGGTGGAAGAGATTATGGCCACCTGCCAGCCCAACGACGAGGCATTGCAGATGCTCGTGGAGCGCGCCATCAAGAGCCGCACCGACAACAAGACCAACCAGCGCGCAGCCTTCCGCGCACTGAACACCTACGGCATCTACGGCGAGCAGTACATCAAGGAGAACAACAAGAGCGACGCCGAGCTGCGCAGCCTCACCGCCAAACAGCTCACAGACCTCATCCACGGCCTGTTCCAGTACAAGCACCGCGTGCTCTACTACGGCCCGCTGAGCCTCAAAGAGGCCACCGCCGCCGTCGACCGCATCCACACCGTGAAACCCACTAAGGACGTTCCTGCCAACAAGGTGTACCAGCCGCAGGCTGTGAACGAGAACACCGTTCTCTTTGTCAACTACGATGCCAAGAACACCTACGTCACCGAGTACTTCCGCGGCGAGCACTTCAACACCGCCCAGGTGCCCGGCATGAACCTCTTCAACGAATACTTCGGCGGCTCGATGAACGCCATCGTCTTCCAGGAGATGCGCGAGAAGCGCTCCCTGGCCTACAGCGCCAGCAGCCACTACACCTACGGCAGCGACAAAGACGGCTACTTCTTCAACAGCGCCAACGTCATCACCCAGAACGACAAGCTGCTGGACGCCCTCAACGCCTACGAGGAGCTCTTCAACGACATGCCGCGTGCCGAAGCCAACTTCAAGCTTGCCAAGGACGCCCTGCTTGCCGGCAGCCGCACCGCCCGCACCACCAAGTTCGGCATCATCAGCGCCTACCTCAACTGCGAGCAGATGGGCTGGAAAGAGCCCCTGCGCAAGCAGAACTTCAAGGCCTACCAGAAGATGACCATGCAGGATCTGGTGAACTTCCAGCAGCAGCACGTCAAGGGCCAGAAGAAAGCCTATCTCATCCTCGGCAAAGAGAGCGAGATGGACTTCAACGCCCTGAGCAAGTTCGGCAAGGTGAAGAAACTCACGCTGGACGAAATCTTCGGATTCTAATGCTTAACAACATCAAGATAGCGGTAGCGATACCGTGCTACAAAGTGGAGCAGCACCTGCAACAAGTGGTTGCAGGGCTGCCCGACTTTGTGGACAGCATCCTGCTGGTCGACGACTGCTCGCCCGACGGGACACCAGCCCTCATAGAGCGCCTTGCCGCTGAAGACAAGCGCATCACCGCTATGCACCACCAGAAGAACATGGGCGTCGGCGGAGCCATGAAGACCGCCTTCCAAAAGGCAATAGAGCAAGGGATGGACGCCGTGGTGAAGCTCGACGGCGACGGGCAAATGGACACCACCTTTATCGCCCCCCTTGTCGAAGCGCTGAAAGAGAGCGAATTTGCCAAAGGCAACCGACTCTTCGACAGGCAGATGCTGCGGCGGATGCCGGCTATACGACGCATAGGCAACATGGGCGTGGGGTTCATGGTCAAGGCCGCCAGTGGCTACTGGAACGTCAGCGACCCCGTCAACGGATTCTTCGCCATACGCACGGAGACACTGCGGCGGATGGACCTTGAGCGCGTAGCCGACCGCTTCTTCTTCGAGAGCTCAATGCTCATAGAGCTCTACTACACCGGCGCGCGCATTGCCGAAGTAGCGATGCCGGCCATCTACGGCTCCGAGCAGTCCAACCTCAGCATCGGGAAGACCCTCAGGAGCTTCCCGCCCAAGCTGGGTGGCGCGTGGCTGCGCAGGATATATCTGAGCTACTTTGTGTACGACTTCAACATCTGCTCGCTATACATACTGGTTGGGCTGCCGTCGTTCCTCTTCGGCCTTGTCTTCGGCCTCTGCAACTGGATACACTATGCATCCATCCAGAGTCCATCGCCCACGGGAACCATCATGGTGGCAGTGCTGACGTTTATCCTAGGCTTCCAGATGTTGCTGGCGGCAGCGCAATACGACATCACAGCGAAGAATCCCTTCGACAAGAACCGCTTTCGGAACAAATGACGCCCCGTCAAAAAGGGACACATGCTAACGGAGGGGTGCCAGACGGTACCCCTCTTCTGTCTTTACCAGCTCGAGGTAACCCTGCGGGGGCAGGGAGAAATAGTGGGGGTTGAGGTCGGCGACAAGCCAACGCTTCCACCAGTTGACCGACATATAGACGTCGGGGTTGGCATAGAAATCGTCGTTGGAGCGGTCAAAATCATCCTCTTCAAGGTAGATGGTGACCGTCTGGTCAGCGCCGTCGCGTGCGGTGAGAAGCATGCTTTCGAGGGCGAGTCCCCAGATGTTGACGCGGAAGAGTTGCTCGGCGGTGGAGCGTGTAACGATGAGTTTGTGCTGCCCGTGGTCACGACCGTAAGCGGCGATGTGCTTGATTTCCTCGAGGCGGTTGGCGTAGATGTGGATGTCCATCGAGATACGTGTGAAGCCGATGACAAGCATGACGGCGAAGTAGCCGAACACGGTCCAGCGACGCCAACCGGCAAGTCGCGGAAGCTCGTCGACGAAGAAGGGGAGGCCGGCGAAGAAGTAAAGCGGCAGGTAGGTGCGCTCCATGCCGATGGAGCCGTCGCCCTGCCAGTAGACAATGACACTCAGGGCGAAGAAAGCCGGGAAAAAGAGACCGACAAAGGCGAGACGCAGCCAGAGGCGCTGGCGGAAATAACCAACAAGGGTCAATGCCCAGAGAACAATCGGGCAGAGGTAGATGAGAAACCAGGTACGGAAGTAGTTGAAACTGCGGAGCGAGAAGAAGTGGGTGAGGGCATGACGCAAAGTGTCTGCTGTGGGCACGAAACTCTCGTCGTGTCCGCTCTGTCCCAAGAGCATACGCAGCGTTGCAAAAGCCGCCAAGGCCACAAAGAGGACAATCGAGGTGGCATCAATCCGCAGCCGGTTGCATTCCAACACGCGGAGGCCAATTATATAAAGGATAAAGAAGATTGCCACGGGGTGGATAAAGAAAGTCACTGCCTCGGCCAGAATAAGTGCAGACCAGTAGAGAAACCTATGATGGGGATTATGGAGTTTGTATTGCGCCAAAGCATAGAGCATCGGAGCGAAGAACATGAGCTGGAAGGTCTCGGAGATGCAGTGGAAAAAGGTGGAGCACATGCCGAGGAAAGTCAGCACCATGACGGCGGCCACACGAGGCTGACGCAGCACGTAGGACGTCAGGAGGAAACATCCGTACGCCAGCATGACGAAGCTGGCCGAGTAGGCTACAATGAGCCATCGCAGGGACACATGGAGTTTGATGAGCAGCCATGGAAGCAGCTGGGAGAGCACCATGGAGAAGCGGTTGTCGTTGATGAGGATGGACTCGTGATTGATGTCATAGAAGAGCTGGTAGGCGGAGTCTATGAGCAATACACGTTCCTCGGCAAACCAGACAGCCAGAAAGGCGAATACAACAAAGGCGGCATGGCCTGCAATGAGGTAGGGGCTATAGGATTTCATTGATAGTCTGAGATTGGCCATTGACCACAATTGTGTCACCCACATGCTTGCCCTTGAGGGCAATATAGATGGGAGTCTGGGCGCTGATGGCGAAGAAGACACGGTTGCCGACCATGAACTTTCCGGCGCCGATGGAGAGGAGGAAGTTCTGGCGGTCGGTGATGACGATGGCGCCATGATCGACGACGTCGTGCGACGGCTGCTTGAGCAGGTCCTGCAGGTGGCGGATGCCTGCCAGCGCATTGCTGTACTGCTTGGCATACATGTCGCGGCTGCGCATCATCTTGGTGCGGTAGGAGTCATAGCGGTCCACATTGGCACCATAGTCGTTGCTCTGTTGCTGTGCCGAGTCCATCTCCTGCTTGGCCACAGCGGCAATTTTCTCCTGCTGTGCAATGCAGGCAGTTATCACTTCGTGTCTTTTTGTGCTTTCCATTGTCTCAATCTTTTCCAGTCAACCAACGCTGTCCCAGCCATGAGAAGGGATGCCACCGCAGTGGCGAGAGCGCGATAATTGAACCATGCATGACATTCTGCAGGACGGGCCATGAGGATGTAATAGACGAAAGGAATTGCAGCCACCAGCAGATATTGCATGGCCTGTGGCAATCCTTTTTTCCGGAAACGCACAGACGCTAGTACTGCCAGTATCATCAATGCCACAACGACGAACTTCCAATGCAGGAACTTCAGATTGGACACAATGGCTGCACCCAGATACGAGCTTCCTCCCTTGCTCCAGTTATTCCCTTGATTGTAAGCATCCACAAAAATATTCTCACCCGTAAGCAACGTGGCAAGGCCCCATTTGGACAGCCACGTCAGCACATAGCCCGCCAACCACCAAGCAGCCACCTGCACCACCTGAAGCAGGCCACGTCGCCAGTCGCTTTCGTTGCGCAAGGAAACAAGCACCACCAAAGGAAGTCCGAGGGTGATGGTAGGCACGGTGATGAGGTCAGCGAATGCCGTCAGCGACCCCAACACAAGAAACAACAAGTCTGCTTTGTCCGACGGGTGGTAGGTAAGCCACAGGATGCCACCCAGAGCAATCAACAACACAGGAGCAAACTGCAGCGAGAACTGCATAATATAGACATTGACAAACAGCAGAGCCGCTGTTATGGACACCAGCACCGCCCAGCCTCCCGAGCGCCAAAGACGGAATAGACACCATAGCAGGAGTCCCGAAGAGAAAAGATAAATCAAATAGCGGATACCCGTGTACGAAGTGAAAAAAAACAGAATGCGTGCCACAAAAGTGCTGCCGTGCCAGTATCGTGCATAGTGGATGGTGCGACCCTCGTCGGCACCGGCCATGCAGTGCCGCAGGTTGTTGCACATATAGACACCCTCATCGTAGCGGGGCACCAACAAGATGCCTTTCATACCCTCGCTGCGGAAATTCACCACCTGATTGAGGATCAGTGCATCGGTGAAGTTGTCCATAGTGTACTCGTCCTGTATGTCAAAATCGGCATGGATGACGGCCTGGGGATAGTCGTTGCTTAAATCGCCGCTGCCGATAGACTGCTCCACGTGATGGCGCACCGGAGCATCGGGCATTGAATAAGCAAGCACTCCCAGTAGCAGATAACCTGCTACCAGGAATGCAAATATGAGTGCGGCTTTACCTACCCTCCTCATCTCTTGTTCTATCTCGTTCTGCCGGGATAGACTTTCAAGGCTTCCTCAAGGCAGCGCATGGCTTTTTTAAGGTCGTCGATATTGAGGCAGTAGGTGATACGTGCCTGATGGCGACCCTGCTCAGGATTGACATAGAAGCCTGTGGCGGGAGCCAGCATGACGGTGGCGCCCTCATAGCTGAAGTCTGTCAACAGCCACTGGCAGAAACGGTCGCTGTCGTCGATGGGCAGGTCGATGACCGTGTAGAAGGCTCCCTTGGGCATCGGGCAGAAGCAGCCGGGAATCTTGTTGACACCCTCGACCACCACGTTGCGGCGGGCCACATACTCAGCCTGCACTGTATCGAAATACTCCTGGGGGGTCTCCACGGCAGCCTCGGCGAAGAACTGGCCAAACGACGGGGGCGACAGGCGGGCCTGGGCCAAACGCATGGCTATGGCGTAGACCTCGCTGTTGCGGGTCACCATACATCCCACGCGGGCGCCGCAAGCGCTGTAGCGCTTCGAGACGGAGTCGAACAGGATGGTGTTGCGCTCCAGGCCTTCAAGCTGCATGACGCTGAAGTGCTGGTTGCCATCGTAGCAGAACTCGCGATACACCTCGTCGGCAAAGAGGTAGAGGTCGTACTTCTTCACCAGACCGGCCACCTTCAGCAGCTCCTCGTGGGTGTAGAGGTAACCCGTGGGGTTGTTGGGGTTGCAGATCATGATGGCACGCGTATAGGGCGTGATGACCTTCTCAAACTCCTCGATGGGAGGCAGGGCGAAGCCGGACTTGATGTCGCTGGGAATGGTGACAATCTTGGCGTCGCACAGCTTGGCGAAGGTGTTATAGTTGGTGTAGTACGGCTCGGGTATGATGATTTCGTCTCCGGGATTGAGACACACAGTGAAAGCCATCTGCAGGGCCTCGCTGCCGCCGTTGGTGACAATGACCTGGTTGGGGGTGACATCGATACCATGGCGATGGTAATAGTTGCAGAGGGCGCGGCGATAGGTGGGAATACCGGCGGAATGGCTGTATTCCAGCACACCCTTGTTTTCAGCCATCTCGTGAGCCTTCACCGACAGGGCCTCGAGGGCACCTGCAGGGGTCTCGATGTCGGGTTGGCCGATATTCAGGTGGTAGACGTGCACACCACGCTCTTTGGCGGCATCGGCGAAGGGGACGAGTTTACGAATGGCCGACTGAGGCAATTCCAATCCCTTGTGAGAAATGTGTGGCATAATGGAGGTTCTTGTTGTTTGAAAATAATTTATTGTTTGACCTTGTCCTCAACCTTGTTGTCGGCAGGGACAGCCTTAATCTTGTTGTCGCGGGCAGGCACTGCCACCTGGGCGTTAACCTTGCGGTTGGGTTTCTCCAGTCTGGCCTCGCTCTTTCCGGAGGCGTCCTGGGCGGATTCCTGCTGTTTCACATTGCCCTTGATGCGCAGCGTCACACGGGGATTGTCAACGGCGTTGCTGGTGACGGTGACGGTCTTCGAGAAGGCACCCACATTGTTGGTGTTGTACTTCACCTTGATGGTACCCTGCTGACCGGGCATGACGGGCTTCTGGGTGTAGCTGGGAGTGGTGCAGCCGCAGGAGGCTTTCACGTTGGAAAGAATCAGGGGCTCGTTGCCCTCGTTGACGAAGGTGAACTCGCACTCGCCGTTGCCACCCTTCTGGATGGTGCCGTAGTTGTGTTCAAGCTCGGTGAAATGAATCTTGGCACCGTTCTCGGGAACAGTCTTGGTTTCAGTGTTCTGGGCGTTGGCCACGCCAAATGCCATCGTGGCAAAAAGGCAGATTAATGCAAACTTTTTCATATTGATAAATTTTTTAGGTTTTTCGTTTTCTTGTTTTTTTATGGGCTGCAAAATTACTAAATTTTTAGTACATGCAACCATTTTTTTATTGCAATTTTTCTATTTTTTATCCAACCACTTGATTAACAATCTCCCACAACTATTAAATAATCTTAATAATTAATGTATATCCACCACGACATACTCCGACTGTGTGCCGATGCGGTACTTGGCGCCCCAAATGCCCAGACCTGAGCTGACGTAGTAGTCCGTCATGCCCTTGCTGAGGCTGCCCCAGGAGCACTCATAGAGTGCATCGGTCAGCCACGACACCGGCCACACCTGTCCGCGATGGGTATGGCCGCTGAGTTGGAAATCGATGCCGGCGCGCGCCGCTTCCTCCAGGTGGTAGGGCTGGTGGTCGAGCAAAATCGAGAACCGCGAATCGGGAACCGCACACTTCTCCTTCAGCCGCCCTACGCTCAGGCGACGGGGGTTGGTGCGGTCGTCGCGGCCCATGATGGCCACGTTGCCCAGCGTGGCCACGCTGTCCTGCAGCAGTGTGATATCAGCATCGCGGTAGAACTGCTCCACCTCGCCGGGAGTGTAGTAGTCGGCATAGTATTCGTGGTTGCCCAGGCAGGCGTAGACCGGAGCCTCGATGCGGCGCAGCTCGGCGGCCATGTCCTCGGCCAGCAGGGGCCGCAGCGAGCGGTCCACCAGGTCGCCGGCCAGCAGCACGGCATCGGGATGCTCGGCATTGACGAGGTCCACCCAGCGCGCAAGCTCCTTGCTCCCGTTGTGGTAGCCCAAGTGCAAGTCGCTCAGCGCCACCAAGCGCACAGAGCCCACCTCCTTGCCGTGGCTGTCGAGGGTCAGGGCCACACGCTCCTTGTGGTAATAATGCACACTGCCGTAGACGAACACCGCGCCCAGCGCCACCAGCAGCACCCCGCAGCTCCACCAGTTGTCCCTCACCCACGCCGTGGGCAGCACACGCACCAGCCGCAGCACGTCGGCCACGAGGAAGACCATCAGCAGGTAGGCAATGACGATGAGTGACTTGTTGCCCACGTTGTACACCACCTTGGCCAGCCCCATGGGCACACGGTCCAGGTAGCGCGTCAGCGAAAAGATGCACATGCCCACGCACAGCGCCATCACCCCCACCACCATCCATCGCGCCCAGCGCGCCACGGGCGGCAGCATCCACAAGTGCCACGCCACGTAGGGCAGCAGGCACAGAAACAGTATCACCAGAAAAATGAATCGCATAGAAAAAAAGACAATTACTCTGATTCAATCATTTGAAGAAAACCTCCATCTTGCTGTCGCCCACGCGGGTGCGGAGCCAGCCTACAAGCTTGTTCCGCTCGTCGGCGCCGGCGGGGACGCTCTCCTCCCTGTCGACAAAAGCCACAGGCATGCCACCCACGCGGCCCACCAGCACCTTTTCCACCCACGGGAAGAGCGTGTGCGCCTCGGCGTTGACATGCACCGAGAGGGTGTCGTAGGCCGTGTAGGCCGCCAGCTGCCGCTGCAACTCGGCAATCTGGCCGCTGAGCACCGTGTTGGTATGCTCGGCGCGGTTGAGGTTCGACGCCAGGGCGTAGGACTCGGCATTGTCGGCCTGGATAACGTTCAGCCCCTTGCCGGCAAGGCCGTAGAACTTCAGCCTGTCGCGCGCCACGTCGATGTTGTCGGACGCTATCTCCTTGCCCACGGCCACCACATAGATGGTGTCGTGCTCCAGGCGCGAGGAGAGCACCTGCGTGCCGACGAAGTTGAGCTCGGCCTTCACAAACTGGTTCACATTGCGCATCACCACATCCTGCGTCACCAGGTTCACCGTAATCACCGCCGCGGGAATCATCGTGATGATGACCACCCATGTGATGACCTTGCGGCCGCGGCGGGCAGCCTCCGACTCCAGCCGCTGCAACGGATGGAACCGCAGCAGCTTCACCCCCAGGAAGGTAGCCGTGGCGATGAACACCGTATTGATAAAGAAGAGGTAGAAAGCGCCGAAGAAGTAGGCCCACTGCGCCGTGGCCAGGCCGTAGCCCGCCGTGCACAGCGGCGGCATCAGCGCCGTGGCTATGGCCACGCCGGGAATCACCTGCCCCTTGCTCTTCGTCGTCAGCGCCAGCACGCCGGCGGCACCGCCGAAGAAGGCTATCAGCACATCGTAGAGCGTGGGCGACGTGCGCGCCAGCAGCTCGCTCCGCGCCTCGCTCAGCGGCGAGATGAAGAAATAGAGCGTGGCCGTCAGCACAGAGATGAGCGTGGCCACACCGTAGTTCTTCAGCGACTGCTTCAGCATCTCCGAGTCGCCGATGCCCACCGCCAGGCCCATGCCGATGATGGGCCCCATCAGCGGCGAGATGAGCATGGCGCCGATGATGACAGCCGTGGAATTGACGTTCAGGCCCAGCGAGGCAATGAAGATGGCGAAGATGAGAATCCACAGGTTGGTGCCGCGGAAGGCAATGCTGCCCTTCACCTGCTCGATGACCGCCAGCTCGTCCTCCCTGTCGCCCGTCAGGTTGAAATACTTGTCGAGCGACCGCTTGATAGTCCGTAGGTTGATTTGCATCCGTTACAATGTTTTTTCTATCCGTAACGCCCGAATCGCAAAAATATTGCCCGGCAGGATGCAAAAAGCCCACCCCGTCAGTCCTCCACCCCCACCCCGCCCCCGACTCGCACCCAATTCGCCCTCAATTCGCCCCTTCTCATATAGTATTCATATCGTTCTTATATACTTCTTATATAGTATTTATATACAGTATATAAGAACTATATAAGAACTATATGTAAACTATATAAGAACTATATAAGAACGGCCGAAGTGGGGCCCTATTCGTCCCCTTGTCGGGGCGAAGATTTTTCTGCCGGCAAAGGTCCTTTTGATGCCCATATACTTCAATTTCGAAAGGCCACCCCGCAGGAACGGGAATGGACAGGAAACACCCCGTTGTAGGCTAATAGTCAAATGGTTATGAAATAATCGAAAATATTTTCACCATTTTTGGTGATTTATTGAAATTTATTTTGTATTTTTGCAGCCAATTATAGACTGGAAAACTTAATTTATATTAATCCTATAAAATTAAAATTATGGCATTTAAAGGACAAATCATCATCGATACCGAGCATTGCAAAGGCTGCGGAGTGTGTGTACCCGTGTGCCCGATGAAGTGCATCGAGTTGTCGAAAGAAGTAAACGGCAAGGGTTACAACTTCACCCATACCGTCAACGACAGTTGCATCGGCTGCGCCAGCTGCGCCATGGTGTGCCCCGACGGCGTGATTTCCGTTTACAAGAAAAAAATCTAAACGAAAAAGAAAGAAAGGAATACTATGGCAAGAGAACTGAAACTGATGAAGGGCAACGAAGCTATTGCCCGCGCAATGATTGCCAGCGGTACGGACGGCTACTTCGGCTATCCTATCACTCCGCAGTCGGAAGTTATGGAAACCCTTATGGCCGAGAAGCCGTGGGAGACCACGGGCATGACCGTGCTGCAGGCCGAGAGCGAGGTTGCCTCGATCAACATGGTCTACGGCGGCGCCGCCACCGGCAAGAAAGTGGCCACCTCGAGCTCCAGCCCCGGAATTTCGCTGATGCAGGAAGGTCTGACCTACCTGGCAGGTGCTGAAATTCCTTGCTTGATTGTCAACGTCATGCGTGGCGGTCCCGGACTGGGCACCATCCAGCCTTCGCAGAGCGACTATTTCCAGAGCGTCAAGGGCGGCGGTCACGGCGACTACCAGCTCTACACCCTCGCCCCCGCCAGCGTGCAGGAGATGTACGACTTCGTTTTCGACGCTTGGGACATCGCCTTCAAGTATCGCAACCCCGTGCTGATCCTCTCCGACGGTGCCATCGGCCAGTGCATGGAGAAACTCTACACCCGCGACAACGTGGCCCGCTGGACCGAGGAAGAGCGCCGCAAGAACGCTCCCTGGGGCACCTGGGGCAAACCGAAAGACCGCGCCCACAACATCATCACCAGCCTTGAGCTCGACAGCGCCCGCCAGGAAGTCTTCAACCTGAAGCTCCAGAAGAAGTATGCCGAGATGAAGGAGAAGGAAGTGCGCTACGAGATGCTGAACTGCGAGGACGCCGACTACATCATCGTCGCCTACGGTTCGAGCAGCCGTATCGCCATGAAAGCCATGCAGATGGCTCGCGAAAAGGGCATCAAGGTGGGTCTGTTCCGCCTGATCACCCTCTTCCCCTTCCCGACCAAGCAGCTTGCCGAGGTCGCCAAGCACGTGAAGGGTATCCTTTGCGTCGAGATGAGCGCCGGCCAGATGATCGAGGACGTGAAGCTCGCCACCCAGTGCGGCGTGAAGACCGAGCACTTCGGCCGCTTCGGCGGTATCATCCCCACTCCCGGCGAGGTCCTGGAGGCTCTTGAAAACAAGATTATCAAATAAAGAAAGGAACAACAATGAATCAAGATATTGAAGCTCGCAAGCAAGAGCTGCTGAAAGAGGGTTACGAGGAGGTCTACACCCGTACCAAAGTGCTCACCGACGCCGTCATGCACTACTGCCCCGGCTGCGGCCACGGCACCACCCACCGTCTTGTCGCCGAAGTGATCGACGAGATGGGCATCCAGGACCAGGTCGTCGGCGTTTCGCCCGTCGGATGCTCCGTTCTGGCCTACAACTATTTCGATGTCGACTTCCAGGAGGCTGCCCACGGTCGTGCTCCCGCACTGGCCACCGCTATCAAGCGCCTCAACCCCGACACCTTCGTGTTCACCTATCAGGGCGACGGCGACCTGGCCGCTATCGGCACCGCCGAGACCATCCATGCCGCCAACCGTGGCGAGAACATCACCATGATTTTCGTCAACAACGGTATCTACGGTATGACCGGTGGCCAGATGGCCCCCACGACCCTGGTCGGCATGCGCAGCGCCACGACCCCCTACGGCCGTCGCGTCGACCTCAACGGTTATCCCCTCCGCATGACGGAGCTCCTCTCCACCCTGCCCGGCACCTACTACGTGACCCGCCAGAGCGTGCAGAACCCCGCCGCCGTGCGCAAGGCCAAAGCCGCCATCCGCAAAGCCTTCGAGAACCAGAAGCTTAAGAAAGGCCTCTCCTTCGTCGAGATTCTCTCCAACTGCAACTCCGGCTGGAAGATGACCCCCGTGGCCGCCAACAAGTGGATGGAAGACAACATGATGCCCAACTACCCCATCGGCGACATCAAAGTCGACGGCAAGATTGTCGAGGGTATCGATGCCAACCGCCTCGTGCTGGATCACCCGCTGACCGTTATGCAATAATTAACAATTAAAAACAAAGAAACAATGACTGAAGAAATCATCATAGCCGGTTTCGGTGGACAGGGTGTCCTCTCCATGGGTAAGATTCTTGCCTACTCCGGCGTCATGCAGGACAAAGAGGTCAGCTGGATGCCCAGCTACGGCCCCGAGATGCGCGGCGGCACGGCCAACGTCTCCGTCATCATCAGCGACGAGCGCATCAGCTCGCCCATCATCAACCAGTTCGACACGGCCATCATCCTCAACCAGCAGTCGCTGGATAAGTTTGAGAACAGCGTGAAGCCCGGCGGCCTGCTCATCTACGACCCCAACGGCATCACCCACGAGCCCACCCGCAAGGACATCAACATCTACAAGATCGCCGCCACGGCCAAAGCCCAGGAGCTCGGCATCAGCAAGGTGTTCAACATGGTGGTCCTCGGCGGCTTCCTGAAGCTCAAACCCATCGTCGACAAGCAGTACATCCACGAAGGTCTGGAGCACTCCCTGCCCCAGCGCCACTGGAACCTCATTCCCCAGAACGAGGAAGCTATCGAAATCGGCAAGGGCCTCATCGAATGCGTCCAGAAACTCTAACTGGAACATAAGGACAAATCGCAATGCTGAAAGTCTCTCCCTCCATGGGGGAGGCTTTCGTTTTTTTTCAACCGCAAGCATTTTTTTTTGTCCAGTTTGCAAAAAATTTGTAATTTTGCAAATTGAAACATTAAAAACCTCAAACCTATAATATGTGCGGAATAGTAGGATATATCGGTGAGCAGGAAGCTTACCCCATTTTGATAAAAGGCCTTCATCGCCTTGAATATCGCGGCTATGATTCGGCCGGCGTTTCAATGATCAACGCCCAGGGCGACCTCAATATCTACAAGGCCACAGGCAAAGTGGCGGCCCTGGAAGAGAAATGCGCTAACGAGGACATCTCGGGCAGCATAGGCATCGCCCATACCCGCTGGGCCACCCACGGCGAGCCCAATACGGTCAACGCCCACCCCCACCTCTCGCAGAGCGGCAACCTTTCGCTGGTGCACAACGGCATCATCGAGAACTACAAAACCCTCCGCACTATGCTGGAAAAAGAGGGCTACACCTTCTGCAGCGAGACCGACACCGAAGTATTGGTGCAGCTCATCGAGTTCACACAGAAGAAAGGCAAGTGCTCCCTCTTCACCGCTGTGCAGCGCGCACTGAAGAATGTCATCGGCGCCTATGCCATCGCCATTCTGGAGAAGAAACATCCCGACCAGCTGGTTTGCGCCCGCAAGGGCAGCCCTCTGGTCATCGGCGTGGGCACAGATGCCCGCGGACAGAAGGAGTTCTACCTCGGATCCGACGCCACCCCCATTGTGGAATACACCAAGCAGGTGGTATATCTCAAGGACGAGGAGATAGCCTATATGGACCGCAGCGGGAAACTGGACATCGTCAACCTCAGCAATGTGCACCAGACCCCCGAGATGCACACCCTCAGCCTGAGCCTCGACGAGCTGGAGAAAGGCGGTTTCCCCCATTTCATGCTGAAGGAGATATGGGAGCAGCCCAATGCCTTGCGCACATGCATCAAAGGCCGTCTGCACCGCAAGAACAAAGACGTGGTGCTGAGTGGCATCATCGACCATAAGGACAAGTTTATCAATGCCCGCCGCATCATCATCTGCGCCTGCGGCACCAGCTGGCATTCAGCCCTCATCGGCAAGTACTTCATCGAAGAGGCGGCCCAGATTCCCGTCGAGGTGGAGTATGCCTCGGAGTTCCGCTACCGCAATCCCGTCATCTATCCCGACGATGTGGTCATCGCTGTGAGCCAGAGCGGTGAGACCGCCGATACCCTGGCGGCCATACAGCTGGCCGAGCAGAAAGGGGCTTTCCTCTACGGCATCTGCAACGTCATCGGTTCCTCCATCGCCCGCGCCACCCACAGCGGCACCTACCTCCACGTGGGACCCGAAATCGGCGTGGCCTCCACCAAGGCCTTCACCGGCCAGGTCATCACCCTCTGCCTGCTGGGTCTGGCCATCGCCAAAGAGAAGCACACACTGAGCGACGACATGTTCCACATGCTGGTGGACGAGCTGTACCAGATTCCCGACAAGATCCAGTGGACGCTGGAAAACAATAAGAACATCGACCAGTTCGCCCAGATGTTCACCTACTGCCACAACTTCATCTTCCTCGGCCGTGGCTACAACTACCCCGTTGCCCTCGAGGGCGCCCTGAAGCTTAAGGAGATTTCCTACCTCCATGCCGAAGGCTACCCCGCCGCCGAAATGAAGCACGGCCCCATTGCCCTCGTCGACGAGGAGATGCCCGTGGTATTCATCGCCCCCAAGCGCGGCATGTACGACAAGATTGTCTCCAACATCCAGGAAATCAAGAGCCGCAAGGGAAAGATTATCTCTGTGGTCACCGAAGGCGACACCACGGTGAAGAACATGAGCGACTACTGCTTCGTGATCCCCGACACACGAGACTGCTTCGTGCCTCTGCTGTCGGTCATTCCGCTGCAGCTGCTGGCCTATTACATTGCCACCGCCAAGGGCCGCAATGTAGACCAGCCCCGCAACCTGGCCAAGAGCGTCACCGTGGAATAAAGCGGCACACTCTACCCTTTTTTACGAAACTGAGTAGGCGACAGGCCTGTTTCGCGACGGAAATAACGGCAGAACGAGGCCTGGTTGTCAAACCCCAGCAAATCGGCGATGGCCTGCAATGCAAGGTCGTGGCGGGTGTGTAGCAGCATCTTGGCCTCGACCACCATGCGAGCGTGAATCCAATAGGTAGGAGTGTGGCCCGTTTCGCGTTTGATGATATCACTGAAATATTTGGACGAGAGGCACGCCAAACCGGCATAGAACCCCACGTCGCGATGCTGCAGGATATGCTGCGACAGATGGAGATGGAACTGGTTGCTGACACGCTTATCCTCACCGGGCTCGTTCAACTTATTGCGCCGGTAGAGGTTGAGCAGACGCAAGAGAAACTCCAGTTGGCGCGAGTGCAGCATTCGCCGTTCAGGCAGACTGAGCCTCGAGGTCTCCCGCATCAGCTCCACCACGTTCATAATCATGCGGTACTCGTGACGGTCAAGCTTTATGCAGGGATGCAGATCGTAGCGATAGCGCAGCTGCTCAATAATTGGCACCATGGGGTCGTTCAATAACGATGAGTCCAAAACAATGAGGGTGGCAAGATAATCGTCGCTCTTATTCACCTCGCAAAGGCTGTGGTTGGGGAAAATAACCGCAATGGTATACTTCCCTGATACATCGGGCTGCGAATCGAATGTCAAATCGATATGTCCGCGATGACCGATGCAAATAACATAGTCGGGCGAAACAAATGGCTCCCTTCCGGCAGGAAGACCTTTGACATTGTCGAAAACAGCAATCCCTTCTTCCTTGATTTTCTGTCGGTTCAACTCCAGCGGATGATCTTTCATATATATTGTTTTACATTGCAAAAATACGGATATTTTTTAATCATAAAACAAATTTCGGACATTTTGCCAACTTTTTCTCTAAATTTGTTATTAAACAAAACGATGAAAATCTGTATCTTTGCATAAATAAAAAGTAAAAAAATATCATATTAAATCACGTTTAATCAACACTATATGAAAAAATATATCATTCTGCTGATGGCCGTCGTTTTCGCTGGCGGCACTGTTTGGGCCCAAGAAAAAAATGTAAAACGCGAGCGCAAGAAGAACCTCGTGGTAAAAGAATGGAACACCAAGGCCGGTTCCTCAATCGCCTACCTCGACAACATGGTAACCTACGATGAGCATGGCCGCAAAATCGAGGAGATAGAGTATGCCTCCTATGGACAGAAAAAACGCGTAACATACGAGTACGAGGGCACCTCGACCAAGTGCAGCCGTCAGATTGAGTACGACGACAAGAACCATGCAACGCGCGTCAAGAAGTTCGAGTACAACGATGACGGCACACGCAAGGTGCAATACAACTACAAGCCCAACGGCAAGCTGGAGAGCACCAAGACATTCGAGTACTCGTACAAGTAAAAAGCCATTCAGTATGAGCATCGTGGAGCAGATGACGCCCATCGGCCTCGACGACATGAAGGCCGTCCGCTTGATGAACCGCATGGACCAAAAGTACATGGCTTCAGCCGACCTGCTGGAGGATTTGCTCGGCCGCATCGCCGAAGGGTACTATGTGCAGCACATCGAGGGCAACCCCTTGGCACCCTACAGGACGCTGTACTTCGACACCGACGACCTACGGATGTACACGATGCACCACAACAAAAAGCTCAACCGTCAGAAACTGCGTGTACGCACCTACCGCTCCACCGACACCACCTTCTTCGAAATCAAGAACAAAGACAATAAAAAGAAGACCCGCAAGGTGCGTATCCCGGTCGATGTGAGCATGTTCGACCAAGTGCTGGAGGTGCCGGAGGTGGAGCAGTTCGTCAACGGGAACACCCCCTACCCTGTGGCCACACTCCACCCCTGTCTGGAGAATCGCTTCGAGCGCATCACTCTGGTGGACAAAGGCATGAGCGAGCGCATCACCATCGACCGCGGCATCTCTTTCCACAACCGCGCCACCGGCATCGACACCGACATCTCGCGGCTGCTTGTCATCGAGGTGAAGCACGAGGTGGGGGCTCCCATGTCCGACATCGAGCGCGCCCTGCACGACCTCCATGTGCTGCCGCGACGCATGAGCAAATACTGCATCGGCACCGCGCTGACCGACCCCATGGCCAAATACAACCGTTTCAAACCGAAATTATTACTCATAGAAAAAATACACAAGTCATGAAGCTGTTACAATTGGATTTCGACCCCGAGATTGCCGACCTGCACCTCGGTAATGCTGAAGATCAGGCCATGGATTTCCTCGGTCTGCCCCTCTACGACGGCCCAAGTCTGGGCAAGATGCTCATTCTCTTCGGCATCAACCTGCTGGTTTGCTGGATAATCACCCATTTCTTCTACTACCGCAAGAGCCGCCGGCGCGACTACTACTTCACCTACATTCTCTTCTCCATGGCCATCTTTTTCATCCTCAACCAGCTGCAGAACATGAAAATCGAGGTGGGCATCGCCCTCGGCCTCTTCGGCATCTTCAGCATGATACGCTACCGCACCGAGCAACTGCCCATCCGCGAGATGACCTACCTCTTCGTTCTCATCGCCATCAGCATCATCAACGGAGCCGGCATGGCCACGAGCTACGCCTCGTTCATCGCCGTCAACGTGCTCTTCATCCTCATCATCGCCGTGCTCGAAGCCATAGGCATGTTCAACCGCAAGGGGCAGAAAATCATTACCTACGAGAAGATAGCCCTCATCAAACCCGAATGCCGCGAGGAACTGCTGGCCGACCTCAAAGAGCGCACAGGCCTCGACATCGTCAAGGTCCAGGTGGGCAGCATCGACTTCCTCAAGGACACCGCCTTCCTCAAAGTGACCTACAACTCCGACGACCCCGAGCCCAACGACATCGACATGGTCACCAAGTTCAAAAAGAAATAATCCATACCTATCATCATGAACAGCAGACTACTGAAAACCTTTATCGCCATTGCGGCAATCCTCTCCTCCTCCACCGTCCTGCGGGCACAGACCGACGTCGATCTCGACAGCGAGTTCGGCGCACGGCTGAGTGCCACCATCGACAAGAAACTGACCCGCGGCCTGCACCTGACGCTGGAGGAAGAAGTCCGCATAGATAATAATTTCAGTTCCCTCGAACGTCTCCACACCACCCTCGGCATCAGCTACAAGGTCAACGAATATCTAAAAGTCGGCGCAGGCTATGCCCTCATCAACAAGTGGGACAGCGGCAACGGCACCTTCAAGTCGGCACGCCACCGCCTGATGGTCGACGCCACCGGCAGCCTGCGGCTCGGCGACTGGCGACTCTCGCTCAAGGAGCGCTTCCAGGCCACCTACCGCAGCGGCGACATGAACGAATACCAGAATCCCCGCACAGCACTCACCCTCAAGAGCCGGCTGAAGGTGCAATACAAAGGCTTCCGCCGCATCGAGCCCTATGCCTATGCCGAACTGCGCAACACCCTCAACGCCCCAGCCATCAGCGCCACCTACAACCAAAGCACCAACACCTGGGGCTACTACCTCAACAATGTCTTCCATACGGAAGGCGACGAAAGCTGGTTCCTCGAAGGCTTCAGCAGCGTCTATATCAACCGCCTGCGCCTCGCTCTGGGATTCGAATACCGCTTAGACCGACGCAACTACATCGACGTGAGCCTCATGGCCGACCGCACGCTGGACTATGTGGTCGACGCCAATGCCGAAGGCACCAAACTCAAAGCCTACACCTACGAGAAGGGCTTCATCGGCTGGCTTTCCGTCAACTACAGGTATGCCTTCTAAAAGCTACCGCCTCGCGGCCTTGAGCACCTGTTCTATCACGCCAATCTTGTAGCCGGTGCTGTGGTAGAGTATCTGGCCTTCTTTGTCTATCAACGCCACCAGCGGATACTCCACCTTGCCCAGCTTGGCAGCCTCGCAGATGCGTTGCTCCAGCAGGCCTTTCTGGTAGGCAAAGTCGGTATTGACGAGGCCCCAACCGGTCATGCCGATAGTGGTCGGCCCCACCATGAAGGTCATGCCGCCCCATGCAGCCATCTCTTTCTGCAGCTGGCGCAGTTCCACAATGAGGTGCTTCGACGGCTCGCTGTATTCACCCAGGTTGACATAGAGCATACCCTCCTTGCCGGCATAGTCCCACAGGGCCACGCCGTCGAAGAGCTCCAGATTCTTGTCCACCACGCCCAGCTCGTCGGTGCGGGCCAGCAGGGGCAGGATGACAATCTCCTTGGTGATGGGCGAATGACTATTCGCCCCTACGGTGAAGAACTCCATCCTTGACCGCACGGCCCCGTCGGGGTAGCGGTTGCCCGTGCTGAGGCAGTAGGTGCCGGGCTCCAGTTCGAGGGTGGCGGGAAAGGAGGCCATGCGCGGGTCGTTCTCGAAGTCGAAGGTGCGCAGGTCGCCGTTCTCCAGCTTGGCCAGCGTGAAGTGGGGCCAGTAGACGGGCTTGGCGGGCTCCTTGCCCTTATACACAAGGGTAAGCCTTCCGGATAATCCGGAACTTCCGGAACCTCCGGCAAATCCAACCGCCTTCCAAGCGCCGTCCCACGCATATATGATATTGGTGGCATTGTCCAGGTAGGCGGGCACCCCGGCGGCACGGCAGGCGGCCACGAAGAAGATGTCGCGGCTGTGGCTGTCGGCGCAGCGCAGCTTGTACACGCCCACGGGCGAGACGGGACAGTTGTAGTAGTTGCCACCGTCGTCGATGGCGATGCTGTCCAGCGTCCACTGGCGTATCTCCTCGGCCGTCATGCCCTTGAAGCGGGCGAGCTCCTTGCGGTAGGGGCGCACCATCTCGTTGCTGATGCGGGCGGGCATGATGCCTTTCTCATATACATCGCGGGCGCAACCTTTATACTGCCACGGCTCGGTCCAATGCGCCTCGAGGGTGGCGGCGGTGATGTCGCGCATGTCCTTGTCGCTATAGCTGCTCATGTACTCATAGTATTCGCGACGGTAATCCCCGCAGGTGTCAATGAAGGCGGTAATCTCACGCCAGTTGCCTTCGCTCTTTTTCACCAGCTCCCACGCCTTGTCGGGGGCCACATCGGGATGTACCGAGACGGGGTAGTCCGACATCTCCCACCACTGCTCGTAGGTGGGGAACGTGGCGGTGTAGGCGTTGCGCAGCGAGTCCTCGTAGGCCAGGCGCTTGGCGTTGGCAGAGGTCTCCTCCTCGGTGGCCACCACCTTGGGATCTCCTGCCACAGGGGGCACCATCTCGAACTGGAGCGCCGGCGTCTCGCCGGCCTGCCGGCAGGATGCCGGCGCTCCAAGCTGCAGCGTCATCGTGCTGTCCTGGCGCACGTCCAGCTTCTCGAAGGCGTAGCGTTCGCCGTCGGTGGCCCAGATGAGCAGGTCGCCCAGGCCGGTGGTCAGCGAGGCCTTGCCCTCGCTGTCGGTGGTCTGGGTGCTGAGGGTGTAATACTCGGCGTAGTTGTAGAGCTTGAACTTCACCTGCGCACCCTCCAAGGGCTTGCCCTCCTCGTCCTGCACCGTGACGGTGACTCTCCGTGTGGGGGCATAATGAGAAAGCAGATTCAGCTCGCTGTAGAGGCCCGTGCGTTTCACCACCTCCTCGTCGCCCTTGTACTTTCCGAAGGCCTTCGAGTGCACCATCATGCAGCGCGTGCTCGGCACGGAGAACCAGCCCATATTGAGCCGCGGGTCGGGCTCGCAGGCGCCGAGGAACTTCCATTCGCCGGATTCTCCGGACTCCCCAGCGACCCAGACCTCCACCCACGCATGGTTGTCGTCGCAGTGCGCCCAGCGGGGCGTATAGCACTGGCGGGCGGGTATGCCCACGGCGCGCAGGGCGGTGACGGCGAAGGTGCTCTCCTCGCCGCAGCGGCCCAGGCTGGTGCGCATGGTGGCCAGCGGGGCCGAGGTGCGGCTGTCGCTGGCGCGGTAGGCCACATGCTCGTGGCACCAGTGGTTCACCTCCAGCGCGGCCTCCTCCATGCTCATCCCCCCTACCCTCTCCTTCAGCTCGCGGAACATCACCATGCGGGCCGTGTCGAGGTTCTCGTTGTTGACGCGGTACACCAGCACGAAGTGGCGGAACACATCCTCCGGCACCGTCTGGCCCCAGGGCATCTCCTCGCGGGCCTTGAAGGCATAGCGCACCTGGTCGAGGTAGAACTGTGGCTCATAGTCCGCCAGGTCGCTCAGCGGCATATAGGCATAGAGGAACTCCATGGCCTCGCGCTCCATGGCGCTCAGCGTGTCCAGCCGCACATCCAGCATCGGGAACTGCGCCATGCGCTCCTCAAAATCCTCGTGCACCTCGGCACGATAACCCTTGTCCGTAATAAAATGCGGGTCGCGATGGCACGAAGCCAACAGCACAAGACCCATCAGCAGGGGGAATATCTTCTTCATAATGTCAACGTTTGGTCAATCATTTGTCTCACCGTGGCGGCGTCGGTGACGAGGGTGCCGTCGTCGAGGGTCTTCTTGCAGCTGCCGTGCACCTCGCGCACGCCGCTGGCGTCCACCAGACGGCGCACATTCTGCGGCGTCACGCCGCCGCCGGCGAGGATTTTCACGCCCGTGACGTCCACCAGCTGCCGCAGCACCTCGGCGCCCTCGGGGGCCGAATGGCGCTGCCCGGAGGTCAGCAGACGGTCGCAGCGCGCCGCGGCCACGGCCCACAGGGCCTCCTGGGGGTCCTGCTGCGCCTCGTCGAAGGCGCGGTGGAACGTCACCTCCATCGGCGCCGCCAGCTGCACCAGCCGCCGCGTCACCTCCACCTCCACTTTGCCGTCCTCAGTCAGCAGCCCCAGCACCACGGCGGCGGCGCCGAGTTCCTTGCAGCGCTTGATGGTGGCTATCATCTCCATCTGTTCAAACTCTGAGTAACAGAAGTTTCCCGCCCGCGGACGCACCAGCACATGGGTGCGCAAACCGAGGCGGCGGGTGCAGTAAGCGATGGCTTCATCGCTGGGAGTCAGTCCGCCGCACTCCAGGTCGCGGCAGAGCTCTATGCGGTCGGCACCACCGTCCTTGGCGGCCACGGCCGACGCTATCGAATTGCAACAAATCTCTACATCAATCATGCTGCAAAAGTACAACTTTTTTCCCGATTACAGAAAAATATTTGTCAACAGCAGCACCACCCCTCCAAAGGTACCCGACAGCCACCCGAGAGGCCCCCGATTCGCCCCCTATTCGGCCCTTCTTATATAGTTCTCATATACTTCTTATATACTTCTCATATAGTTCTTATATACTGCATATAAGAACTATATAAGAACTATATGAGAACGATATAGGAACTATATGAGAAGGGGCGAATTGGGGCCCTATCGGGGGCGAATCCGGTGCCCTTCGGCGACGCTCGCGGCGGGCGGCCAGCAGGTGCTCCGGCAGGAGGAAGCTTTTTTTCGGGGCGGACATACTTTGCGGCCGTTTTTTCCGTTACATTGAGAAAAAAAAAGATACCTACAACTATGCAGAATACACAACACATCACCAACGACCTGATCTATGTCGGCGCCAGCGACCGCCGCCTGGCCCTGTTTGAAAATGTCTACCCCGTTCCGCGTGGGGTGAGCTACAACAGCTATGTGCTGCTGGACGAGAAGGCGGTGCTCTTCGACACCGTCGACGCCTCGGTGGCCCAGCAGTTCTACGAGAACGTCGAGGCCGCCCTCGCCGGCCGCAAGCTGGACTATGTGGTGGTGCACCACATGGAGCCCGACCACGCCGCCACGCTGATGGACCTCCTGCTGCGCCACCCCGAGGCCACGGTGGTCACCACCGCCAAAGCCGCCCAGATGATGGAGCAGTTCTTTGGCACCAAGCCCGCACAGCTGATGGCCGTCAAGGAGGGCGACACCCTCTGCACCGGCGCCCACACGCTGGTCTTCACCATGGCCCCCATGGTGCACTGGCCCGAGGTGATGATGACCTACGACAGCACCGCGAAGACCCTCTTCTCCGCCGACGCCTTCGGCACCTTCGGCGCCCTGAGCGGCAACCTCTTTGCCGACCAGATGGACTTCGAGCACGAGTGGCTCAGCGACGCCCGCCGCTACTACATCAACATCGTGGGCAAGTACGGTCTGCAGGTGCAGAATGTGCTGAAGAAAGCCGCCACGCTCGACATCAAGATGATTTGCCCGCTGCACGGACCCGTGTGGCGCTCCAAAGAGCAGGTTGCCGGCCAAGCCGTCACCAGCTCTTTAGGCTGGTTTATCGGCAAGCACGACGTGTGGAGCCGCTACGAGCCCGAGGACAAGGGCGTGGTAATCATCTACGGCAGCATCTACGGCCACACCGAAGCCGCCGCCCTGCGCCTGGGCACGCTGCTCTCGGAGCGCGGCGTGCGCGGCATCAAAGCCTACGACGCCAGCCACACCCACGCCAGCAAGCTGGTGGCGGAGTGCTTCCGCGCCAGCCACGTGGTCCTGGCCTCCAGCACCTACAACAACGGCCTCTTCACGCCCATCGAGAGTCTGCTGGCCGACCTCAAGGCCCACGCCTGGCAGAAGCGCACCGTGGCCCTTATCGAGAACGGCAGCTGGGCCGCACAGACCGCCAAGCTCATGCGCGCCGAGCTGGAGCAGATGAAGGACATCGCCATCGTCGGCGACCCCGCCAGCCTCAAGAGCGCCGCCACCCCCGCCCAGGAGCAGCAGCTCGCCGCCCTGGCCGACCAGATAGTGAGTAGTTTATAAAAAAAAACAATATGCTCGACAACAAAGCCCTCTTCACCATCGGCTACGGCCTCTATGTCCTCGTTGCCCGGCAGGGCGAGAAGGACAACGCCTGCATCATCAACGTGGCGCAACAGGTCAGTAGCGACCCGCTGCAGCTGATGATTTGCATCAACAAAGCCAACCTGACGCACGACATGGTGCTGCGCACGCTGAAGTTCAACCTCTGCCCCCTCAGCGAGGAGGCCACCATGAAGCCCTTCCAGCACTTCGGCTTCCAGAGCGGCCGCGATGTCGACAAATTCGCCGGCTGCGAGCAGGAGCTGCGCACGGAGAACGGCCTGCTGTACCTGCCGAAGTTCATCAATGCGGTGATCAGCTGCGTCGTCACCAAGAGCATCGACCTTGGCAGCCACACCATGTTCATCGCCATGCCGTTGGAGGCCCGTGTGCTCAGCGACAGCCCGTCGATCACCTACGCCTACTACCAGCAGCACATCAAGCCCACTGGGAACGCAGGCGTCCCGCCGGCATCGAACAAGAAGCGTTGGGTCTGCGAGGTATGCGGCTACGTCTATGAAGGCGACGAGCTGCCCGCCGACTTCGTCTGCCCCTGGTGCAAGCACCCCGCCAGAGACTTCAAGCTGATGGAGGGGCAGTCATGAAAAGAGTTTTCTTCTACGACTGGTTCTGCACCATGACGCCCAAGCCCTGGCAGCTGCAGCCCTACATCGTCGTGGCACCGGAATAAAAAAAAACATTTATTTTGCCGAATAAGAAAATAGTTGTATCTTTGCAGCCGAATATAAACCCTAAAAAATAACAAAATGGAAAAGTACGTTTGCGACGTTTGCGGTTACGTTTATGATCCCGCAGTTGGCGACCCCGACAACGGCATCGCCCCCGGAACCAAGTTTGAAGACCTGCCCGCCGACTGGGTGTGCCCCCTGTGCTCGGTGGACAAGACCCACTTCGAGAAACAATAGTGGAATGCGTTAATGTGTTAGTGGTTGACACCGTCAAACACCAACATAATGATGCATCATCACTAACGCAACAGCGCGATAACACAATAACACAATTAAAAATAAAAGTTATGCTGAACAAGAAAGTTTCCGACCTGCTGAACGAGCAGATCAACAAAGAGCTCTACAGCGCCTACCTCTATCTGGACATGAACAACTACTTCGACAAGCGCGGCCTCAACGGCTTCGCCAACTGGTACATGATCCAGGCCCAGGAGGAGCGCGACCACGCCATGCTCATCTACAAGTATATGCAGAACAACGACTGCCCCATCAAGCTCAACGCCATCGCCATGCCCGACAAGGTGTACAAGAAGGACATGGACGTGCTGAAGGCCGGTCTGGAGCACGAGGAGTACGTCACCGCCTCGATCCACACCATCTACGACGCCGCCAGCAAGGTGAAGGACTTCCGCACCATGCAGTTCCTCGACTGGTTCGTCAAGGAGCAGGGCGAGGAGGAGACCAACGCACGCGACATGATCTCGAAGATGGAGCTCTTCGGCAGCGACGCCCGCAGCCTCTACATGCTCAACCAGGAGCTCGCCGCCCGCACCTACAGCGCCCCCAGCCTGGTGCTCGACTAAGGCAAGTACGGTTTTTACCGCATATAAAAAAAACATCTGCACGGTTTTGGCCATGCGGATGTTTTTGTTTTTGAGCGGTAAGGATTACGCCTTGTTGAACTTCTCCTTGCCTTGACGGCAGCGGGGGCACTTCCAGTCGGCAGGCAGGTCCTCGAAGGCCACGCCGTCGTGCTCGGCGGGGTCGTAGACGTAGCCGCAGACGGAGCAGACATACTTGCCTGTGGCCTTCTTGGCGGCGAAGTCCACCTCGGCCAGCACCGTGGGCACGGGGTGGTCGAGGTCCATCACCCGGTCGGCCTCCAGGTTCTCGTAGCCCTGGGGCGTGTGGGTGCCCATGTAGACGGTGGGGTGGTTGCGGACGAAGTCGCGCACGCGGTCCAGCGTCTCGCGGGCAGCGGGAAGGTCGTCGTAGACCACGGAGAGCTTGTTCGCGTAGAGGGCTTCGTCGACATAGGTGATGTCGCCCTGGAACATGTAGAACTTGCCACCCTTCTCGGCCACGGCGAGGCTGTTGCCGCGGGTGTGGCCCTTGGCCTTGATCATATAGACACCGTCGGCAATCTTCTGGCTCTCGGGGAAGTTGTAGTAGGGCCCGTCGGTGAAGTGCACGGGGACGATGTTGGGGACGTCCTTCAGTTCGTCGGCGCCCAGCTCGTCGGCACCGACGTAAATTTTGGCATTGGGGAAGAGCTTCAGGCAGCCGCTGTGGTCGCTGTGGCGGTGGGTGAGAATAATTTTGTTCACGCGCGTGGTGAGGTAGCCCAGCTTGGCCAGGGCGTCGATGTAGTCGCAGATGTCCTCGCCGGTGTAGGCGGGCGACTTCTCATCGGGCACTTCTTCGGGCGTTCCGGCGGGCAGGCCGGTGTCCACCAGGATGACCTCGCTGCCGGTGTCGATGAGGTAGTTCTGCAGGCTGCCACGGTAGCGGATATTGGGGTCGAACTTGTCCATACCCTCTTCGCCGCCGAAAGCAAACGGCTGACCATAAAAACCATTCTTTCTGAATTTGACTGCTTTGATTTCCATAACTATCTGTTGTTGTTAAATTATTTCCCGTCTCTGGAGCGCAGGCTGCCAGCCCGCGTCCCGTCCATTTATTTCGCGGTGCAAAGATACACAAAAAAAGTGAATCCACAAAACACAACATTGTTTTGGGAACCGAAAAATGTGAACTTTTGGACGCATTCTGCATAGTGGCTATGTGCGGAGAGGTTCGTAATTTTGCAGCATCAAAAACAACAATGATTATGAAACGTATCATCCTTACAATCATCACCTTGCTGACTTACGCCAGCTGCTCGGGACAACCGAATCAAGTAGTGAAAAGTGAAAAAGTGAGTAGTGCACCGACCGAAAACAGATCAAAAAAGGATAACACAATGAACAAGATCGTCATTTTCTTCTCCCACGCGGGCGACAACTACAGCGTGGGCAACATCGAGGTGGGCAACACCAAAATCGTGGCCGACTATATCAGCAAGCTGACCGGCGCCGACCAATATGAAATCGTCACCCACAAGTACGACGGCATGGCCTACACGCCGCTCATCAAGCTGGCGCAGGAAGAAGCCAACCGCGGCGAGCGGCCGCCCTATGAAGGCCAGGCGCCAGACCTGAGCCAGTACGACACCGTCTTCATCGGCGGCCCCGTGTGGTGGGGCACCTATCCGCAGGTGATGTTCACCCTGTTCAAGGACATCGACCTCGCCGGCAAGACCGTCATCCCCTTCACCACCCACGAAGGCAGCGGCCTGGCCAACTGCGTCAGCGACGTGAAGAAGGCCTTCCCCAAGGCCCGTGTCGCCGCCGGCTGGAGCATTTACGGCCACGAAGTGCGTTCGCACCGCGACAAGGTCGAGAAGTGGATTAAAAGTCTTTGAATAAGGTTTAAGACCTTATGAAGAAGGGACTTGCACTAATTCAATTTCCACGAAATAATACCATGAAAAGGAGGCCGTGGAGCTGACGCCCGGCTTCCGCACCGAACTGATGGAGCAGCGAGAGCAGAGTGATGCTCGCATCAACTCTGCCGAGTCGCGACTGAAGTCGAGTGAAACTCAATGGCTCGAGCCCGTCGACGACGAACTATTTACAAGACAGCCCCCCATCACACCACAGCGCAGCAGAGAGACCCTCTGCTGCGCTGTCGCTGTCCCTGTGTGAAAAAATAAATTTGGCAGAATAGAATATTATGTGTATTTTTGCACCGTCGATTTAAAAACAACAATATATGGCATAAACAAAGAGAATAAAGAATAGATAACGACATAATATAAAGCGTTTTTGCTTTTCAAGGTGTACGGAAATCTCGACAATTTCTATACTATCACTCGAGAAAGCAGAACGCTCACGGTGTTACCCGTGGGCTTTCTCGTTTGTGATAGTAGGTAGTCGAGAACCTCCGTACACGACAGAAGTCCGCGGTTTTTTTATGGTGCTTGGAAAGCAAACGAATACAACGATACCAAGCACCATGAGTAATTTCCAGCAAGTAATCAACCGCTACCGTGAACAGTCCCATTCCGAAGCCGACAAAGGCAAACGTTTCGAACGTCTGATGCAGGCGATGCTCCACACCCTGCCTCCCTATTGCAACGAGTTACAGCAGGTGTGGCTTTGGAACGAGTTCCCATTTCGCCAAAGTATATCTCTCCACGACACCGGCATCGACCTCGTGGCACAGACCAACGAGGGCTCTTATTGGGCTATCCAATGCAAGTGCTACCGAGCCGATACCAAAATCGACAAAGGTGATACAGACACCTTTTTAACTTCTTCGGCCCGTGCCTTTACTGATGGCGACGGCAAGAAGCATTATTTCTCCTTCCGCCTGTGGGTCGACACCACTGAAGGTGGATTTACTTCTACGGCGGCCGAAAGCTTCAAAGGGCAGATGATTCCTGCTTCGGTGCTTCATCTAAACGAACTGGCCGAGATGCCTATTGATTGGGAAGAACTTGATCGCGGTATCAGCGGCACCAAAGCCATCACCCAACACAAGAAGGTGCTACCCCACCAGCAGGAAGCCATCGACAATGCCTTAAGTTATTTCAGCGACCATGACCGTGGCAAACTCATCATGGCATGCGGCACCGGCAAGACCTTCACCTCGTTGCGCATTGCCGAAGCCCTTGGTACGCAGGCTGCCAGCCTGCGAGAGACCAAGGTGTTGTTCCTCGTTCCCAGCATTGCCCTCCTCGGCCAAACACTTCGTGAATGGAGTTTCGATGCATCGAAGCCTATCCGTCCCATGTGCATCTGCTCCGATAGCGAGGTAAGCCGCACTCACACCAAGGACGACGACACCAACCAGATGACCGTCGAGGAGCTGGCCTTCCCCGCCTCCACCAGCGTTGAACAAATCAAACAGCAATATTTCGCACTCCAGCACGACAACCGCAAGGGCATGCTGGTGGTCTTTTCCACCTACCAGAGCATCGAGCGCATCGCCGCCACACAAACTGCCATCGGAGACGAGCTGACCTTCGACCTCATCATCTGCGACGAGGCCCATCGCACCACCGGCGTCACACTCAAAGGCGATGACGAGAGTGCATTTGTGCGTGTACACGACAACGGTTTCATCCGAGGTCGCAAACGAATGTATATGACCGCCACACCTCGCCTGTACAAAGCCGAGGACCAACAACGCGCCCGCGAACGCGAGGCCTACCTCTGCTCGATGGACGATGCAGAAATCTATGGTGACGAGTTCTACCGTCTGGGCTTCGGTGAGGCGGTGGACAAGAACCTCCTCTCCGACTACAAGGTACTTATCCTCAACGTGGAGCCTGGCGATGTCAGCACCGAGGTGCAGGTGGCCCTCTCCGGCCTCGATGCCGCCGTGCAGAAGGAGGTGGACACCGACGATATGGCCAAGCTCATCGGCGTTATCAACGCCCTAAGCAAGCGCAGCCGCTACGACAACCGCCTTTTGCGCGAGATCGACCCGCAGCCGATGCACCGCGCCGTGGCTTTCTGTCAGAATATCAAGGTCAGCAAGGCCATCACCGCCGCCTTCAATGCCTGCGCCGAAAGCTATTACGAGAGCCTTACGCCCGCAGAGCGCGAGGGGCTGGTGCGCGTCGAAGCGCGCCACGTGGACGGCAGCATGGGTGCCGCCCGTCGCGAAGAGCATCTCGGCTGGCTGAAGCGCACCCGCACCGACGGCCTCGACTGCCACCTGCTCTCCAATGTGCGCTGCCTGAGCGAGGGTGTAGATGTGCCGTCGCTGGATGCTGTGGTCTTCCTCGCCGCCAAGAACTCGCAGGTCGACGTGGTGCAGAGCGTGGGCCGTGTGATGCGACGCGCCGAAGGCAAGAAGTATGGATATATCATCATCCCCATCGTGGTGCCGAGCGACGTGGACCCCGAGAAGGCCCTCGACGATAGCAAGACCTATGCCGTTGTGTGGGACATCCTCAACGCCCTGCGTGCCCACGACGACCGCTTCAACGCGATGGTCAACAAGATAGAGCTGAACCGCAAGCGCCCCGATGCCGTGCAGCTGGTACGCCCCGGCAGCCAATGGATTGGACAAGGCGGAGGAAAGACGGATGATGAGTCGGACGGCGACGGCCTCACCGCAGCCGAGCCAATGACAGCGTTGCAGGCACAGCTGGAGATGCGCTTCGAGCAATTGCAGAATGTCATTTTCGCCCGCATGGTGCAAAAGGTGGGCAGCAAACGCTACTGGGAGCAGTGGGCCAGCGACGTGGCCAAAATTGCCGAAAAGCATATTGCCCAGATAAACCAACTGATTGCAGAGGAACCGAAAGCCCGACGAGAATTTGACCGCTTCATCAAAGGTCTGCACAAGGACATCAACCCATCGGTCAGCGGGCCGCAGGCGGTGGAGATGCTGGCGCAGCATATCATCACCCAGCCGGTATTCGAAGCCTTGTTCGACAGCTACGCCTTTACCGCCAACAATCCTGTCAGCAAGGCGATGAGCAAGATTGTCACACTGCTGAACGAGAAGATTGACGAGGCTGACAGAAAGAGCCTTGACGCCTTCTACCGCAGCGTACGCAAACGTGCCGAGGGTATCGACAATGCAGAAGCTAAGCAGAAGATTGTGGTGGAACTCTACGACAAGTTCTTCACTACAGCATTCCCAAAGGTGAAAGAGCAGTTGGGCATCGTCTATACTCCTGTCGAAGTGGTGGACTTCATCATCCACAGCGTGGAGCATGTGTTGCAGGATCAGTTCGGTCGCTCGCTGAACGATCGTGGTGTGAAAATCATCGACCCCTTCACCGGCACAGGCACCTTCATCACGCGTCTACTGCAGAGCGGTATCATCCACGACTTGGAGTACAAATACAAGAACGAAATCTTTGCCAACGAGATCGTACTGTTGGCCTACTATATCGCCAGCGTCAACATCGAAAATGTCTACCACGACCTCGTTACTGGGACGCAGGCTGGCAGCCTGCGGAATCCCGACGACACGTCGCAGGCTGGCAGCCTGCGTCCCAGCGTGTACAGCCCCTTCCCCGGCATCTGCCTTACCGACACTTTCGAACTCGGCGAACAGATGTACGCCAAACAGAGCGGCCGCACCCGCCAGAAAGAGATAGCGGGCTTGGAGACCCCATTTGTGGAAAACAGCAAGCGCGTGCAGAAACAGTTGGACAGCCCGATAACCGTAATCATTGGCAACCCGCCGTATTCTATTGGTCAAAAGAGCGCTAACGACAATGCGCAAAACCAACACTATCCATTATTGGAAGATATTGTCCAAAAGAAATATGTTGAGGGAAGCTCTGCCAGTTTAAATAAATTCGCCTATGACTCATATGTAAAAGCATTCCGATGGGCGACGGATAGAATTACTGAAAATCATGGAATAGTTGCGTTTATAACCAATTCAGGATGGATTGAAAGCAATGCTGCTGATGTTTTTAGAAAGTGTATTGAAAAAGAGTTTAGCGATATATATGTTATAAATTTACGAGGTGCTATTAGATCCAATATGGGAAACAAAGAAGGACTTAAACGAGAAGGAGGAAATGTATTTGGAATCCTGACAGGTGTCGCCATAACAATCCTTGTAAAAAAAGAAAAGAATACTTCTAAAACGGCTAATATACACTACTTTAATATAGATGACTATCTTGAACGACAAGAAAAATTGAATTATCTAAAGATAAAGAAATCTATTTCATCGTTGATGTTTACAACAATTAGTCCCAACGAACACGGAGATTGGATTAATCACCGTAAAATGTCTTTTTTAAATTATATTCCCCTATCTCCTATGAAAAAAGGCAATGAGAATGAAAAATCATTTTTCTTGCAGCAGGTTATTGGAGTCTCAACAAATCGTGATGTATGGGTTTATAACTTTAGCTCCAATAGTTTGTTGCATAATATGCATGAAATGATTGACAACTACAACGAACAGCGCATAATGTTATCAAAGGGGGAAATAAACACGGTGACGAATGATGAGTCTAAAATTAGTTGGAGTGTTAACCTAATCAAAGATGTAACAAACAACAAACCTATTTTACTGCAAGAAGATTATGCTATAGTTTGTGATTATCGACCATTTACAAAACAATTATTGTACTATACCCGCGATGTAATTGAACGTCCCGGACAATGGCGAACCATATTCCCTAGTCTCACTTATACAAATATAGTAATTTGTATAACAGGAGTTGGAAGTGTTGATTTTCATTGTTTAATTTCAGATAGTATTGCAGACTTATGCTTTGTAAAACAAGGGAATGGAGGAGCCCAATGCTTTCCCCTCTACTGGTACGAAGAGCGCAAGGCATCGCAGGCATCGCTGTTTGATGATGGCAAGGACAAATATATACGGCACGATGCCATCACGGACTTTATCCTCAAGCGGGCACAGGGACAGTATGGGCCTAAGGTGACGAAGGAGGACATCTTCTACTATGTCTACGGCTTCCTGCACTATCCGACCTACCGCGAGACCTTTGCCAACGACCTGAAGATGATGCTGCCGCGACTGCCGCTGGTGGAGAAGGCCGAGGACTTCTGGGCCTTCAGCCGCGCCGGGCGCGAGCTGGCCGACCTGCACCTGAACTACGAGCAGGTACCAGCCACGAAAGAGGTGGTGGTGGACTGGCACAATATGCTGCCAGGCGTCGCCGACACCGACACGCCAGAGAAGCTCTACCGCGTGGTGCAGATGAAGTTTGGCAGGAATGGGAAAGACAAGGACAAGAGCGTCATCGAGTACAACCCCTACATTACCCTGCGCAATATACCCCTGCGGGCCTACGACTACGTGGTGAACGGCAAGAGTGCCATCGAATGGATTATGGAGCGCTACTGCGACAAGGTGGACAAAAAAAGCGGCATCCGCAACGACGCCAACCAGTGGGGCATCGAGCACGGCAACCCCAAATACCCGTTAGACCTATTGCAGAGCATCATCACCCTCAGCCTCCGCACCCTCGACATTGTGGACGGATTGCCGAAGATGTCGTTTGAGTGACCCGTCAACGGAGGAGCACTGCAGTTACCATAGTCTCACCATGGACCGAGGTAAAGTTTGAGTAAACTTTGAGTAAAGGGGGCGTAAAACCTATAGGGTTCTGCACCCCCTCTTTTTGTTTGCACGGGCGGTGGCAGGCAAAATGTGAAACAATCACCGCATTATGTGCATGTCTATGTGCGGAAAATTGTGTATTTTTGCAGCGGTTTGTATATGGTAATTTATAGTATAACTATTTAATAATTAGAACATAAACCAACACACTGACGCATTAACGCAATAACACACTAACGCATTATATTGTATTGATATGAAGAAAGTATTTATGCTTATGGCGGCCGCCGCGATGATGATGGTCGGCTGCAAACAGAACAACAACCAGCCCGTCGAGGCTCAGGAACCCGTCCAGGAGGGTGCCGCCGTCTACATGACCCGCGACATCAGCCCCGAGGCCCTCGTCAAAATCTACGAAGCCCTGGGCGTGAAGGCCGAAGGCCGCGTGGCCGTCAAGATCTCCACCGGCGAAGGCTCCAACCCCAACTACCTGAAGCCCGAGCTTATCCGCCTGCTCGTCGACACCGTGCACGGCACCATCGTGGAGTGCAACACCGCCTACGGCAACGCCCCCGAGGACAAGAAGGACGAGCGCACCACCTCCGCCAACCACTGGAAAATCATTGAGCGCCACGGCTTCATCCCCATGTTCAAGGTCGACATTATGGACGAAGAGGGCGAGATCCGCATCCCCGTCAAGGACAGCACCCACATCAAGTACGACATCGTGGGCAGCCACATCGACAACTACGACTTCATGATTGCCCTCAACCACTTCAAGGGTCACCCCATGGGTGGCTACGGCGGAGCCCTGAAGAACCTCTCCATCGGCTGCGCCAGCGCCAACGGCAAGGCCTACATCCACTCCAGCGGCAAGATGGAGAAACTCGACATCGCCAAGCTCTGGACGCCCGAATTCATCGGCGACCAGGACGGCTTCCTCGAGAGCATGGCCGCCGCCGCACAGGCTGTGGTCAACCACTTCAACGGCAAGAAGGGCATCATCTACATCAGCGTGATGAACAACATGAGCATCGACTGCGACTGCGTGGACCATCCCACCCCCGTCAAGCTGCAGGACTACGGCATCCTGGCCTCCACCGACCCCGTGGCCCTCGACCAGGCCTGCGTCGACATCATCAACAACATGGAAGTCACGCCCGACAACGACCCCACCACCCTCACCGAGCGCATCGACAAGCAGCACGGCATCCACACCATCGAGCATGCCGAGAAAATCGGCCTCGGCACCCGCAAGTATCACATTGTCAGCATCGACTAAAAGATGAAACACATCGTAACAACACTCTGCGCAATGGTGCTGCTCTTCAGCACCACCGCCTGTGCGCAGAACAAAAAGGAGAATAAAGAAATGAAGAAGACGCTTGTGGCCTACTTCTCGGCCACCGGAACCACCAAGGCCGCCGCCCAACAGCTGGCCAAAGAGATGAACGCCGACCTCTTCGAGATTACCCCCGAAGTACCCTACACTTCGGCCGACCTCGACTGGCGCGACAAGCAGAGCCGCTCCACCAAGGAGATGCAGGACAAGACCTCGCGTCCGGCCATCAAGGGCACATGCCCCAACATCGCCGACTACGACACCGTATGGATTGGATTCCCCATCTGGTGGTACACAGCCCCCACCATCGTCAACACCTTCATCGAAGCCCACGACCTGAGTGGCAAGACGCTCTGTGTATTCGCCACCAGCGGCGGCAGCGGCGTGTCGGGCTCGGCCAAAGACCTCAAAAACGCCTATCCGCAATACCAATGGGGTGAAAGCAGACTGATGAACTGAACCGCATAGCCCTGCGGGCAGAAATCTCGTAAATCCAGTAAATGTCACTAACGCAGCACATGCGAAGTGAATAATTTACAAGATTTACGAGATTTCGCGTTGCCAAAGGCAAACAAGAGACTTGGACATGCTACTCCCGCAGGGCACTGGGCGAGGCGCCAAGGTGCTTCTGCACGTAGCGAACGAAGTAGTTGGTGGAGGAAAATCCGTAGAAGTCTGATATGTCGTCGATGGTGAGGGCGCGGTTGCGCAGGGTGCGGCTGATGTCGAGGGCCGTGTAGCGGGTAATCCAGTACATGGCCGATTGGCCGCTCACCTCACGGCAGACCTCGCTGAGGTACTTCGGCGTGACGCACAGCGCGTCGGCATACCAGGCCACATCGCGGTGCTGCACAAACTCGCTACGGTCCAGCAGCGACATAAACTGCTGCATCAGCAGCGCCTGCTGGTTGCTCACATGCCGCTCGCCGTAGAGTTCCACATGGAAGTCGAAGAAGTCAATAATCATGCACTGCACGGCGTTGAGCATCGCGTCACGGTGGAAGTTGTGCTGCGGCAGGGCCAGGCGGTGCCGTATGTAGTCGAAGTTCAGCGCACAGACCTCCTGCTGCTGCGCGGTAAGGTGCATCACCGGGTCCTCAAATAGCGCCAGGTGTCCCCGCATACCATAGTTGCTCTGCGGCGTGGCCACCTCGGTGAAGGGGGCGGAGACATAGATGACCTCGATGCGGAAGTCCTCGCTCGGTGCGTAGTCGTGCAGCAGGAGCGACTGCTGCGGTATGATGAGGCAGTCGCCCGCCACCACTCTGTGCTCTCGCGCCCCGAGGCGGAAGGTGCAGCTGCCCGCCTGGCACAGCGCGTGGGTGATGTAGCCCTGCTGCTGCATGGCTGCCGTCTGGTCAAGACTTGTGGCAATGATGATA
This sequence comes from uncultured Bacteroidales bacterium, assembly GCA_937884485.1. Classification (GTDB taxonomy): domain Bacteria; phylum Bacteroidota; class Bacteroidia; order Bacteroidales; family P3; genus Colimorpha. The sequence continues at coordinate 48,654 of CALGCG010000128.1, forward strand.
TCTTCGTTCAACGTACTCATAACTGACAGATAACGCGGAAATAACCCATTTATTGTGTCATTCCATGCGCGATTTGTGCACAACAAACGGCATTCTGTATTTGGTCAGTTTGACGAAAATGATGTATTTTTGCAATCGGAAGCAACAATAGTCCAACGGGACTTTGAACAATGAATATTAATATTTTATACGCCTGCTGCCGCAACAACTGGCACATACATCACCACGCCGTCCAGGTGCTGGTCTGCGTCAGCGGCCGCGGATGGTATCAGGAATGGGGCAAAGGAGCCGTGGAGCTGACGCCCGGCATGGTGGTCACCGTCCCCACCGACACCAAGCACTGGCACGGCGCCGCCGCGCCTACCAAAGCCACATCCAAACGCCACACTTCAAAAAATATAAAGATGGCACCGCCAAGATGGTGCGCAGCCTGAAACTCATCGATGTCAACCCGCTGGTGCCGCTGACGACAAAACAATATAGTGAGCAACGCCAACTTGCGCCATAAAGGTCAATTGTTGTTTCTGATTTTTTTCGTAAATTTGCAGTCGGAAACATAATGTTCCGCAGCAGTTTAAACGATTAAATAACAAGGCCAAAGACAATGAACATACTCCTTCTCAACGGCAGTCCCAACGCCAACGGCTGCACCTACACCGCCCTCGCCACCGTGGCCGGCGAACTGGAAAAGAACAACATCGCGACGGAAATCGTCCACGTGGGCCACATGGACATACGCGGCTGTCTGGGTTGCGGCAAGTGCCGCGAGCTGGGCCGCTGCATCTTCGACGATATGGTCAACAAGATCGCCCCCAAGCTCGATGCCGCCGACGGCCTGGTGGTGGGCTCGCCTGTCTACTACGCCGGCCCCAACGGCACGCTGACCAACCTGCTGGACCGCCTCTTCTTCAGCGCCGGATACCCCTTGCGCATGAAGGTGGGCGCTGCCGTCTGCTCAGCCCGCCGCGCCGGCACCACCGCCACCCTCGACCGCCTGAACAAGTATTTCACCCTGGCCGAGATGCCCATCGTCAGCAGCCGTTACTGGAACATGGTGCACGGCCACACGCCCGACGAGGTGCGCCGCGACGAAGAGGGCATGCAGATCATGCGCGTGCTGGGCCGCAACATGGCCTTCCTCGTCCGTGCCATCGACGCCGAACGCGCCGCCCACGGCCTCCCTGAAGAGGAACCACAACGCATCAATACCAATTTTATACGCTAATATTCAAAACATGAACAGATTGATTACTATCCTGGCTGCCACCCTGCTGTTGGCCGCCTGCGGAAACAAACAGGAAACTGAAAACACTGACAATATGAAACAAGAACTGACATTGACACAGGAGTGGGACAAGGTGTTCCCGCTGAGCGACAAGGTGAACCACCGCAAGGTGACGTTTGAGACACAATTCGGGCTGACGCTGGCCGCAGATCTCTACGAGCCTAAAGAAGTCAGAGAAGCCAAGAAGCTGCCCGCCATCGCCGTGAGCGGTCCCTTCGGCGCCGTCAAGGAGCAGAGCAGCGGTCTCTACGCCATGCGGATGGCCGAGCGCGGCTTCGTGGCGCTGGCCTTCGACCCGTCGTACACCGGCGAAAGCAGCGGCGAACCCCGTCGCACGGCATCGCCCGACATCAACACCGAGGACTTCATGGCCGCCGTCGACTACCTGTCGAAGCAGGAGAATGTGGACCCCGAGCGCATCGGCATCATAGGCATCTGCGGCTGGGGCGGCATAGCCCTCAACGCTGCCGCTGCCGACCCGCGCATCAAGGCCACCGTGGCCAGCACCATGTACGACATGACCCGCGTCAGCGGCAACGGCTACTACGACAGCGAGGACAAAGAGGAGTCGCGCCACGCCGCCCGCGAAGCAATGGGCCGCCAGCGCCTCGCCGACCCCATGGCCATGGCCGGTGGCGTGGTGGACCCCGTGCCCGACGACGCGCCGCAGTTTGTCAAGGACTACCACGCCTACTACAAGACCCCGCGTGGCTACCATCCCCGCAGCGGCAACAGCAACGACGGCTGGCGCACCATTGGCACCCAGGCCTACGCCAACAGCCGCTTCCTATACTACATCAACGAGATACGCTCGGCAGTCCTCATAATGCACGGCGAGAAGGCCCACAGCCGCTACTTCGGTGAAGCCGCCTACCACTACATGGTGGATGGCCGTGCCGAGGGCTATAACGTCGTCGGCAAACCCAATCCCAATCCCGACAACAAGCAGCTCCTCATCATTCCCGGCGCCACCCACTGCGACCTCTACGACGGTGGAGCAAGCTCTACAAAAGGAGAGAAGAATTATATCCCTTGGGACACATTGGTCGATTTCTTCAACAAAAACCTGTAACATTATGAAAAAAGTCATCGTAATATCAACCAGTCTCCGCCCAGGATCGAACAGCAACGCCCTGGCGGAGCAGTTCGCAAAGGGCGCCGAAGCCGCCGGACATCAAGTGGAACTCGTCTCGCTGCGTGGCAAAGATATAAAATTCTGCGTGGGCTGCCTCTCGTGCCAGACAATGGGCGCCTGCATCTTCAAGGACGATGTGCCCACCATCATGGAGCGCGTCTTGAATGCCGACGTGGTCTGCTGGGCCACGCCCATCTACTACTACGAGATGTGCGGCCAGATGAAGACCCTCATCGACCGCATGAACGCCATGTACCCCAAGGATTACCGCTTCCGCGACATCTACCTGCTGACCACCGCCGCCGAGGACGAGTCCTTCGTCCCCAAGCGTGCCGAGAGCGGACTGCAGGGCTGGATCGACTGCTACGGCAAATGCAGCCTCAAGGGCCACCTCTTCTGTGGCGGCGTGGGCGGTCCGAACGAGATTGCTGGCAACGCCAAACTACAGGAGGCCTACAACCTCGGCCAGTCCGTGTAGGGCAAAGCGGCATTCCAGCCAAACATGAAAAAAAAGCAGAGCATAGTCGACAGCGACCATGCTCTGCTTTATTTTTTTGCTCCTATGAAGGCGCGTGAGCCCCTGTTACTTGGCAGGCTCCCACTTGCAGCGGACGGGCGAGACGATGGCGCCCTCCTTCTTCAGTTCGGCAAAGGCCTTGTCGACCTCCTTGCGGTCGGCGCCGAGGGCCTTGGTGACATCGCCGGCGGAGACGGGCTTGCCAGCCTCGCGCATGGCTTTGAGAACTTGTTCTTTCATAGCCGTTAGAATTTGATGGTTTCCAACACTTCGGTCATGGTGCTGACGGTGGCGGTGGCATCCTTGGCGTAGAACATCAGGGCACCTTCGCCGTGCTCGCCCAGCGCACCCTTGAGATGGGGCATCTTGTCAACCATGGCCTGCTTCACCTCGGGACGCTCATCCTCGACGAAGGTGCAGGACATGCGGACAATCTTGCCCTTCATAGTGGTGAGCTCGGCCTTGGGATTGGCCTTGAGCTGCTTGGGGGCGCCAGTACCGGCCATGCACATGATGTAGAACTTGCCGTCAAAATAAAGGCATGCGCCATAGACGCGCACACGGGGCTGGTCGCCCTCGACGGTGGCCAGGTAGTAGACTCCGGCCTCGTTGATCAGGTCATAGACTTTCTTTACGTTTTCCATAACAGCAAGAAGATTAAAGAGCGGTTTTGACAATCCAGGGCTTGGCGCCGATAATCTCGATGAGGCCGAGCTGCTCCTCGCTCCAGTACATGTCCTCTTCCTCGTCCTTGAGGTAGGCTTTCATGATGTCGAAGGTGGTGATGTCGTCCTTGATGCCGTCCATGCACTTGCGGAGGAACTCGATGCCGTCGACGGAGACCTTGTAGTCGGCCTTGAGGAACTCGACGGGGTCGGTGAAGAGCTGCTGGGCCTGCACGGCCTCCTGCTTCAGCTCGCCGCCAAGGTCGAGCAGACGGTCGATGAACTGGTTGACAAAGCCCTGCTCCTCTTCGGCATGCTCGAGATATTTGGCTTCAAGCTTCTTGTAGCCGATAGAGCCAAAGATTTTGGCCTGCAGCTTGTGCTGGAACGACTGGGCGTTGAGATTGGTAACGAAGAATTGCAATGCTTCGATAGATTTCTGTACTTCCATGATTATCTTAGTTTTAAAGTTACTGATGAATAAAATTAACGTTTGCAAAATTACACATATTTGCGCTGACCGCCAAGGATGAGACGGCACAATAATTGTCCCAAACGATACAAATCAGATTTTATTCGTATCTTTGCAGCCGATATGTACAGTTTGAAAGAAGCTTGGATCAAGATGCATGGCGCTGAGCCTGTGGAGCATTGGGACGGAAATATGTACTGCAACGAGACCGACTCGGACATCACATTCCGCGCCAACGAAACCAACGGGCATATTGCCGCCTACACCTTCACCTTGGTGCTCGAAGGCTGGCTCACCATCATCTACAACGGCCAGAGTCTCACCCTCCGACCCAACGACCTCTACATCTACTCGCCGGGCATGTCGGTCACCATTGTCGAGGCCTCCGACGACTACCACGGCATCTGCCTTCTGGCCGACGAACATGCCACCCTCGACGCTCCCCAGATCCACGACCTGGTGCACATCGCCTACAAACCCATCGTGCAGCTACACCAGCCACAGCTGACCCTCTCGCACGACGATGCCCGGCACCTGGCCGACCGCATGCTCGAAATCCACCGCTACCTGCACTCCGACCACACCTACAAATCCGAAGCCCTGCGCATGCTCTACACCGTCTTCCTGCTCGACCTGCAGAATCTCCTCGACATCTCCGTGCCGCAACACACTGTGTCGCAACGCGTGGAAGAGATGTTCATAGCCTTCATGCAGCTGCTGCCCGACCACTTTGTTGAACACCGCGACATCGGCTTCTACGCCTCGGAGCTGCACATCTCACCGGCCTACCTCTCGCGCATCGTACGCCAGGTGGCAGGACGCACGGTGATGGACTACGTGAACCAGATGCTCTTGATGGAAGCCTCTTTCCTGCTGCGCACCACCACCCTTTCCGTGGCCCAGATCGCCGACCGCCTGCACTTCGCCGACTCCGCATCGTTCTGCAAGTTCTTTTCCCGCACAAAGGGACTGACACCCAAAGAATTCCGTAAACAATAGACCTTAAAACAGCATACCTTGGGAAAAAACTTTTCTCCATGTCGGGAAAAATTAGTATCTTTGCACTTTGGATAACGAAGAAAATTTTAACCCTAAAACAAAGAAAGACAATATGAGCAAGAAATTTATCTGCCCCGTGTGCGGCTATGTTTATGAAGGCGACGAGATGCCCGAGAAGTGCCCCATCTGCGGCAAACCGATGCAGGAAATGAAAGAGGACATCAAGACTTGGGCCGCCGAGCATATCGTCGGCGTGGCCAAGGATGCGCCCGAAGATATCAAGGCCGACCTTCGCTCCAACTTCGAAGGCGAGTGCAAAGAGGTGGGCATGTACCTGGCCATGGCCCGTGTGGCTCACCGCGAGGGCTACCCCGAAATTGGTCTCTACTGGGAGAAGGCTGCCTACGAGGAGGCTGAGCACGCCGCCAAGTTCGCCGAACTGCTGGGCGAAGTGCTGACCGACAGCACCAAGGAGAACCTGAAGATGCGCGTCGATGCCGAATATGGTGCCACCGCCGGCAAGACCGACCTGGCCAAGCGCGCCAAAGCCCTCAACCTCGACGCCATCCACGACACCGTCCATGAGATGGCCCGCGACGAGGCCCGCCACGGCAAAGCCCTCGAAGGTCTGCTGAACCGTTACTTCAACAAGTAAAACAATGTCCTTCCGCAAGAACATATCCAAAGTCCTCTTCCCGCTGACCTGCTGGTACGCGGTGGGGGTGCGCTTTCGCAATATGTTCTATGCCATGGGCATCATCAAACAGGAGGCTCCCCACATCACCACCATCGGTGTGGGGAACCTTTCCACCGGCGGCACCGGCAAGACCCCCCATGTGGAGTACCTGCTGCGCCTGCTGTCGGACCAGTACCCCACGGCCATGTTGAGCCGTGGTTACAAGCGCAAGAGCAAAGGCTACGTCGAAGACGACGGCAGCCACAATGCCGCCCTGCTCGGCGACGAACCCGCCATGATAGCCGCCAAATTCCCCAAGGTGAAAGTGGCCGTCTGCGAGAAGCGTCTGGAAGGGGTGCAGCACCTGATGGCCCAGCCCCTCGCCCCCCAAAACCCGGAAAAACCGGAAAACCCGGAATCTCCGGGAAACTCGGAACCTCCGCCCCCCCCCGCCACTCCCCAGCTCATCGTCCTCGACGACGTCTTCCAGCACCGCCGCATCAAACCCAGCATCAACATCCTCCTCACCGAGTACAGCCATCCCTACTACAACGACCACATACTGCCTTACGGCGACCTGCGCGAGTTCAAGAGCGCCCGCTTCCGTGCCAACATCGTCATCGTCACCAAGTGCCCATCGGTGCTCAACCCCGTCGACCGGCACAACATAGCCCACGACCTGGGCCTGCAGAACTACCAGAAGATATTCTTCTCCTATCTGGTCTACGGCCAACTAATGCGCCTCGACGGCACGACGGCGTCGCTCGACCTCAAGCATGTGGACAGCGTGCTCGCCGTCACCGGCATTGCACACCCCGAGCCCCTGCTGACAGAACTGAAAAGGCAGACACGTGTGCAGCACCTGGCCTTCAACGACCACCACGACTACACCGCTGCCGACCTGGCGCGCATCAAGGCTGCCTACGACGCCCTGCCGGGGACAAGCAAAATCATCGTCACCACCGAGAAAGACGCCATGCGCCTGCATGGCCGCACGGACAACCTACCCTTCTACGTATTGCCCGTCGAGGTGGCTCTCCACAAAGAAAAAGACTTGGACTTCGACGCCCTCATCGAGTCCACCGTTCGCGAGAACATCTCGTTTCTCAGCAAACTCAGCATCTGGAGTTAATCCAAACGCCTGGAGCGCGGGCTGCCAGCCTGCGAAAATCATTTCTTAATGTAACTCAAGAAATCCAAATCGATGCTCAAGCTCACAAAAGGCTTGAGGAGCCATGCCTTGGCCGTCACATCGTCGATACTCAGGCTGTTGCCTATGATATCACCATTGCTGTAGCCATCCTTCAACACCTGGTATTCTGCAATATTCATACCCAGAATGAGGTAGAAGAAATCCACGAAGCGGAAACTGGCGCCGACATAGAAGTTCTTGAAGAGGTTGCTGCCGCCGAAGCCCACATAGACGCCGATATCATAGGCAAAATCCTGGTCGAAACGGCGTATCTGGAGACTGGTGCTGTCGGGCCCCAGGGTATGCTTCTGGTTGAAAAACTTGGTCAGGTCCCACAGCATGACGGAAGCGCCGGTGACGTAGTCGAACTCGATGTCGCCAGCATTGCGGTTGCTGACGTAACGGACGTAGGTGCCCTCCGTGGCGCCCGCCTTGAGGCGTATCTCCCAGTCGGGGGTACGATAGAAACGCATGGCCACGCCCTGTATGGGTCGAACCTTCTTCTTTCGGTTGGTGGCCTGGGCCACACGCTCCTCGGCGGCGCGGGCGCGCTCCTCGAGGTACTTGTTGGCCTCCTCTTTGCGCACATTCTCCAGCTCTGCGATGCGCACTATGGCGCGCAGGGAGTCCACCAGGCGGATATAATAGTTGCGCTCGGCCTCAAGTTTCTCCTTGTCCACGCCGTTGGCCGAAAGGATTTCGCGATAGAAGACCTCCTTCTCCTGCAGGGCCTTGAGGGCGGCGGTGTCGGCCACACGGCGAACGACGGTGTCGGTGTGGTAGACGTGCAGCGTGTCGGTACGATAGAGGCGCAGGGTGTCGGTGCGGAGGACGAAAACGGTGTCAGGTACAGGCGCCGCGAGCGGCGTCACACGGGACAACGGCGCGACTGCCGCGGGGACCGCATTATCCCACTCCCCCACTCCGGCATCGACAACGCTGTCGGCCACCGGCGCCACGCGCAGGGTGTCCTGCGCCCGCAACGGCAGGCACAGCAACAGGGGCAACGCTATGAGCAGCAGGCGCTTCATTTCAGTTTCTCTATAAGACTGTCCACAGTCATGGTCTCCTGGGAACCGTCCTGCATGTTCTTCAGGGTGACGGTGCCGTCCTTCATCTCGCTCTCACCGACGAAGGCCACATAGGGGATGCCTTTGCGGTTGGCAAACTCCATCTGCTTCTTCATCTTGGCGGCGTCGGGATAGATGAGGGTGCCGATGCCGCTGGCGCGAAGGCGGGCGGCGATAGCCACGCAGGCGGCCTGCTCGGCGGCACCGAAATTGATAAACATCACGCGGGCAGCCTGTTCCAACCCCTCGGGGAAGGCGTTGAGCTCGGTGAGCACATCGTAGATACGGTCGGCGCCGAACGAGATGCCCACACCGCTGACATCGGGCATGCCGAAGATGCCGGTGAGGTTGTCGTAGCGGCCGCCGCCGCAGATGCTGCCTATCTGCACATCCTTGGCCTTCACCTCGAAGATGGCGCCGGTGTAGTAGTTCAGTCCGCGGGCCAGGGTGAGGTCCAGCTCCACGTCGCACTTCAGCGCGGCGGCCTCGATGTAGCCGAAGAGGGTCTTCAGTTCCTCCACACCTTTCCGTCCCACCTCCACATTTTCGAACATCTTGTCAAGCGTGCCGAGTTTCAGCCCTGCATCGCCCTCGAGGGCGAAGACCGGGTCGAGAGCCGCAATTTGCTTCTCGTCCAAGCCACGCTCGCGCAGCTCGGCGCGCACATTGTCCAGTCCTATCTTGTCAAGCTTGTCGATGGCCACGGTGATGTCCACCAGGCGCTCCGGCGCACCGATCATCTCGGCGATACCCGCCAACACCTTGCGGTTGTTGATTTTGACACATACGTTGATGCCCAGCCGGCCGAACACCATGTCGATCATCTGCACCAGCTCCAGCTCGTTGAGCAGCGAGGTGGAGCCAATCATGTCGGCGTCGCACTGGTAGAACTCGCGGTAGCGTCCCTTCTGCGGGCGGTCGGCACGCCAGACGGGCTGCAGCTGGTAGCGGCGGAAGGGGAACACCACCTGGTCGCGATGCTGCACCACGAAGCGGGCGAAGGGCACCGTGAGGTCGTAGCGCAGGCCGCGCTCGCAAATCTGCGGCGCCACCTTGTGGTAGTCCTGCGTGAAGTCCACACCATCCATGAAGTCACCACTATTCAGCACCTTGAAGAGCAGCTTGTCGCCCTCCTCGCCGTACTTGCCCATCAGGGTCGACAGGTTCTCCAGCGACGGCGTCTCGATGGGCTCAAAGGCAAAAGTCTTGAAAACAGAGCGGATTGTATCGAAAATATAGTTGCGGCGCGCCATCTCGACGGGCAGGAAGTCGCGCGTTCCCTTAGGTATAGAGCATTTAACAGTAGCCATAAATTCACTTTTTTGAAACTGCAAAGATACGAAGAAACGCCGATATGGCAAAATTTAATTTTCCACCCCCCGCAAAACCGCTCCAAAAACGCCTTCCGAAAGACTGGTTTTAACTAAATTTAACAGTTCTTGCAACTACCTATAAACCAGCTATCAAGTCCCACCGAGGTGGGAGTTGGTAGGGAGTTGGTAGGGGCATGGTAGGGACATGGTTGGGAGGTCACTTTATAGAAGTCCTTTTCCATGTCGTGTTTTTTTTGTAATTTTGCAGCGGAAAGAATGCTGTTGAAATGAATATCTTTCGATATATCCTATTGATATTATGCATCTTGCCCGGCATAGCGGGTTTCGCGCAGGAAGGCGCGACGCCCCCGTTGCGCATACATGACGCCGGCAACGGCGAAATGAAGGTGCATTTCCACTTTGCCGGAGTGAAGCTGAAGCACGCGGGGGGGGACTTCATGGTGCCCTACAGCGACTGCCTGACGCTTGGCAACGGACGCGCCGGCAGCCCCGACCTGCCGACCCTCAGCACCCTCATCCGCCTGCCGCAAGGCAGCACGCTGGAGCTGGTCGACATCGACGCCACGGAGCGCACCCTCACAGGTGTCCTCGCCGCCGAGGGCAACCTGCGCCTGGCCCCGGTCACAGAAGGATGGTTCAAGGACCGCGACCGGCCCGGATACCACCCCGACTACAAAATCTACAACACCGACGCCTGGTATCGGGGAGGCGACCTGATGGAGGTGGAGCACCTGGGCCGCCTGGGGAAAGAGGAGATCTACCGCCTGACGCTGAGGCCCGTAGCCTATAGCCCCGTGAAGGGCGACCTGCGGGAGTGCACCGCCGTCGACGCCACCCTGAAGGTGGGCAAGGCCGCTGCACCGCCAAGGGGCGGCGACAGGGTGCTGCTCATCGTGTCGCGGCCCGAATTCCGCACCGGCCTGCAGCCCTTCGTGCGCTGGAAGCGCCAGGAGGGCTACACCGTCCGCGAGCTGTATGTGGCGACCCACCAGCGCGACAGCGTCAAAGCCGCCATGCGCCCCTGGTTCGACAACGCCTCGCCCGTGACCCCCGCCCCGGAATACATTCTGCTGGTGGGCGATGCGGCACAGCTGCAATCGTTTATCGGCAGCACCGGCCTCAACGGCGAGAGCCACACCACCGACCTGCCCTATGCCGACTTCACCAACGACTACCTGCCCGACGCCATGCTGGGCCGGTGGCCTGTCAACGACACCGCGGAGCTGCGCATTGTGGTGGAGAAAACCCTCCGCTACGAGCAGTTCGACCATATCGACACCGCCCAGCTGGAGCGCATGCTGCTCGTGGCCGGCGAGGAGGATGCCGGACAGGCCCTGCTGACCACCAACAGCCAGGTCAGCTACGTGAGCCGCGAAGTCAAGCTGGCCCATCCGGAGATGGACACCATCACCTACCACAACCCCGAGTCGGGCACCCTGCTGGACAGCATCAAAGCCGACATCGGCCGCGGCGCCTCCCTGCTCAACTACACAGCCCACTGCACCGTGGGCGGCTGGACCATGCCGTCGCTCAGCATCGGCCAGGTGGAGGAAACGGCTGGCAACCAGCCCATGGTGTACGTCAACAACTGCTGCAAGAGCAACACCTTCAGCGGCACCGGCTTTGGCGAGCAGCTGCTGCGGCTGCCCGTGGGAGGTGCCGTGGGAGTGATTGGCGCCACCAACTCCACGCTATGGCTCGAAGACTATTTCTGGGCCGCAGGGCCCAAATGGCCCATAAGCCCCGACAACAGCTACGACAGCCTCACACGCGGGGCTTTCGACGCACTGGCGGGCCGACGGCCGACGGCGACGACGCTGGGCGAGCTGCTGACGGCAGGCAACCTGGCCGTCACGGCCTACGGCTCCAGCTACACCCGCTTCTACTGGGAAATCTACTGCCTCCTCGGCGACCCCACGCTGCGCCCCTACATCGGCACGCCGCAGCGCACAGAGCTGAGGCTCACCGATACGGCCCACAACGGGCAGAACGTCCTCCACGTGGGCGGCACCCCCGGAGCCACCGTCACCGCCATGCAAGGCGACACGCTGCTGGGTGTATGCACCCTGGACAGTGCCGGTGTGGCCACCATGCAGCTCCGCCACACCCTGGACACCCTGCCCCTCGTCCTCACGGCCACGGGTGCCGGTCTGCGGCCTGCGACAGACACCGCTGCGGTGGAGCGCACCATAGGCTACGGCGCCACCCTGCGGAGCATCACCGTCGGCGACACCTCCGTGACACTCTTTATTGAAAACACCGGGGAGCACCCATTCGACAGCGTGCACATCTTGTTGCACCAGTGCGCCGGGGACTCGCTCAACGGCGCATGGATTGCCCCCTTCTCCGATACGGTGTACAACCTTCAACCTGCCGAACGGCGTCATATCTCACTGCCTGTCAGCATTGTGTCTACCGGCAGCCAGCCCCTGTGGCAGGGACGGCTGACGCTGACCAGCGCCGGACACGGCATGCTGTGCGAAATGGGCGTGAGCGGCAACCTGGCCGTCACCTACCCCACCCTCACCCTGCGCCTGCTGGACGCCAACGGCAACGAAGCCCGACGGCTTAACGCCGGCGGCACGTACCGCGTCGTGGCCTCAACCAGCGGCCCCCATGACGCCTTCAGCCTCAGCGCAGAATCATTCCCCAACGGCGAACGCTTCACCACCACCGACAGCACGTTGGACTTCACGCTGGGCGACAGCCTATGCGCCATACACATCGACGCCGCCACACCGCTTGGCCACTGGGACGGCCACCACGATGTATGGCTGGAACCTGGCGCGCGCACCGAAGGCTTCGAGCAGGGGCTGGAGAGCCACCCGTGGCAGAACACCAGCCTTGTGCCCTGGACGCTGGACAGCGCGGAGAGCCATTCCGGCAACTACAGCCTCCGTTCCGGGGCTATCGACCACGGACAGACGTCACGCATCTGCCTTGAAGTAGACATGCTTCACAGCGACACTATCGCCTACTGGGTCAAGACCTCCTGCGAGTCGGAGAACGACAGGCTCATCTTCTCGGTCGACGGCCGCGACTTCATCCCCGAAGCCTGGGGCATAGGCAACTGGCGCCAACGGGCTCACCTGCTCGAACCGGGCCACCACACCCTCTGCTGGCGCTACATCAAGGACGCCACGCGCTCGCAAGGAGAGGACTGTGTTTGGATAGACGACATACAGGTGCCCCTGGCGGCATGGAGCAGCGCCATGGCATGGCAATGCCAGCAAAAGGTCGTGGACATCGAGCAGCCCCAAAGCGACGAGCCCTTCACATTCGCTCCCAATCCCGCCACAGGCCATGTAACCCTCCGCGGCGAACCCGGGACCACCATACAGATAACCGATGTCCTGGGTCGGCCGATGACCCGACTGACCCTCGACGGAATGCCGCATCAGGTGTCCCTCGACGGATGGCCGGCAGGCATCTATTTTGCCACTGCCGCACGCAACGGCGGAGCTGTGGCGACCCATAAACTAATCGTAATCAAACAACAATAGACCCATGCTGGAACAGAACACAGACACAATAGACTATACCGCGATACCGTTCTGGCAGTGGGACAGCGTCCCCATTGCCGAACACACTGTGGACCTCGGGATCCCGTTTGATTCCATTCACCGTCCCCGCGAAGTAATGGACACCGTGTTCCGCAAGTCGCTCTTCCAGCGCCACTCCCTACAGGTGCAACACACCGAGCCGGCCATACGCCCCGACAACGCCGAGCCGGCCTGGATATTTGCAGTGCTCGTACTACTCACAGGGCTGATTTGTGTATACGGACAACTGCGTAAAATCAAATACAAGGAACTGCTGAAGTCTTTGGTCGACCGCAGGTCGATGGACCGCCTGGTGCGCGACTGCAACCTCAACCGCAGCATCATGATGCTTCCCATGGGGCTGCTGCTGGTGGCAGCGGTCTGCCTGCCGATACACCGCATGGGCATGGCACACACCGGCCTTGGCGGCTACCTGCTGCTAACCCTGGGCGTCAGCATGCTCTATATGCTGCGCAACAGCATTATGCGCCTTCTCGGCAACACCTTCGAGAACAAAGCAGGCGTGAACCTCTACATCACCAACAACTACCTCTTCCACCTCGTTGAAGCCACTGTGACCACCATCCTGCTATACCCCTTCTTCTATCTGCCGGGGGCGCAGGAGACCATGTTGTATTCGATTGTCGGATTTCTGGTTTTGGCATTCCTAATGCGCTATGCGCGAGGCATGAAAGTTTTTTTAACAGTTAAAAATAGCTCTAATTTCTATCTTTTTTACTATCTTTGCATCGTCGAAATAATACCAATATTAGTCATTATAAAGTGGTTTATCGAACAATAGAACAATAAGTTGAGACATTAGAACGACCAAGGTATGAAACTGAAAAAAATCCTAATTTCGCAACCTGCGCCCGCCGATTTGGAGAAATCGCCCTACAGAAACCTGATCAACAAATACAATGTTGACATCACATTTTTCAAATTTTTTGAAGTAGTAGGGATTCCCGTCTCAGAGTTTCGCAAAACCCGCATCCATATCAGCGAATACACCGCCATCATCTTCAACAGCAAGAACTCGATAGACCATTTCTTCCGCATGCTCAAGGAGCTGCGCGAGACCGTGAGCGAGGACATGAAATACTTCTGCTCCACGGAGGCCATCGCCCTTTACCTGCAGAACTACATCCAGTACCGCAAGCGCAAGGTCTTCTTCGGGAACCAGTATTTCTCCGACCTTCTGGAAGTCATGGGCAAGCACCGCGACGAGAAATTCCTCTTCCCCTGCAGCGACGAGAAACAGACCGAATACACCAAGGCCCTCGACAAGGCGAAATTCAAATACACCAAGGCCCCGATGTACACCTCCGCGCCCAAGGACCTCACCAAATTCAACCTTGACAACTTCGACTGCATCGCCCTCTTCTCCCCTATCGGGGTACGCAGTCTGGTGAAAAGTTTCCCCGACATCAAGGACCGCCACATCACCATCGCCGCCTTCGGCACCTCCACGCATGCCGCCCTCAAGGAGCAGGGCATCAAGCTCACCATTGCCGCCCCCACCCAGTCGGCACCCTCAATGGCCATGGCTATTGAGAACTACATCTTGGGCAAAGAACAGGATGCCGTTATTGCATCCAAGGGAGACAACAGCAAACACAGCACCAAGAGTTCCGCCTCGGCTTCGCCCAAGAAGGTAAAGCCTGTCATCGCCAACAAGGAGATCTACAAGCAGCGCATGGAAGAGAAGAAAGCCCAGGCCGCCGCACGCCGCGCAGCTCGCGCAGAAGCTCGCGCCAAGATGGAGAAAGAAGAGAAGAACGAGAAAACCATCAAAACCGCAGAGAAAGTCGTAAAGACAGAGAAAACCGCAAAAACGGAAAAGACGCCCAAGGTAGAGAAGGCACCCAAAGCGGAGAAAACCGCCAAGAAGGCGACGACGGCAAAAGCCGCCAAGGCGACAACGACCAAAACAGCCAAAACCAAGGGTGCGACCGCTAAAAGCGAGAAGGGGGAGTCGAAGAAATAGCATTCATGGGGTTCACCTTCAAGAAAGAAGAACACTTGTGCAGCCGTCAGCTGATTGACCGCCTCTATGCCGAGGGGCATCGCTTGATGGCTTTCCCCTACAGTGTGCAGTGGTTGGCGGTGGAAAACGAGACGCCCTGCCAAGTGATGATTGTGGCCCCCAAACGCAAATTCCACCACGCCGTGGACCGCAACCGCGTGCGCCGTCTGACACGCGAATGCTACCGCCTTCGCAAACACGCCCTCTACGACTTCCTGCAGCAAAACGGACTCGCGCTCGTTTTCTCCATGGTCTACATCCACAACGAAATCATGACCTTCGACCAGCTGGGCCACAAGATGGACAAGCTCCTTGCGGCGCTGCAGAAGGACATCCTCGCCCACCAACAGCCCACGCCATGACCCTGCGCCAGCTCATCGCCCTCCCCTACCGCGCCCTGCGCTGGCTGCTGAGCACCCTCATGCTGGCCCTCATAGCCTTCTACCGCACCTGCATATCCCCACTGACGCCCCCGGCCTGCCGCTTTACGCCCACCTGCTCGCAGTATGCCCAGGAGGCCATACGCAAATACGGCCCCTTCAAAGGCGGGTGGCTGGCCTTCAGGCGCATCCTGCGCTGCAATCCCTGGGGCGGCTCCGGCTACGACCCCGTCCCCTGACACCCCCCGAAACAAACACGCTGCGTCTCTCCATTCACAACTCATAACTCTTAACTCCCCCAACGAGGGGTCAAATTCGGCCCTTCTCATATAGTTCCTATATAAGAAATGCCGAATTATGTACCTCTTCGACCCCTATGAGACACCTCCGATTTTGGAGCAAGGAAGGTTCCGGTTGGGCCTTTTTGCGCCCTGCGGGGCGGGAGTGATGTGTTAAAAATTCTTAAATCCGCAGATGCTGTATGTCCGTTTTTGCGCAAAGGTTACCTTGCGGTAACTGACTTCCGTCGGGGTGCCTTCTTGCCGGAACGGAGAAATGGTTGTACTTTTGCAGCCGAAAAACAAACAACAATTAATACCATACAACAATGAGAACAATCGAAACAATCAAGAGTGGCCGCAACTACAAGGCCGTCAGCGTCGGAAACATCAACCAGATTATCGAGCACGAGTTGCCGATGGGACCCAACGTCATCCAGGGCACGGTCTTCGTGGGCCAAGCCGTGGGCGCCACGGGCAGCGAGCTGTCGTTCCAGACCCTCGTTCCCGGCCAGGACAGCGGCTTCCTCCACACCCACAAGACCCACGAGGAGCTCTACATCATCCTCCGCGGCGAAGGCACCTACCAGGTGGACGGCGAGCAGTTCCCCGTCAGCGAAGGCACCATCGTCCGCGTGAGCCCCGACGGCCGCCGCGCCCTGAAGAACACCGGCAGCGAGAACCTGACGATGCTCTGCATCCAGTACCGTGCCAACAACTTCACCGAGGCCGACAGCCCGATGACCGACGGCAACATCCTCGCCGACCCGCTGGTGTGGTAATTTTTTCGTATCTTTGCACCGTCATTTCAAAGAAAAAAAGGATGAGCAAAGATTTCATACAAGACCCCGTCTTCCCGGAGTGTCCCATCCGCAACGTGCTGGTGCGCCTCAGCAGCAAATGGGCGCTGGCCGTAATCTACACCCTCAGCGGCAGGGACACTCCTATGCGTTTCCGCGACCTGGCGGAGAAGAACCCCGACTGCTCGCAGAAGGTGCTCACCAGCACCCTGCAGGGGTTGGAGGCCGACGGCCTCGTCAGCCGCAAGGTCTATCCCGAGGTGCCGCCGCGCGTGGAGTACGCCCTCACCGACCGCGGCCGCAGCTTCATGCCCGTCATGCAGCAGCTCATGGACTGGGCCTACAACAACCTCCACGACATCGTAACCGACCGCGAAAGATACTATGGACAGGATTGAAAACATCGACTTCTGCATCCGCTACCTGCTGGAGCAGAACCGCACACAGGCCGACATCCCGGCCACACTGCCTGAGAAGCAGCGCCTGCTGCGGGCACTGATGAACGTTACGGTAGTCGAGAGCAGAGCAAACTCGTTTGCTCTGCCGAGATGCAGTAACGTCACCGAAGGTAATGTCTGGGAGCCACAGCCGTTGAGCGAGGAGTTTCTCCATGCGCAGGACGCCGAGTTGCAGGCACAGCTACAGGACAAGGGGGTGGTGTCTCTGGAAGACATCGCCGCGTCTACCGACACCCCTCTCCTCTGGCAGGGCGACATCACGCGCTTGCGTGTCGACGCCATCGTCAACGCCGCCAACAGCCAGATGATGGGCTGCTGGCATCCGCTGCACGCCTGCATCGACAACTGCATCCACAGCGCCGCCGGACTGCAGCTGCGTGCCGAATGCGCCGAGGCTATGAGTGGCGCCGAGTGTCCGCCGGTGCATCCGGAATACACGTTCAATGGCACCACCTATCGGCATGCCTTCACCTCCGAGGCCCTTATCACCGAGGCCTACAACCTGCCGTGCCGCTATGTCCTTCACACCGTGGGCCCCATCATTCCCGATGGCGTGCCCACCCGCAAGCAAGAAGAACAGCTGGCCAACTGCTACCGCAACTGTCTCGGCCTTGCCGAGGCCAACGGCTGCCGCAGTATCGCCTTCTGCTGCATCTCAACGGGCGAGTTCCACTTCCCCAACCGCCGCGCCGCCGAAATCGCCATCGCGACGGTTAAGGAATACACCACCTCTTACGCATTAAAGCACTCACACAATAACGCACTCACTGTGGTCTTCAACGTCTTCAAGGACATCGACTATGACATCTACCGGGAACTTCTCGCAGCGCGTTGACGCCCTGCGCAAGCTGATTGCGGAGGCCGACGCCATCATCATCGGTGCCGGCAGCGGTCTGAGCACCGCGGCAGGGCTGGACTATGCCGGCGAGGACTTCCGCCGCGAGTTCGCGCCCTGGATTGAACGCTACGGCTTCACCGACCTCTACACCTCCGCCTTCTACCCTTTCGAGACCGAAGAGGAGCGCTGGGCCTACTGGGCTCGCCACATCTGGTTCTCGCGGTTCCGCACCGGCGGCACGGAACTCTACCGCAGACTGCTTCCACTTGTCGAAGGGAAAGAGTGGTTCGTGGTCACCACCAACACCGACGGCCAGTTCGAACAGAGTGGCTTTGCGCGCGACCGCATCTTCGCCACGCAAGGCGACTACGCCTACCTGCAGAGCCGCAGCGGCGAGGACAAGGAGCTTGTCTACTGCAAAGACTGGGTCTTCCGGGCGATGGCCGCCACCGAGGACTGCCGCACACCCACCAGCCTCGTGCCGCGCCATCCGCGTACAGGCGAACTGCTGGCGCCCAACCTGCGCTGCGACGACACCTTCGTCGAGGACGACCGCTGGCACCGCCAGGCCGAGCGCTACCACGACTTCGTGCGCCAACACTGCCAAGGACGTCTGCTCCTGCTGGAGTTCGGCATCGGATTCAACACCCCCGCCATCATCCGCTTCCCCTTCGAACACATGGCCCTCAACTTCCCGCAGACAGCCCTCGTGCGCTTCAACCGCGACTACCCCGACGCCTCGCTCGAAGGCATCGAGGGACACTTCATGGCCTTCACCGAAGATATATCCGCAATACTCACTCTGATAGAAGATATCGTGATGCACGCAGTGCGAGCAAGCGAATAAATATCTACAGAATCTTCAGCGCTATCACCGCGCAAGCCTCGGCGTCGGCCAGGGCGTGGTGGTGGTTCTCTAAGCAGTAGCCGCAGGCCTCGCTGACGGTGTGCAGCTGGTGGTTGGGCAGGCCCTTGAGCTTGCGGCGCGAGACCCGCAGGGTGTCGTAGAAGACATACCCCGGCCAGTCCATCCGGTACACCTGCATCACCGCCCGAAGGCAACCCTCGTCGAACATGGCGTTGTGGGCCACCAGCGGAAGCCCCTCGATGAGCGGTTCTATCTTGTGCCATACCGTCGGGAACACCTCGGCGCCGTCGGTATCCTCGTGGCAGAGCCCGTGCACCCGCTGGCAAAACCAGGCGTAATAGTTCGGCTCCGGCTGTATGAGGCTGTAGAACGTATCCACCACCTCGCCCCCGCGTACCACAACTACCCCCACGCTGCACACACTGGAGCGCTCCCCATTGGCCGTCTCAAAGTCTATGGCTGCAAAGTCATTCATCGTTGTCTTGGTATTTGTTCACCATCTCCTGTATCTCGCCGCGCATGTCGGCACGGAGACTTTCTGGTTGGAGCACCTCGACGGTGCTGCCGAGGGAAAGGAGTTTTTGTTTGAAGTCGTAGGTGGGACGCACACGCAGAGAGAAAATGGAATACTCTTCGGTGCGCTTCAGTTCGTGCTGGCTGCTGTGCAAGGGCAGCGAGCGCAGGTAGTTGGCCTGGTAGGCGTCCACCTTCAGACGGATGGACTCCGTGGGTGTATCGTCCACAATGATGCCGTAGGCACCCTCGAACATCTCCTTCAGGTCGAACTTCGGGTCGCGCTTGTAGGTTTCCTCCTGCAGTTCCACTTTCGACATGCGGTCGAGGGCGAAAATGCGGTAGTCGCCGTCGCGGCGGGCGATGAGGTACCACCGCCGTTCGAACATCTTGAGGGCATAGGGCTGCACGCCACTGTAGTCGTAGGGTGCTTCGCTCCAGTAGGGCGCATACGTGAATTTCAGTGTGCGCTGCTCTTTCAACGCCTCCAAGAGCGCCGGAAGCATTCGGCTGTCCGTGGCTTCCACCATGATATACTGTGCCGCTTCGCGGCTGTCGGTCACGACATGATGCACCGCGATGGAATCCATCATCCACTGGCGGAAGTACTCCCTGCCTCCGTCGTCGGCCAGACGGTAGCGATACTGACCACCGTCCATGTAACATTCAACCTCGATGCCGAAGAGGTCGAGAATCTCGCTGCGGTGGCGGTGGAAACTGCGCCGTGCGAAGGCGCCCTCCTCGTGCAGTTCGTCCGTGGCGTTCCAGCGGTCTGCAATCTGCTCCAGCGTCAGGCCCTTGTCGCCCGCCCGCATCAGCGTCCCCACCAGCCAGGTATATTTCTTCAGTACGTTCATAGGTTGTTTTTGTTGATAAGGTTCACCACCACCTTCACCATCACATCTTTCTCTTCGGGGCGGCTCTCGGCAATCATCAGCGTGAGAGCCACAAGGGTATTGTCGGCGATGCGCTTGCTGCCGTCCTCGCGGTAGAGGATGCGGTTGTTGTTCAGAAACCACAAGAACAGCGTGGCGGCGATGCGTTTGTTGCCGTCGCTGAACGAATGGTTCTTGGTGACGAGATAGAGCAGCATGGCGGCCTTCTCTTCGGTGCTGGGGTAGAGCTCCACACCGTCGAAGGTCTGGTATATCTGCCCGATGGAGCTCTTGAACGACTCGTCCTTCTCGTTGCCGAAAAGTGCGCTCTCGCCGAAGCGTTCCTTCAGCGAGCGGATAGCCTGCATGGCATTGTCGTAGGTGGCATGGAACGGTGCCTCGCTGGTGGTGTCGCTGACGGTGAGCCGCTGGTAGTCGTAACTGTCGAGGGTGTCGAGGGCGTAGGTGTAGTCGGTCACCACGTTGAATAGTGCATTGGTCTCGTCGGTCGAGAGCAACGGCTGGTTCTGTAGCGTCCTGCCAAGCATGCCCACCAGCTGCCGCAGCTCACCAATTTGTTCTTTATGGATGCGTTCGTTCACGGCATAGCCCTTGACGAGATAGTCCTTCAATACGCGGTTGGCCCAAATGCGGAACTGCGTACCTCGCTGACTCTTCACACGATAGCCGACGGAGATAATGACATCAAGGTCATAAAACTTTTGCATACGCTTTATTTCTCTTACACCTTCCCTTCGAACTTGTAAGAATTCCTTACAAGTTGCACGTTCGTCCAATTCACCCTCGCTATAAGCATTTCGTATATGCATAGTTATATTCTGCGGCGTTTTCTCAAAGAGCAACGCCATCTGTGCCTGTGTCAGCCACACGGTTTCATTTTCCAAACGGACATCAATTTGAGTTTGCCCGTCGTCGGTCTGATAGATGATTATCTTGTCGTTGATATTCTCCATGTATGCAGTAACGTCGTTTGTGTCAATTTATTGCACAAGCACCTCTTTTAGTTTGCTCCATTTGACTGTTTCCTTCTCGCAATTTTCACGATTGAAATAGTATGCCATCTCTTCAATGGTTAAATCCAAAAGGAAGTCTGCTTCTGCGGACCCGATGCCGAGTGTTGTCTTTAGTCTTTTTGCCGCTTGCTTGAGAGAAGCGGCATTTTGTACGGCAGCAACCACCTCTTCACTATTGTAGTTTATCTGTCCAAAAACTGCCAGTTCTGCTAGACGTGTGTCTATATACTCCGGGGTAATAGGCAACACCTTTATGCTGATGGTGCCGTCATCCGACGTTGTAATAATAGGTTTTCCGTAAAGTTCCATTTCATCAATTATTTAAAATATCTTGTGTCTCTTGAAGTATACGTCGCATGATAGTCATACGTTCTATCTGTTTGGGGTATTCTTCTTCGTCGAAGAAAAGCGGAACATACTTCATAGGAATGTTTAATGCGAATTCCGCCTGTTGTCGCGATACACCATACTCGTCCATCA
The DNA here is from genome assembly GCA_937884485.1 of uncultured Bacteroidales bacterium. Classification (GTDB taxonomy): domain Bacteria; phylum Bacteroidota; class Bacteroidia; order Bacteroidales; family P3; genus Colimorpha. Next base: position 70,091 of record CALGCG010000128.1, read on the forward strand.
TCTGCTGAACGCTGCTGATCTTCTTGTCTGGCCGGTTGACTGTAATATCGGCTATCACCTGCGTGCTATAACCAATCTTTTCAATCCCCGAGGCCTTCTCAATAAGTGCATCAATGTATTCGGGAGTAATCTCCACGGGTTTCAACGGTTCTCCATTTTCGCCATGGGCTTCATAATCAATGTATAGTTTCATGACAATAAAGATTTATTATTTATTTCGGGATGCAAAAATACAAAGCGGGAGTGCCACATCGTGACACTCCCGCATAATACACTAACAACAATGTCAAACAGCCTTTGATAAATCAATTTGTTTTGCGTCTAATTCTTCTAATATTACAATTAATTTTTTCTTAATATAATCAACAAATTCGCCATTCTTCATTTTGATTGTTATTTCGCTATTGAAAGACCAATCACAGAATGGTTCTTCCAGCATCTTCCACCCAAGAGGCCACCATTCGTTTGGCCCACATTCATTGAGAGCATCCAAACTACCGCCCGAATAATTTGCTGTTGCCAAGTTAATCTTACGGGTAGAAGATGTGATACCTACATAGAAATCTCTATCCTTGTCTCTACGCTCAGTACCAAACTCTATGTATGCTCTATTATTATCTTTAATATTGATCCATTCAGGCTTATAAAAGTTGAAACACTGTTGTCCAGATGGAGTCATTTGGTTGTCATCAAATTCCAATCCGAGATTATTTGCTACTTCGCCTAATTGGTTCCTTACATATGTTTCATACATATACCACCAATAGTCCGATTGTTTTGAGCATATTTCTCTGATTGCTTCCGGATATTGTGACATTAACTGAAGTAAATTATCTAAATCTATTTTCCCCATATCTTGATGTGTTAATTGTTTAATATGATTTTGATATTGTATAAGAGTTTCTCTTACTAATGGAATTTTTGACGATTTTTCAATGCACAAATCAAGCCACTTTATAATGTCTTTAGCATAGGACATTTTAATGTATTTTACATCTTTCCCGCTATTGTCCGATGCATCTTTTCCGTCAAGTGTTAAATATACAATTTCATATTCACCCTCTTTCGCATTTCGTTTTTTCGCTTCGCTGTCATACTTTTTTAATTGGATAGGTTGATCGTTTGCATATATTTTGTTTTCAATGATTATTAATGGGATTTTATTGTAATCAACAAAAATATCCATTCTTCCATTATATTCCCCTTTGTCGTTGTAAGACCTTTCTTCTTTCGTTATAGAAATATCTATAGGGGTTAGTTTTGGAGTTTTTAATTTTGAGCCATATGCTTCCATAAAGAGTTTTAAATACATGCATCCTTGCCCATGAGACCCCTGTGGGTTAAGCAACTCTGCAATTATTGCAGAATGCTGCAACTCATAGTGATCAATGCCACATACTTTAAAAATATTAAATTGTTCACCGCGAAGCCGACTCTCTTCTTTTGCGACTTTCGCCTGCTGAACAATTTGGCTTACCGCTTGGAATAGTTGTTCGTATTGTTCCATAATACTACATATTCAGTTACCATTATAGCTGGCTATCCAGCAACGTCACCAATAAATAATTACTGGCAAATCCCCAGAGGCTCTTGGGAATTTCTACGCCATAGTTACGTTTGAAAGCATCGGATATTTCCTGCATACCGCCACCGAGCAGATTTGCAGGGGATGATTTCTTGGACGTAAGACTGACTTTCATTCCCTCATCCAAACAGAACCCATTGTTGTGGGTCCATTTCCTTTTTACTTTTACTTCGTATAACATAATGATCAATTATTTAGATGTTTTTTCGATTTGCAAAGATGCGAATTATTTTTCGAATATTATATCATACGTGTATGGTTTGTGCCAATATTGTGTCGGATAGTGAAAGTATCAATGCGAAGAAGGTCGGGAATGGAATAGTTTTTGTGGGTGCAAAGGTCGTGAACAGCATAACAGACAATAATGTCTTTGATCTGTGGCAAGTCCAAGCACCCGTCGGCCCAGGTGGTACCGTCATCAAGGTGGTCGGATTCTGCTTGCTCTCCCAGGTGGGTGCTACAGGTGCGGATTTCTAAATCTTCTGTCCATGCTATAGCATCAGCCATCTTGCCGAAGTCCGACCCATAGTCGGCATCTTCTTTGAAAAGATACGGTGTGCATCCTTCATCCACATCCAAGCAACTTTCTACTTCTACCGAACTTCCCGGTGTTACTCCCTCAAAGAAATTAACCGTAAGAAATTCAACCATTTTTCGGTGCTCGATAAACATTTCTTGCGACAATTTCAACAAATGATTATTCACTTCCAGAAAGCGTTTTATCTCATCTTCATTGATGTGCAGTTGAAACATCTGGTTCAAAATATTATGGCGGTCTCTAAGCAGATCTTTCACCTGTTCATGGAGTTCTTTTGTGCTTACCCAGCCATTAATCTCTGTGATACGGAGTATCTTTTCTTCAACAAATTGGAGCGTGGCCTTCAATTCGACCCATTTTAAATTATCATTCATCATTTATTGTATTTTTCATCTGCAAAAATACAAAACAAGAGTGCCACATCGTGGCACTCTGTAGAAAAACATTTTCGGGGGGGTGATTATATCACCTCGTCCAGTGCGCCGGTTTCGGAGTCGATAATGAAGCCGCGCACTGTGATGTCTTTGGGGACGAGGGGGTGGGTGCGGATGGTCTCGACGGTCTTGCGGACGCTTTCCTCGGTATCCTTAAAGCCCTCCAGCCAGTGGTTGAGGTCGATGCCGCATTTGCGGATGGTGTCAAGGGCCTGGTCGGTGATGCCCCGGGCCTGCATTTCGTCGTGGAAATGGTCGTAGCTCATGTGACAGGCTCCGCAATGAGAGTGGGCCACCACCATGATGCTGTCCACGCCAAGCTCATAGATGGCCACTATCAGACTGCGGATGGCCGAGTCGAAGGGAGTGATGACCAGGCCGCCGGCGTTCTTGATAATCTTCGCGTCGCCGTTGCGCAGGCCGAGGGCGGCAGGCAGCAACTCCGTGAGGCGGGTGTCCATGCACGACAGCACGGCCAGCTTCTTGTCGGGATATTTGTCCGTAACATACTTCTCATATCCCTTTTCTGCAACGAACTTCTTGTTGTATTCAATAATACTGTCTATCATAACTATGCTATGTTTTATTTCGTTTTTTCATCCAATCCTGTCGCCGCAGAAGTCTTTGCGTTTGCAGGTCTTGCAGTGGAGGCCTTGCCAGACGGAGTCGAGGTGGTCGGCGGCGGCATCGACCAGTTGGGGTTCGTCGGTGAGGATGCCGGCCTCGAAGTTGCGGTTGCCTTCGCCTTTCATACCCATGCCTGCGCCCGTGAGGTTGGCGGAGCCGATGTAGGCGGTAGCACAGTCGAAAATCATAATCTTGAAATGCACCCTTGGGCAGAGTCTCCGCTCCAAACTGCTCCACAACCCCGGATACTTGTCGAAGTCCTCGCGGAAATTCTCTCCAGGCTCTTTGGCATGAAGCAGCCGCACATCGACACCCCGTTTCAACAACTTGTCGAGCACCGACAGAAACGGCACCATATCCCGTCCGCCTTCTACATACAAGTCCTTGAGGTCGGCGGTACCTATCCACAGGTCGTGCTTGACTTTCTCGCAAAGCGAGAGGACTTCTGTGTAATGGTCTTTGTCGGCGATGTATTGTATCATTTGCGATGTGATTCGGTAAACGCAGGATGTTTTTTCAAGAATTCATGATATGCCGATATCATTCCGACATAGTCAAAGCGCAAATAGCTGAGATGATAAGAATTGATAGCGACCTTGTTTTTGTCCAAATCATAGAAGATCCATTTTTCTTCATCTTGAGGTTTAAAATGGTAGCCAATACTATTCAAAAGATTGAGAATCCTATTTCCCGTATCTAGAATTGATTGAGAATAGCCACAGCATATAAAAATATCAGCATCCAAATTATTAATTTGTCGTTCTAAAAATGATTTATCTCTATTAATCGCATCTAATAAAACGTCGTCTGGGCATTTGTCATTTCCAACTTCTTTTTTGCAGTTAATTCTTGCAAATATCTGTTTGTCAACAAAAGATAATGCATCCTTATCTGTGAAATTATTATAGTCCTGCGGTTGGTCAATAGTCGTTTTTAAAATCCCATATAGGGAATACACAAGATTCCTATAGAATGCTACACCCGTATCCAACCACATTTCATCAGGTTTATAGTTCTCATCACGATATCTAAACGATTCGCTACGTACATCCCATGCAACATCTCCATACGAATTTTGGTCTTTAGTTAAATATAAAACACGCATTGGGGCATTTGCCCATAAAGTATTTTCTTCTCCACTGCAATTGCGTTTCCATCTAAAAACAGATTTGCCATCAGAGTAATTTCTACGATCAGGCAGAAACTCCCCTTTAAACATTATTCCATCAGGAGTAAAGTACTCATGTAGATTTGTACAATCTGGATATTTTGATTGATTATTGTTTACATAAGCGTTTCGCCACTCTTTGAGGATGCGTTCGTTTTCTGCCACATAGTTTTTCATAACACAAACGTTTTAATTGATTGTTTCCAGATCCAAATATCTTGGAGTAAATGCACCTGCTTTCTTTACATCAACGCCATACTTGGTTTTGAATGCATTAATTACAAGTTCTTGCCCTTTCCCATCGCTCAATAAAGATGCCAAGGTGGCTTTTTGGTGGAATACCACTTCAACAGACATCCCTTTTTCCAAACGAACACCGTTGGAGTTCAAGTTGGATTTAACAGTTACTTTGTACAGCATAACTAATAAATTTGTTGGGTTAATAATTGTTCAATTTATAATTCATAATCGGGATTATTCAATCCATCAGTATACATTGATTTTCTCTCTGCTTCTTACCAGGAAAATCAAAATGGTCTTTTAAGTGTAGAATCATATGCATTGTCTTTTTGTATGTTTCCAACAATTCTTTCTGACTTTTGTTTGGTTGAATAGCACATTCCATGTCTTGCTCTATACAATCTATATCATAGATTTACGGTGCAAAGATACGAATATTTTCTTAAATCAATGCATTTTATCTTTCAAACGGCACAAGGTCGACGTTTGTGTTTAACTGGTAGTTGAAGGCGTAGGTAGTCATGCGGAGGAGGTCGGGGATAGAGTAGTGCATGTGGGTGCAGAGGGCGTGGACGGCGTGGCAGACGCAGAGGTGGTCGAGCTGGGGGATGCGGAGGGGACCTTCAGCCCACGTCTGGCCGTCGTCGAGGTTACAGATATGGTCACCACAGCACCAGCCGATATCATCCAGTCGCGAGTTCTCGCCGATGACCCATAGCATCTCGTTCCAACGCGAGCCGTAGAAAGCATCCTCCTCCATCGTGAAGAGTTGCAGATCTTCGTCGTTGTGGCTGTAGAAGAGGGTGGTTTCCAGCTCGAAGGGCTCACCCTCGAGGGTGAGGATTGTGGACATCTGATCCTGCAACATGCGGTGGCGCTCGTTCAACTGCTTGGTCAGTGTCAGCAGCCGCTCGTTTACCACCTCGAAGCGTCGCACCTCGGCCTCGGTGGCATGCTTCTCGAACATCTTGTCGAGTATCCATTGCCGGGTGCCGAGGTGGTCGTCGATCACCTCTTCGGTTGCTTTGTCCCAATAGCCCTTGAAGGGCTTTGCAATACGCAGGATATAATCCTCGCAATCCTGCAGCCGCTTGCGCAACTGGCTGATATTGTCTTTTTGTTCTTGCATACTCCAACTATTTTTTCGGCTGCAAAAATAGCAAAGCGGTGCGTCACATCATGACACATGAGGGGACGCACCGCATATTTTGGCAAAAAAAGTTCTGTTGAAATCAATTTTTTTTGTTAACTTTGCATTTATTGAAACGCCGCCGAGATGCGACATAACAACAATGTTTTCAACGAATTATTAACCCTAAAACATTTAGAGACATGAAGAAGTACCAATGCACCGTATGCAAGTATGAGTATGACCCCGCCAAGGGTGACCCGACGCAGGGCATTGCCCCCGGCACGCCTTTCGAGGCGCTGCCCGCCGACTGGAAGTGCCCCCGCTGCAAGCAGGGCAAGGAGAAGTTCGCCCCGATGGAGGAGGCTCCCAAGGCCAATCCCTACGCCGGCACGCAGACCGAGAAGAACCTGATGGAGGCCTTCGCCGGCGAGAGCCAGGCCCGCAACAAGTACACCTACTTCGCCTCGAAGGCCAAGAAGGAAGGCTACGAGCAGATTGCCGCCCTCTTCCTGCAGACCGCCGAGAACGAGAAGGAGCATGCCAAACTGTGGTTCAAGGAGCTGAACGGCATCGGCACCACCGCCGAGAACCTCGCCGCTGCCGCCGCAGGCGAGAACTACGAGTGGACGGACATGTACGAGGGCTTCGCCCGCACCGCCGAGGCCGAGGGCTTCCTGGAGCTGGCCGCCCGTTTCCGTGGCGTGGCCGCCATCGAGAAGCACCACGAGGAGCGCTACCGCGCCCTGCTCCACAACGTGGAGGCCAAGGAGGTCTTCGCCAAGAGCGAGGTGAAGGTGTGGGAGTGCCGCAACTGCGGCCACATCGTGGTGGGCACCCAGGCCCCGGAGGTATGCCCCGTGTGCAACCATCCGCAGTCCTACTTCGAAATCAACAAGCAGAACTACTAAGACAACGGGGGCCGCGGCCCCCGTTTCTGTTTCCTTTCAATCACCGTACCGCAGGCCATAAGTGTGTGTTTCAATAAATATTCGTATCTTTGCACTTTCAATTACTAACAAAAACTGATATGAGCAATACTGTTAAAGCAATGTTTGTCAACGGGTCGCCGCGCAAACAATGGAATACCGCCAAGATGCTGGAAAACGCGATGCAGGGGGCCACGGAGGCCGGCGCAGAGTGCGAGATGGTGCACCTCTACGACATCAACTTCCACGGCTGCAAAAGCTGCTTCGCCTGCAAGCTGAAGAACTCGAAGACTAACGGCGTCTGCGCCATCAAGGACGACCTGCGGCCTGTGCTGGAGCGCGCCCGCCAGTGCGATGTGCTGGTGCTGGGCTCGCCTGTCTACTACAGCTATCCCACGGGCGATTTGCGCTCGTTCATGGAGCGTCTGATGTTCCCCGTCGGCACCTATATGTACGAGAACGGGAAGCACATCACCCTGCGCGACAAGGTGATACCCACGGCCATGATCTTCACGATGAACTGCCCGGAGGACTATATGAAGCAGATTGGCTACCCCACATTGTTGGAGGAAAACACCAAGGTGATGGCCGACATCTTCGGCTACAGCGAGACCCTCTATGCCTGCAACACCTACCAGTTCAACGACTACAGCCGCTACGACTTCAACCTCTTCAGCGAAGAGGACAAGCGCCGTTACCGCGACGAACACTTCGCCACCGACCTGCAGAACGCCCGCGACCTGGGCCGCCGCCTGGTGGAGATGGCCAACAAACTTATTGTGTGAGTGCGTTATTGCGTGAGTGCGTTAATATTATAGAGGCAGCGCAGCCAGTCGAAGGCCATGGTGCGCCAGCGCAGGTCAGTACGCCCTTCGAGGCGGTAGGCTGAGCGCTCGAATGGAATTGCGCGGTAGGCGCGGTCGTGGCTGCGGTAGCGCAGCAGGCCTATAAGCCAAAACAATACATAAAGCACATAGAACGGCACCACGAGCATGCAGATCTGCTGGTAGAGGTGTACTGTCTCGTGGCACACCTCGCGGTCGCTAAGTGTCGTCCCTTTGTAGAATACGAAGGGGAATAGTGTCACCGCGCGATAGCTCCCGAAAGGGATGAGGCGATTGTGTACTATCAGCGGTCCCATGGCTAAAGGCATGTAAGCATGTCGGCGAAGTCGTCTATCAGGTGGTCGGCGCCGGCGGCCCGGAGGTCGGCGGCGGACTGGTTGCCGTAGGTGACGCCCACGGTGCGGCAGCCGGCGGCACGGCCCATCAGGATGTCGTAGCTGGCATCGCCCACCACAACGGCCTCCCCGGGGACAACGCCGAGGGCGGCAAGGATCTTCTGCACCGGCTCGGGATGAGGCTTGTGGTGCTCCACGTCGTTGGCGCTGACCACCATGCTGACGTAGCGCTCCAGATGGAAGGTCTTCACGAAGCCCTCCAGCGTGGGGCGCCCACGGCTGCTGCAGATGGCCATCTGCAGGCCGCGGTCGTGCAGGGCCGTAAGCGTCTCAAGCACATGGGGGAAGAGGCGGACAGTACCGTCGGTGTTCAGTTCGTCGAACACGCGTCGGTAGACGTCGGCGCAGCGTTCGGCAAGCCCTTCGTCGACACCGCAGAGCGTGGTGAAGCACTCCCGCAGCGGCAAGCCGATGATGGAGCGGCACTCGGCGCCGGTGCGCTCCGGCAGCCCCAACTCGCGCAGCGCGTGCTGGACGGAGGCGATGATGATGGGCTGCGTGTCGGCCAGCGTGCCGTCGAAGTCGAGGATGATGAGGCGTGTCATTCTACTATGCCGGCAGGATGCCGGCGCTCCATTTATTTCTGCGCCGCCATATACTGCTCCAGCAGGCGCTGGACGTACTTGCCGAAGACGTCGAACTCGATGTTGACCACCGTGCCAGGCTTGAAATTGTGGAAGTTGGTCACCTGGTAGGTGTAGGGGATGATGGCCACGGAGAACATGCCGGGCTCGCTGTCCACCACCGTCAGGCTGACGCCGTTGATGCTGATGCTGCCCTTGGGGACGGTGATGCTGGGGGCGTTCTTCTGGTCGTAGCTGAAATAGAAACGCCAGGAGCCGTTGTCGTCAACGACCTTGGTGCAGGTGGCCGTCTGGTCCACATGGCCCTGGACGATGTGGCCGTCGAAACGGCCGTCCATACGCATGGAGCGCTCCACGTTGACCTCGGTGCCCTCCTTCCAAGTGGAGAGGTTGGTCTTGAGCATGGTCTCGTCCATGGCGGTGACCACATACTGTTTCTTCTCCTTGTCGACCTTCACCACGGTGAGGCAGCAGCCGTCGTGGGCCATGCTTTGGTCGATGGCCAGCTCGTCGCCGAAGGGCACCTCGAGGGTGAAATGGTAGTTGGTATTCTCTTTCTCAATCTTGACCACGCGGGCCGTTGTTTCTATGATTCCTGTGAACATGGTGTGGTTTAAGGTTTAAAGTTTAAGGTTTAAGGCATCGAGGGTTTATTTCAGGAAGTCCTCGTAGTACTGGAACATCTTCTGGTAGAGGTGGAGGCGTTCGCGGCCGAGGACGTTGTGCTCGTGGTGGGGGTAGGCGAAATAGTCGACCTGGCGGTAGTTGTTGATGCAGCGCTCGATGAACTCGGTGCTGTGCTGCGGCACCACGGTGTTGTCCTCGGCGCCTTGGATGACCAGCAGGCGGCCCTGGAGGTTCTTGGCCTTGCCGAGCAACGAGGTGGCCTCGTAGCCCTCGGGATTCTCCTGCGGGGTGTCCATATAGCGCTCGCCGTACATGATCTCGTACCACTTCCAGTCGATGACCGGGCCACCGGCGCAGCCCACCTTGAAGACCTCGGGATGGGCCAGCTTCATGGTGATGGTCATGAAGCCGCCAAAGCTCCAACCTTCGACGCCCATGCGGTCCTTGTCGACGTAAGGCAAGTTCTGCAGGAACTTGACGCCCTCCATCTGGTCGGCCATCTCGATCTCGCCGAGGCGGCGATGGGTGCAGCTCTCAAACTCGAAGCCACGGTTGTCGGTGCCACGGTTGTCGAGGGTGAAGACCACATAGCCCTGCTGGGCGAGGCGGAGGAAGTAGAGGTTGCCTCCGGCCAGCCAGCTGTCGGTGACGAGCTGCGAGTGGGGGCCGCCATAGACATAAACCAGCGTGGGATACTTCTCGCCGGGCTTCATGTTGGGAGGGGTAATCAACCTGTAGTACAGGTCCGTCTTGCCGTCGGCGGCCTTGAGGGTGCCGAGCTTGATGCCGGGCATGGCGTAGTCCTTCAGGGGGTTCTCGGCGGTGTAGAAGGTCTTGAGGGGGTTCTTGTGCTTGAGGTCGCGCAGGTCGGCACGTGCGGGGACATCGACGCTGCTCCACACATCGACCCACGTGGTGCCGGCCTCGTTGAGCGCCACGGTGTGGGTGCCGTGCAGGCCGTTCTCCTGCATGGTGAGGCTCTCCATGGTGCCTTTCTTGAGGTTAACACGGTAGGCGTCGCGGCCGGCGAGGTTGCCCTTGTTGGCGTAGACGAAGATATGCTCGCCCTTCTTGTCGAACTGGATGAATTCCTCGACCTCATACTCGCCCTTGGTCACCTGTTTCACCAGGCTGCCGTCGGCGTTGTAGAGATAAAGGTGCTTGTAGCCGTCGCGCATGCTGAACCAGAGGAACTGGTCACCCTTGGGGGTGAAAATCATGGGCTCGCAGGGCTCGACGTAGCGGGGGTTGGTCTCCTCGAAGAGGACCTTCACGAAGGCACCCGTCGCGGCGTCGTACTGCTCGAGCCACATGTGGTTCTGCTCGCGGTTCACCTTGGCGATGTAGACATACTTCTCGTCGGGACTCCAGGCAATGTTGGTGAGGTACATCTCGCGCTCGTGGACGGTGGTGTCGCGGCAGGTGTTCAGATATATCAGCTTTTCGGTAGCGGGCTCGTAGACTCCCACCGTCACCCAGTGGCTCTGCATGCCAGCCATGGGGTACTTGATGGGCATGGGCTCGGCCTCGCGGGCCTTGGTGTTCACCAGGGGGTAGTCCACCACCATGCTCTGGTCCATGCGGTAGAAGGCCAGCTTCGACTGCTTGGGCGACCAGAAGAGGCCGCCGTTGATGCCGAACTCGTTGCGGTGCACGCTCTCGCCGAGGACGACATTGTAGCCGTCGCCACGCTCCACGAGCTTGCCGTCGACATAGAGGTTGCCCTCCTTCTTCTCCACACGGTCTTTCTGGTCGGGCCATACGAGGCTCTTGAACTGCTCGCGCTCGGCGGCGGTCATGGAGCGCTCCTTCTTGCCGTCGAAGAGCATGTAGGCGGTATCCTTGAGGTACATCACCTTGTTGGTGCCGGGCACGAAGGTGAAGCCGCGCATCGGGCGCTGGGGGTAGAGGTTGCGGTCCATCAGCTGGTCCCACTGGAGTAGCTTGTCTTGTGCGAATGCGGTGGCTGCCATCAGCAGCACCGCCAGTGTCAATAGTATCTTCTTCATTTTTTATCTCTGTTTTTCTCTTTATCCCTATTGATCTTTATTCTTTTTCTCCTGCTCGCTGCGCTCGCGAAATCTTGTAAATCTTGTAAATTTTTCCGCTTCGCGGGATGCTACGCAGTCCGATATTCGTTAAGCGTTACTCTTCTCATTCCCTTCTTCAAATCGTACTCTCCAAAGTTTATCAGCAAACCCTCTGACTTGTCGAGCAGTTTTAAATATGTCCTCAACTGTTTATAATAAACGTCTTTTATTTCTTCCACCGACTTCAGTTCAACAACCAGTTCATCCTCGACAAGTAAATCCAAACGCAAATCATCTCCTATTGCAGCCCCTTTATACATAATTGAAATGGGCACCTGAGACACAACCTTCAGTCCCCGCAACGTCAATTCTTGAATCATTGCTTTTTCATATACCGATTCCAACAAACCCGGGCCGAAGTGGTTATAAACCTCCATGGCGGCCCCACGCACCTCATACATCAAATCGTACATCTCTTGTTGCGTCAGCATAATTTACAAGATTTACGAGATTTCTGCCCGAAGGGCTAGGAGTTCTAAGATTGATCGAGCCATTAATAGCGCGACCAATTGCGGAACTTCAGGTTGAAGACCCCGAAGAAGGCCTCCTTGAAGATCTTCATGCTCATCTTGCTGGTGCCGAGGACGCGGTCGGTGAAGATGATGGGCACCTCGTAGACCTTGAAGCCCAGGCGTGTGGCCGTGTACTTCATCTCGATCTGGAAGGCATAGCCCACGAACTTCACCTTGTCGAACTTCATCTTCTCCAGCACGCGGCGGCTCCAGCAGACGAAGCCCGCCGTGGCGTCGCAGACCTTCATGCCGGTGACGATACGGACATATTTCGAGGCGTAGTAGCTCATCATCAGACGGCCCATGGGCCAGTTGACAACGCTGATCTTGCCGCCCACATAGCGGCTTCCGACCACCACGTCGCCCTTGCCGCTGGCGCAGGCGTCGTAGAGGCGCTCCAGGTCGTCGGGGTTGTGGCTGAAGTCGGCATCCATCTCTATCATGTAGTCGTAGCCGTGCTCGTTGCCCCAGCGCATACCCTCGAGGTAGGCGGTGCCGAGGCCCAGTTTGCCCTTGCGCTCGACGATGAACAGACGGTTGGGAAACTCCTGCATCAGGCGCTTGACGATGTCCGCCGTGCCGTCGGGCGAGTTGTCCTCAATAATGAGCATATCGAAATCTTTCGGGAGCGAGAAGACCTTGCGTATGATGGCTTCGATGTTCTCCTTTTCGTTGTATGTGGGTGTGATAACCAGTGTGTCAGACATAATAAAACCAATATAATTACGCTGCAAAGATACATCTTTTTTTTTACATGGCAAAATAAAAATCCCCGCACGGCGCACCATGCGGGGATTTTCTTGCATTATGTAGAGACGCGGCATGCCGCGTCTCCACAGGGTAGTGTTACTTCACGATGAGCTTGCGGATGGCGTTCTGCTGCTCGCCGGTGATACGGACGAAGTAGGCGCCCTGGGCATAGCCCGTGAGGTCGATGGTTATCTCACCGTTCTCCACCGTCCACGTGCCGCTTTCGCGACCGTTCATGTCGACGATGGTCACCACAGCCTGGCCTTCGATGCCCGTGAGGGTGACGGAGGTCGTGGCGGGGTTCGGGAAGAGAGTGATGTTGGCATTGTCGACATCGTCGATACCCACACCGTCGGTGGTCTCGAAGGTTACTCCGGCACTCCAGTTGGAGACAACGCCGTCGGCGCAGACGGTGCGCACATAGACATCATACACATTGTTGGCCGTCAAGCCAGTGATGGTGTAAGACGTCTGAGAGGTAGCCTGGGGATTCGTGACGGTGACAGTGGTACCGGCGCCACGCTGGAAGCCGCTCTCGCCATACTCAAGAACGAATTCCGAACCGGTGCTGGTCCAAACAACCTTGGCACTGGTGGTGGTGCGCTCTTCGACCATAACATTGGTGGGCACATCGCACTCCCAAGTCTCGAAGGTGACACTCTCGGAAGGATCGCTGTAGTTGTTCTCGCCGCAGATAGAGGTGATGACAACGGTGTAGGTCACGCCACTGGGCAGACCCGTAACGACCAACTCATTCTGGCCAGCAACGGTGATGTTGGTGTCCACGAGAGGCGAGTTGCAGTGAATGTTGACATTCCAGGAAGTCTCGTTCTCGCCGGGCGTCCAGAGGATCTTGGCACCGTCATAGGTGCGGTTGATCACAGAGACGTTGGTGGGAGCGTAGCAGGGGTGCGCAGCGGTGGTGACGGTGGCCGTTGCCCACACGCTCGCGTTGGACGGCGAGCAGAGAGCGCGCACGCCGAAGGTGTACTGCGTCTCGGCGGTCAGACCGGTGAAGGTGTAGAAGGTGTCGGTGATGGTGGTGGTGGTGGCAGGCACCGTCCAGGTGTTGCCCTCCACATAGCCAACCTCGTACTGCACGGCTTCGCCGCTGAAGCTGATGGTGAAAGCGTTCTCGTCGACAACCATGTTGTCCATGCTGATGATCGGGTCGGCGCAACCGGCGCCGGCCGTTCCGATGACAGCCACCGAGTCGATGGCCACACCGTAGCCGTAGCCGTCGACCATCTCGAAGGCGATCTGATAGGTAGCAGTCGTGTTAGGCAGGGTAACGGTATCGGTCGTCCAAACCTGAATGTCATTGGGATAGTTGGCCAGGAGCACCCACGGCGAGGCCTGGTCGGTACGGTAGTAGACGTTCAGTTCATCCTGGTCGCCAGCCCATTCACGCTGGATGTGCTTGAAGATGAGCGTTGCATCGGCGCCGCTGAGCTGGAGCACGGGCGTGATAATCTTGGTGGCTTCGCCATCGTTGTTGTGCGTGATGAGGATGTTGTGGCTACCATCGCCGGCACCCGTCGTAGTGCTGTAGTCGCCGGTACCCCACTCCCAAGTGCCGGGGCCTTCCTGGGCCCAGCAGTCGAAGACAGCTTCGTTCTCGAACGACTCAACCCACGGGAAGGAGCTGATAGAGGCACACGGTGTGGTGAACTGGTAGCCGTCGCTGTAGAGGCTGGTGTCGCCAACACCGCAGAGCTTGCGCACCCAGAAGACATAGTTGGCCGGGGCCTGCAGACCGGTGAGGGTATAGCTGTTGGTGGTTGCCACGACCGTCTGGTTGACAGTGTCGCCGACGGCGCGGTAGGTAATCTCATAGTTGGCGCTGCTCGAACCCTGCCACGACAGGGAAGCCACACCGCCTTCGCTGACGATGGCCGTCAGGTTGACCGGACGCGGGCAGGAGGCGTACTTGATGTGGATGTTGTCCACGGCCGCGGGCTGCGGGATGTTGTCATAGCTGGCGCCGGTGTTCTGGTTGAACCAGAAGAAGGCCACGCGGTGGATGCCGCTGATGGTGTCGAAGGAGGCCTCGTAGGTCTGCCAAGTGGTGTCGAGACGCACGGCGGCGATACGGTAGAGGTCGTTGACATTGCCCCACGGAGTGGTGATGTTGGCGGTGGAGGCGACAGTGGCGATGCTCGGGTCGACGAGGAAGACCATCAAGGCGTCGTAGCTGTTGGTGGTGGTGCCGCCGACGCGGGCGCGGAAGGAGAGGGTGTAGCTGCTGTCGACGGGACCGAAGTCGATGTCGCGGTAGGCGGCAGCGTTGACAACGGCGTTGAAGGCATAGTTGAAGTAGGAGGCGGTGTCGCCGGCGGCGATGTACATGGCGTAGCTGCCGCTGTCGGCCACCGAGGTGCCGCGGTACCAGTTGTTGGTCTCGTGGTTGGTGCTGGTCTGCCAGTTGTTCCACTCAGCCACATCCTCGAAGTCGTAGTTGTACGGCAGGGTGGCGGGCACCTGGGTGGTGCCGAAGGCGCAGGCCATGCGGCTGTACTCGCTGGTGTCGCCGACGGCGCAGATGGACTTCACATAGTATTCACCCTGGAAGCTGCTGGGCAGGCCGGTGAGCGTGAAGGGGTTGCTGTTGGCAGCGACGGTGGTGCCGGTGCCGAGCTCGAAGCCGCGGGGACCGTACTCGATGATCCACTGGCTGGCGCCGCCGCGCTCATGCCAACCGAGGTCGATCGTGTTGGTGGTGGCGTTGGAGGCTGTCAGGCTGTCGGGACGCGGGCAGGTGGGGATGACCTCGAGGGTCAGGTCGTCGAGGTAGAAGTAGCTGTAGGCGCTGTCGAAGGCGGTACGCATGGCCACATAGGCACCGTTGCCGGTGTAGTTGGCCATGGGCACTTCGAAGGTCTCCCAGGTGCTGAGGGCGCCGCTGTGCTGCACAGTGTCGACGACGACGAAGGAGCTGGCATTGGCGGGATCGCTCATCACGCCCACCTCAACGGCGGGACGGCCATAGGAGGAGCTGGTGTAGAAGAGGCTGAAGACAAGCTGCAGCTGACTGGGCTGGTAGGTGAGGGTGTCCAGCTCGGGCAGGGCCAGGTAGGTCTTGTTGGTCAGCGTGGAGCTGGAGTACATGTAGACCGAGCCGCCGGTGGAGCCGCTGTGGTTGTAGGTGCCACTGATGACGCCATAGCTGGTGGGAGAGTAACCGGCAGCGTTGCTCCAGCAGTTGGGCGTAGAGCCGGTGCCCCAGGTGTTGAAGTTCTCGGTGAAGGGCAGGCTGCTGATCTGGGCGCAGAGCAGGGTGGCCTCGACCGTGGCGGCGTAGGTGTCGCTCGAGCAAGTGTTTTCCACCATGAACTCATAGCGGCGGCCCTGGGTGAGGCCAGAGACGGTGTAGCTGCTGCCGGTGACGGCCACAGGAGCGCTCCAGCTGGTCTCGCCAGCCATACGGTAGTAGAGGCTCCAAGAGGTCTCGGTGTTACCCGGAGCCCAGACCACGGTGGCCGTGGTGGTGGTAACCTCGGTCACTGCAACAGCAGGAGCTGCGCAGGTGCCGTACTGCGAGCATCCGCTAGTGGAGAGAGTGATGTTGGGTCGATAGTAGCTACGGCTGCTCGGGGAAACCACAGCGGGGTTGGAGCCGTCGAGGGGGCTGCTGTCTTGATATTTGTACATCGTGCGATATACCTGAGGCGAAGTCACAGTGCTCTTGCCATAGAAGCCGGAGCTGCTGTGCGAAGCACCTGCGGGCTGGTTCATCGTGGTGGTAATGCAGATGTTGCTCGAACCGTCCCACACAAACGGGGTGGCCAGTTGGTAGGTCACCGATCCAGAAGTTCCGGTAGGATGCGGGCCATTATAAACCAAAGCCGCAGCACCCGTAGGTTGCCAGCTGGAAGCGCTGGTGCTAGTGAATTCGGTGGCCGAGGTGTTGGTCATATAGATGGAGAACTCCTTGGCATAGCTGGAGTTATTGGTCCAAGTGTAGGTGATGGAGGTGATGGTGTTACCCAGACCCATATCTGTCAACTCGCTGGCCAGGTAGATGCTCTGGCACATGGTGTTGCCCCAAGAGCTGTTGACGGGTACGCCAGAAGTCTCGGAGGTGCCGGTGCCAATGGTGCCGGTAGTAGACTGGGTAGTGTCTTCAACCTCGCAGGGGAACTGCCTGGTGACGAAGTTGGCAGTAGCCACGCCGCCGGGGAAGCCCTCGCAATCGGTGGTCACACGCAGGTTGTAGTTTGTGTTGCCACTGAGGCCGGTGATGACGGCGTAGGTGCCGGTGACGGCGGGCAGGGCGGTCCAGGTCTCGACGGTGTCGACCTTGTATTCGACCAAGGCGCCGCTATAGGTGCCATAGTAACCGGGCTGCCAGGTGACGAGGGCAGCGGTGGGAGTGGTGTTCACGGTCAGTGCCTCGACAGGCGAGCACTGGGGAGCGGCCACGCAGCTGACGAAGATTTCGAAACCAGCGTTGACACCGGAGCCGTCGGAGTGCCACTTGATGGTGATGGGGCCGGAAACGCAGGTGTCGAGCGGGATGGTCTGGTTGGTGGTGCTGCTGCTGCCATCGCTCCAGAGCAGGTTGCCGCCGTCGCCCACACCCTCATAGATATAGAGGTGGTCGCAGCAACTCTCGTGGGCAAGGGTGCCGTAGAAGGTGAGCATAGAGTCGGCAGCACCGGGATATATGGTAACCATACCGTCGAAGCTGTTGGCGTAGTCGCCATTGGGGCCGCCGTCGTCATAGATGGCGCCGCCGCACATGGAGATGGTGGCGTGGCCGGGACCCATGATGTAGGAGCCGGGAGTGACGGACACGGGGCCGCGCCAGTTACTGTAGTCGCCGCCGCAGTCGGAACGGACATACATGTCGTAGGCCACACCGGCAGCGAGGTTGGTGAAGACATAGCTGGTGTCACTCATATCAATGGCGCTGTCGGCATCGGGAGTGGCACCCACAGGACCGACAAAGAGCTGCCAGGCCGTGGCTTCGCCCATTTCGCTCCACTGAGCGACAACGCTGTCGGCAATGGCACCGTTGACAACAAAGTTGTCGGGTTTGGTGCAGGGATTCACCTGCTCGATGAGCACATTGTCCAGCCAGTAGTACCAGATGGTAGAGGTGCTGCTCTGACGCCAGACAAGGTAGTAGACGCTGTCGGGGTCGAGGCTGGTCAGGTTGGTGTCCTGCGAGAGGTCGTATTCATAATGATAGTAGGTGGCGGTGGTAGCGGGGTCGATGGTCTGGAGCACCACCATATCGCTGGCCGCGACGGGGTCGGAGGTGTAGCCGAAGGTCATCTGGCCCGAGGAGGCACCTTCCTTGCGGAGGTCGAAGCTGACGAGCATCTGGTTCAGCGGGGCGTTGATATAGGGGGCGATGACAGCCGCCGTACCGGCGAATTGCATGCTGTAGCCATAGCTGGAGGTGACATAGGGGTAGCTGCCGCTCATCGCGCGGGTCCAGCAGGAGGGATAGCTGCTGGAAGCGTAGCTGCTGAAGTCGTCGTTGAGGGGCAGGCTCATGATGCCGCAAGCCGTGCGGGTCGAAACGCTCGCGGGGATGCTGACATCACCGCCGCAGTCGGCCTGGACAGTGATGTTATAGTCGGTGTTGGCGCTGAGGTTCTCGAAGGTATAGGTCATATCGCTGACATTTTCGGGAGTGCCGCCGTTGAGGCTCACCAGCCAGCCGGACTCTTCGCCGCCGGCAGTCCAGCTCACGGTGATGGAGTCGCTGCTGACATAGTCGACCGTGAGGTTATACGGAGCCGGGCAGGTGTTGACATTGATAAAGACATTGTCGACAGCTGCGGGAGGGTTGTCGCCGCCGCCGCCGTCGTTGGACCACAGGAAGGCCAACTTGTAGATGCCGGGGGTGCTGATGCGGAACTCGCCGGCCAGGGTGGTGAAGGAGGACGATTCGGCAAGGGTATGCATGCCGTCGCCGTCGGCAGGAACGAGGTCGATGCAACCCGGCAGCTCGATGGTGGCGTAGTTGTAGGTGCTGCCGTCGCCGGCTGCAATATTCACACTGGCCGGGACAAGCCAGGCACGGAGGTAGTCGTAGTAGTGGCTTTCGCCCTCGCAACGCCAGTCGAACGAGAAGGCATAGGCGCCGGTGTCGCTGAAGTTGATGTAACGGTAGGCATAGACATGGCTTGACGATTCATTGTTGTAGGCATTGGAGGTGCCATTGGTGTTGGAGACATAGAGAGCGTTGGAGTCGCCATTGCTCACGGCCGAGCCGATGAACCACTTGTTGGTAGCGTTGCCGTTGTCGAGCACCCAACCTGCATTGTCTTCGGCATCTTCAAATCCGCAGGTATAGGGAAACTCGCTTACGGGTTCGCCCGGCAGGGTGCGGACAGAAACTTGAGAAGTGTAGAGGCTGGTGTCGCCGTCGCCGCACAGGGCGCGCAGGCGCAGCGTGTAGACGGTATTGGAGGTAAGGTTTTCAATAATATAAGGGTTGTCGGTAACCTCAACCACGCTGTCGTTAATGGACAGCAGCCAGGTGGTCTCCTCGTAGCCGGGAGTCCAGCTGATGGTTATTTCAGACGTGTTGACGGTGTCCACCTGCAGCTGTGTGGGCTTCGGGCAGGCAGGCAGGGTGGTGAAGGAGAAGAAAGAAGTGCCCGACACATCGCCGCCGCCGCATTCGGCATAGATGCCGAAGTGGTAGGTGGTGTCGGAAAG